>JAZFYA010000423.1:0-7276 GCA_036443315.1 Pseudomonadales bacterium
GGGTCGATAAAGAATACGGTGACCACACCCAGACCGGCACCGTATTTTATACCAGCCTTAAACCCTGGAAACGGCGCGCCTCGGACATGTGGCCATTTGCGGATTTTCTCAAATTCTGGGGCTGGGGCTTCTGACTCAGGGCTCCTGGGGGAGTCTAAAAATCAATGAAACCACTGTGCATCGCAAGCCTTAGCTCTACGCCGCACTTATCGCGGCAATTTTGGCGGGTCCAGTTTGAAGCACTCTTCACGCAGCCAAAATCACCGCCGCCCATGTGATCACGATGCACGGTCTACCCAAATATGGACCAAATTTTAAACACTTCGACTGCGAGCAGCGGGGATTGAGTGTCTGCCCTCCGCCTCCCGATCGGAATCACCAGAATACTCAACGTTCGTATAAATTGGCGACTGTTGCCAGAAAAACATGGCTTTGATGGTAGACTCGGTACTGTTATCACAGATTACCTGGTCGGGCTTGCAGCGCTGTTCGATCAACTGATTGAGAAAACGGGCCACTTGCTCGCCTTAGATCGACAATGTCGTGAGCTGCCCAAACATCGTGGCCGGATTTGTCGGAATGCGTAAATAGAAGTGATTTACCCTTTTCTGAAGTCAACAAACCACTCGGACTAATTGGTGTGATCAACCTCTTGAGGAAAGGATTATGGAAAGATTCATTATACAAGATCCAGATCCTAGGCTAAGAAGGGATGCTGAAAAAGTATCTGATTTTCAGCTTGGAAATGATATTGTCGATAAAATGCTGGAAATAGCATATAGGATTAGGAGTGAGATCTATCAATATCCGAGAGGATTCGAAATGGCGGCTCCTCAAATTGGCGAAAGTCACCGGATATTAATACTACAGGGGGACTATTACCCGCAACCCAACGAAATCGAAACGATAGCCATGATAAATCCAGAAATAGTGAAAGAAACTGATTTCTTCTACAATTGGGAAGATTGCTTATCCATCAATAACATGAGGGGATATGTCGAGCGTTGTCGGAGCATTCACGTGAAATACCATGATCTCAGTGGACAGCTGCATGAAGGAGAATTTCTTGACACAATGGCATGCGATATTCAGCATGGGGTCGATCATCTTAACGGGATGCTACATTTTGAAAGGAAAATGAAATATTTTGTACCGCTTGCTGTCTATCGACCATTAAAGGATCAAGGTTTAGATGTGCTGAATAAATACATAGTGGAAAATTATGAACTTTTTGATTCCAATCAGTATTTATCGTCCATAGAAATGAAAGAATGCGGGCTAGTCCATCCTCGCGAGTGTCTAAAAAAGAAATCTAACATCTTATCTTAGCTGCTACGTTTCAGCGTTGCTCAGTATCTTATTTATCTATCGAGGAGCGACGAACTATGTCCGCAAAGTCGATCCAATCCTGTTCAAATTCATCAAGAGTTAATTCAAGAAGTAGTCTCAATAATGTTTGCCCCCATTTCCCCTTTTCTAAAATTATCTCATTGAATAGGGGGCCCCATTCAACTTGAGTTAAAAGCCCTGTTTCAACTCCAGCAAAAGGCCATTTTGCCCATTCGCCTTCTCGGTTGTTTTTCATAAGCCTCATTTCATCTTTAGTTAACATTTCTTCGGTCACCCAGTACCGCGGGACATCACGACACCGAGGAAATATGAAAACACGTGTCATGTCTTTGTAAACTGTAATATCTCCGGGCTGAATAATTACATTGCAGGCTCTGGCTTCGTCATATTTCCATACAACTTCCCAGACACGCTCTACTACTGAACGGATCGGGCCCCAAACGACGAGACCGGGAATCGGGTATTGATTCTTGTTTACACCCTTCTTAAGTAAATGAGCGTTAACATTAGTCGTTAAACTCCAATCGGTATCATCGTATTCATAGTTGCAACAAGGGAATGTGAATTTTTGGGTATCATTGTCACTCCAATATAAATTCATAGCCTGGAAGTGTGCGGACTTGGGAGAACCTGCTCCGCCTTTTGCGGGATTATGCCAAACCATTCGGCCACTCATTGCCGAAAAATAACAGGCATCAACCAAAGCTTGTCGGTTGATTGAGCTTACCACTTCTGTTTCAACGATTTCTCTAGGATCCAAAAGAATTAGACGATCACGTAAAAGTGGATCATATTGTCGCGGCCTGATCCAAAATCCCGCTCCTGAATTGGGCTCCCAACGAATCCATAACTTTGGATCAGGGGATGTTGGTGGCCACCAGTCCTTTCCATCTTTTATGGCAGGCAAGTCTGAACAGATTATCTGGAAATCATAAGGCAACCGTCCTTCATCTGTTTCAAGAGGAAGAGAAAGCCACTCGGTCTTCCATTCGTGAGGGTAGGCAAGATTTGTGATGTTTTGTAAAGCACTCTTGAGTGCCTCAGCTTCTTTTCTCGTCTCAATTGCGTTTTTCTCAACCATGTTAATATGTACCCTATCTTACTAACCCGCTGACATCGTATTTCTAGAGGAATTAGCTAATCGTCAAGGCCTACGTGTTACGTCATCTAACCTTTTTTCAACTGAATTTACAGGCCCTTAGGGAATACTGTTAACAAGCGAATATCCTTAAGAATTGAGTGGTCAGATAATTCCCTTTCCTGTTCTTTGCGGGATACAATTCAGTTAAATTCGCACTATGAGAACAGCGTTCCTTTACCATGGAAGCCATCTTACAGTTCTCTGAACAACAAAAACGATGGCTTCAATATTGTGCATGGAACTTTTCAGCTTAGATGTCCCCTCACTGTGCACGAAGAAAAGCTAGTATCACTGGATGTAAGACGAAGCGTTGAGGCGGCAGTCTTTGAACTAAAGACATTGGGTACAATTTATTAGAGAGCAACTTCCGTATTCTATTTCTATCATTGATTTTTGATACTGTCATTGCTTCATCAACAGAAAACCCACTTGTGGCGCATACTCTTAGAGAAATAAGAGCCTTCTGCTCAAAAGAATCAAGTAATCCAAAGCTTTTGTATAAGGAAGAAAAAACACTCGTTCCATCAACTTCCAAGTTCTCGATTTTCATCCCATTCATGTATTGATCCAATGTTAAACTTTTTTTCCTCGAGAACATTGTAGCTGCGAGTTCAATCGCAAGAGGCATGCCTCCTAGGGAATTAACAATTTTTTGGACTACGGATATGCTCATCGAATAACGAGAATCGTTCCCCATGATTTTTTGGAAAAATGTTACCCCATCATCAGCTTTAAAAAAATCTAAATTTAACTTTTCTGCTCCCTGCGCCCCCGATACTGCCTGATTCCGCGTTGTTATAAGTACAGCTACGTCTGTTCCTCCCGGTCGTATATTCTCAATTCGTCTCGACGCATATCTTCCGTCAGCGTTGTCCAATACCAACAGGGCTTTTTTGTCCAACATCAGTTTATTGATTATCGTCTGGGCATGAGATTCATTTTTAACATCAACGATTCCTTTACCTAACACAGACGCAATTTTTTGAGCAACAATAATTGGAGTCTCAGATTCCACATTAACCCAAAATATACCATCAGGAAAATGATGTCGACATCGGTGCGCGAAGTGCGCCGCAAGTGTACTCTTACCAGTTCCCCCGCACCCGGTGATACTGCACACTACAACAGACTTCTCGCTTTTACCCAAAATCATACTTTTCAACTTATTCAATTCGTTACTGCGCGCCACGACTTCTGGTATATCTGGGGGCGCCATAAAGGGCGCGTTGGGAGGCTTTATTATTGTTGATTCCATTTCTTCCTAACCAAATAAATATGATAATCAGTCACGCAATTAATTCTCTTCATTTACACCAAGAATTAAGTTGCCTGCGCCATTTCGAATCGATTGCACAACAGACGTCACTCTGCTTCGCGCAATGCGAATAACTTCCTCAGATGATCTGTCTTTCGTAACGCGAAATTCGTCAGCATCAGACCCAAGGGCGTTTAGTAAACTTTGGTGCATACTTACTGGCGATTCACCATACCAACCTCCGATCCCAAGAACATCGCAGATGTTGGCAGCTACGATAAAACATGCTAGTGCATCCATATTCCTTTGTGTTCTTTTCAGAGCAATACCAAAATTTTGATGAAGAGAGCCTTCAACTTCAACTTTAGAAGATTGATCAAACACGGAGATCGCTTGAGCATAGAGCTTTACTGCATTAACAAGGTCACCCTTGTCCGAATATGTATCAGCTAGATGCCCAAGAGATGAGCATACCCCCTGACCATCACCAGATTGTTGGTAATGTGCCAACGCTTTACTAAAATATTCTGTCGCTCTACCAAAGTGAAAGCGGCTCTGTCGGCGGTGCAACTCACCAAGGCAATTTAGTGCCTGCTGTTCATAACGTTTCGCCCCTTGGGATTGGGCAATCCTCAGTGAATCTTCGTATAGCCTGTTGGCTTCTTCGTAGAGTTTTTGCCTTACCCGAACACGTCCCAACTGTTCCTTTTCTTTGCCAATCCAGTCCTCGCGATTCTCACAAGTTGCAAGCTTAATATTAGCAAGGTTAAGTTCGGCTGCTTTCTCGATATTTTCAAACTTCCCTGTTTTTCTCAAAATAATTGCCAAATGTCGCCGAATTTCAAATTCAAGCTCTATGTTTTCAATCTTTATTGCTGCTTCCAAAGTCTCGGGCATTCTTTTTATCGAATCTTGCCAGCGACCGCAACCATCTAGATAATAACGAAGATTTTTGGCTATTTTTGCTGACCAAAGACAGCAATTATCTAGGTGGATATTTCTAACATCCAGTCCATCGCGATATTGACCTAAACACCAGTCCCACGCCATACGGACGCCTTGCCACTCAACTTCAATAGCTGACCAATCTTGAACTGTATCTTGATTATACCCTTCCACATAAGAACACCAATGCTTCGCATGACGCCGATCTGCTTCATTAATCCCCTCCTGTAACCGAACATAATTTCGCACTATTGGATGCAAAGCAAAACGGTGTTTAGCACGTTTTTGAACTATGGATAAGCGGCACAATTTAATGAGTGAGCTCTGTAATTGTTTCCTGTCTGTATTGCCCGAAACTGCCATTGCCGTTTCAATCGAAAAGCCAGTCTCATCGCAAGCTCCTAAAGCGATGAATGCGGTTTTCTCGGCAGGGGACAAAAGGTTCAAACTCTTTGAAAGGGTTGCAACAACACTTTTTCCTGGCACTTCTAAATCTTCAATGTTCAAATCATCTAGATAGTCCCTAAATGATATTTCCCTGTCCAACTCGAGGTATTGAGCGGCGATGTCCAGTGCTAGTGGTAACCCACCAAGCGCTTCAACAATTCGACGGGCATCATCACCGCTCCCATTGAGCCGCTCGTCCTTATCAAGAACGTGTTCTAAGAGCGCGATTCCCTCCTCAATATTGAAGCTATTCAAATCCAATCTTTCCGCATTTAGTGACTGCGAAAGATGCATATCACGAGTTGTGATTAGAATGGAAACTGTACTTTCGCTCGGCCTAATATAATCAATACACTCAGCTGCGCCTTCGCCATCAGCATTGTCTAAAATGAGTAAAGCCTGTTTTTTTGAAAACAGCTTGCTAATTGTGACTCGAGCATGGGCTTCATCCCTTGGAACAACAATCGTCTCTTCCATGGCCGTCGCAATATTCCGAGCTGCGTCCATCGGAGTTACCGAATCCAGGAACACCCAGAATATCCCATCCGAAAATCTTTGGCGCTGCTCAGTCGCAAATTGCGTAGCGAGAGCGCTCTTGCCCACCCCGCCCATGCCAACTATACTGCAAACGACACCGAATGCTCGATTGCTACCCAGTATTATGTCCTCTAATTGCCCCAATTCCTCCCTGCGAGCAGTGAATTGCCGCAACGGTGGTGGAGCCATTGAAATCGGTGCTTCTTCTTTCTTTGAATCTATTTTCAGATTTTGTGCCCAGGCTAAGACAATAGCTATAGGGAAACCCAGAGCTAAGACTAAGAGGATGACTTTCATCACCCATTCAGGTGATTCAAAGGCAGGCAAGACGATGCCAGCAATTTGTATCAATAGCCAAGCAAGCAGTATATAGGCGAACGATACTTTGAAAATGCTGCGGTCTTTGATTTCTTTAAAGATGTTCATTGGACCTTTTTTTGGTTTTTAGTTACGCTAAAGGAAAATTCATTTTGGCAATATAATCGACCGGCCTTTGATCTGCGTTCATGGGCTCAAAACTAATCTCAAGGTATATGAGGCCAAAAAGTACGTCGCCATGTGCCTGATAAGCGCGCTCTAGCTATTCAAATGAGCAGTCCATATCACCCAGTATCCGCATAAATAACGGCGACCGCCGAAAATCCAATATCTATGTTGCAGAGAAAACCCTCCACAACGGATTTTTTAACATTACTTCTTTGTTGTGAAATCTTTTCGACATATCGGTTTTTAGCTCCATTTACGGATAGAAAGCCGAGGAAGATGCATCAATTTAAGAATATATCTGAATTTTCTTTGCATTTTCATAGGCTTATCTCCTACTATCGTGAACCTTGCTCACGATAGTACAAGTGAAGAAAACCGACTTCGCTTATAATAATTCTAGTTAGATAAGTATCCTACGGGAATATAGAGCTATAAACAAACTACGGGCACTCGATTACAGCATCTTTACGCCTGGAGATTGGCAATTGTTTTTGCCAGGGTAGGCCATGCCGTTTTTAGCATGGGTTTCTATATAAAGTAGTTGAATATGAGTGACCACTGCGCGACGGGAAGAGTTTGGCCCTTAGGCCAAACGAGTCACTAGCTGCGCATAAATATCTCAATGATGCGTTTAGCTGCAATTTCTCCAGAACTCATTGCTTGGTTTATTCCAGTCTGTGGCATGAAATCACCCGCATATTGTATTGATGAATGAGGTTCGCGTTTCATCGACTCCTGGTATTGGTCCATTAATTTGTAAACCCCAGGGCTGCCTTGCATTCCAAAAAGAGGCCAGCGGTGCACTACAGATTTTTCGATAATCTTTCCCAGATTCTTATAAAAAGGCTCTACCCTGGTTATTGCTAACCTAATTAGTTCATCATCTTTAATATCCCAGTTTGCCATCGACCACTGCTCAGTAAAGTAGATACTAATCGATCCTTTATTGTCGGGTGATCGGCCGGGCGCCTTATTATGATTAACGTATACCCTATGGTTTCATAAAAAACTGGTAAATTCTCTTTATACGCTTGTATAGCAGTATATAACTGAGTTTTTCGGGGAGTTCTAAACCACACCACTGGTGTATTCTAAAAAATAGCGTTTTTCTCAAA
>JAZFYA010000424.1:0-22355 GCA_036443315.1 Pseudomonadales bacterium
TAGCGACATCTAGGCAAATGGATTCCCGCCTACGCGGGAATGACAGCAGTTTATGGATGGACACTAATTATATTTTAGGTCATAAGTTGTAAGCTTCTCTACGGTCACTAGGATAGCCACAAGGAGATATCGCTATGCTTAGGTTCTTGTTGTATCTCGGCCTATATATGCTGTTATTCAACTTACATATTCCTGTCAATGCTGCCTCCTTTGAACAAATCAATATCAATGGTTATCTCAGCTTCGAATACGAAAAAACCATCAGCGGTGATGATGTAGAAGATACCAATGGTTCTTTTGACATAGATTTACTGGATTTGGTTTTTAATATCCAGGCAACTAGTCGGCTACGCATTGCGACTGACTTAACGTGGGAACATGGGTCGGCTACGGAGGATGATCGAGGTAATGTTGCCGTTGAATACGCATTTGCAGAATACACTTTGGAAAATTGGCTTCGTTTCAGGGCGGGAAAAATGTTTACCCACTTTGGGATATACAATGAAATACACACTGCAAAACCCGCAACCTTAACCGTCAAAGAGCCTTTGTCGACGAATAAAAACAACAAATTTGGTAGTGATCTTCGTTTTTATCCCCGTTGGTTAACCGGC
Source organism: Pseudomonadales bacterium (assembly GCA_036443315.1). GTDB lineage: Bacteria > Pseudomonadota > Gammaproteobacteria > Pseudomonadales > Dasaniaceae > Oceanicoccus. The sequence goes on from JAZFYA010000424.1 coordinate 615, forward strand.
ATAGCTCTGCAGGGAGATGTAGAATCCACGGCGCTGCCCTTTGATTACGATATACAAATTTCAAATGGTGAGTCTATTGATGACAGTCACAACCCCTTTGAAGAAGACGACAATACGCATAAAGCAGTAAATGGACGAATCAGGCTGCTGCCCAATGACGCTATGCGAATAGGGTTTTCCTTCTACATTGATTCTATGGAGGATCCGGTAAACGATGCAAGAGTTGATATCCTTAGCTATGGTGCGCAGTTTGAGTGGGAAATGGCTAACAGAATGGGTACTGAAATTGAGTACGTTATGGGAGAGGAGGATTTTACGACAAACAAAAAAATTGACAGAAGTGCTTATACTGTAATGTTTTATCACCGAACAACCCAAAAAATAATCCCCTACATCCGGTACGAATACCTCGATCCAGACGACGATACTTCCGATGATGAGGCAGTGCGAATAATATTCGGAGTCAATTTGTTTGTCGACGATAATATGTACGTAAAGGTTGAACTCAATGATAACAGTACTAAATCTAACAACGCTGATTTCTCTGGTGCCGATTGGGCCGAGCTAAAAGCTTCACTGTCAATAGGCTTTTAGGGGGCAACATGAAAAAACACATGCAATTTTTTGCCGTCATATTAATTTTTGTCGTTTCATCCCTTGCGGTAGCGGATTATCATTTTGTTGTTAATAAAAAGGCAGGTATTACTGTTCTTAAAGAGTCTGAGATTAAATCGATATTTCTTGGGCGAAAGACCATGTGGGAAAACGGAACAGTTATTTTGCCTTGCTATAGCAATCCAGAAGAGGGTAAAATCGCTGAATTCTTTTTTTCTATCGTAAAGAAAAATCACAGTCGATTTATACGTTACTGGAATAAAAGACTTTTTTCTGGGCAGGGGAAATCACCCCTAATTGTCAACAATAATGAAGAGTTATTGGAATATGTCCGGCGTAATAATGGTGCAGTTTGCCTTGCCAGCGAAAGCCTTTCAACACTTCCTGATAATGTGGATCTGCTCATCATTAAGAAGTGATTCATCGAGCCTCTTATCGTGAGATTACCTTATTTTGAATACTTACTGGTTTTTCATTGCTAGACTCTATTTTTATTGTGTTGGTTAGATGAATTTTATACGTGACCTGAAGATAAAATATAAAATTGGAATCCTTTCCTTGATTGGCCTTGTCGGCTTTCTTTTTTATCTCCTATTTAATTATTCTATATCAGTTGAAAATACTAAGCGGTTTGAACAGATCGGCCGTCAAGATTTTCCAATTATAGAAATCGTCAATGATAATTGGTTAAACCTTTTGAAGATTGAGTCCAGTTTTAGTGAGGCTATTCTGGAAGAAGACGAGGAGGCGTTGGAGAGGGCGCAAAAAAATGCTCAGCTTATACGCGATTCTTTTAACCATATCGCAAAGATTGATCCTACTCTTACCGAGCAAATAAATTCGCTGCGTATCGCCTTCGTGAAATACTTTGATCGCGCCAATTATGTAGCCAAAGAGATGATAGAAGGTGACGATGATCATGACAGAATAATGAAGAACTTAGACAGTATGCGCGAAGAATTACAATTATTTAAGTCCAAGCAGAAGGATTTCAAAGAAAAAATTCATAGCCAATTTTCCAATAAACTTCGACAGTCTAAAAATAGGGCAGATTTATCATTACGGTTAGGGGTGTTGATAGGTGTGACGTTGATTATTATCCTTCTCTTTGCCAGTTATCTGATCAATAATTTAATTACCCATCCTCTCTACAACATTATCAATATAGCGTCTCAATTATCTGAAGGTAATTGGAGTGTTGAAATCGGTCACGATGCTCTAGAAGGGGAAGACGAGCTGGCAAAACTCAATCAAGCATTTAACAGTATGAAGAATCATCTTCAGTCAAATTTTCAAGATTTGGAGGTGGCCCGTGACCAAGCACTGGCAGCTGATCGTGCGAAAACGCAATTTCTGGCCAATATGAGCCATGAAATACGTACACCTATGAATGCTGTTATCGGCAATATCTCCATTCTACTAGGTGGGAAGTTGCCTAAGAAATATATGCAGTGTGTTAGGCGTATTGACGATGCCTCTCGATCTTTGTTGATGCTAATCGATGACATCCTGGATCTGACAAAGCTAGATATCAATATGTTAGATATCGAGTTGATTGAATTTGATCTGGAGGCGATGTTAGAGACGCAAATAGATACCTTTGGTGTGCAGGTGGAAGAAAGCCACCTTGAGCTAATATTATCTATCGATAACAACGTGCCAAACTCACTTATTGGCGATCCAAAGAGGATTTGTCAGGTTGTTAATAACTTGATTGACAATGCATTGAAGTTTACCTCGCAGGGTGAAATTGAGCTAGCAGTCTCTTTGAAAGATAAAACTATCGACGCTGTGTGCCTTCAGTTTTCAGTGCGGGATACTGGCATGGGGATCAATGATGATTATTTACCCCAACTTTTCAATCGATTTACCCAGGAGGACACGTCCACAACCCGCAATTTTAGTGGTTCGGGTTTAGGCTTATCAATAGCTAAGAAGCTAGTGAATTTGATGAGGGGGGATCTCTGGGTGGATACTGCTGTTGATCGGGGGAGTACCTTTAGCTTTAGTCTCCCATTCACTGTCGCTGGAGGAGGGGTTGAAGCGTCTGCCAGCGAGCCACCAAAAGTGTTGACTTCGCTGATCATCAATTCTAATGTGGCCTCGGCCGAAAGCCTGACACGCTATCTTGAATCTTGGCAAGTCCGCTGCAAAGTGGCCCCTTCCCTCGATGATGCATTGAGTCTATTAAGACACAAACCCGTTGACCTGATATTGATAGACGAAAATGCCGTTGATGATTCTGCAATCGTAATTGCTGCACTAAACGAGATGATCGATGAAGAGTGGCATCAATCTACTGTTATTGTCTATGCATGCTTTACTTACCTGCTAAACACGGATGAGTTAAAGACAATGCAACTTGCTACCCATTTGGATAAGCCAATAAAAGTCTCTCAGTTACGGGCATTGCTTGAATCAATACGCTCCGGTACATTGCTTCAAGTAGTGAATGAGGAACAACCACAGCAACCCTCGATGCAGGCGTCTACTAGTCATGAGCCGCAATACCGTGTGTTAGTCGTGGATGATGTTAAAGCGAACCAACAACTCGCTGTATTTATGCTAGACGATATGGGTATTGGGACGGAAGTTGCCGAAAACGGTAAGAAAGCCTTGGAGCGAGTTCGTTCGGATTACTTTGATCTTGTCCTCATGGATATACAAATGCCTGTGATGGGTGGGTTTGAGGCCACAGAATTGATCCGGCAGGATCAAGAGTTTAAAGATCTTCCTATTATCGCCGTGACGGCAAGTGCGCTGGTGGGATCCAGAGAAGATTGTATAAACGCTGGTATGAACGACTATTTAAGCAAGCCCTTTGATTTTGACCAGCTGGATGCAATCTTGAAAAAATGGCTTGATTAGAATCATAAAAATCTAATTATTGAGAGTTTGTTTTACATCCTCGGGACAGACACTCTTAGAGCCTCCCTCCTTGTTGTTGATTGCCGATACTTATTCTATTTAATCGTGGTCTGTCCCTGAGCTATCCCGGTTTATTATTAGTTATTCACCACATTATCTTGTACTCAATACCCACAGCTAGATTATTCACATCAGAACGACGGTATTCATTGACCCTGTATTCCGATATTGCATACAAGTTGTCGATAATTCGATATCCAAATTGAAACTCGCCAACGATTGGGCTGCTGGGAAATCCGCTGGGTAAGTCTTGGTTAAAGGTGTGATCTATAAACCCGGCAAGATATATTTTGTCAGTTAGGTAGGGGAATAATAACTTAAAGACATGTTCCATTTGCCATACATGCCCGTTTTCCTTGTCGAATTGTATGGCGTGTAAATTGATTGAATAGCTTAAATGCATTGCAGCAAATATTGGCTTTAAAACGGCGCTATTATTGAGACGCCAACGAGCTCCCAGGCGGTGGCGATCGTTATTTTCTCCTGTTCGAAAATTCATTTGCAACGTGAGGTCGAAAGGAGAATTGTCACTGATTTGCCAGCGTATATTTTGTTCGGTGTAGAATGTCGTTGTGTCTTCGAGCTCGCTATCACCATCGACATTGCCAATATTATTAAGGCTGAAATATGAAAATCGTCCGGGCAATTTTGCCGCGATATTGATATTGATAGTGTTGTCGGCATCAACATCGCTCATATAGGGGTAGACATTAAAGTCTAAGAATCCGGCACGGCTATTTTTTATATCGCCGTAACTTATATTATTAAACCCCAATATCACGAAAAATGCCAATAAGAATTTAATAAATTTCTCTGTATCAGTTTTCATTTTTTAGCTCCTCCGCACTGAGCATTTATTCTAATAAACGGTTTTGAAATAATATTTTTGAAGTGTAGCTTAGGTATAAATCCTTGCCATAAAAATATCTTCTATTTTACTCAATAAGGATGTGCAAGGTGGATGGTGAGATTGAGTTTTAAAGTACAAAGAATAATAAAATTGGTCAGTATTGTCTATACTATCGACTATCGCAATAACCATTAATGCGTATCTTTCTATGATGACGGATGACGGATGACGGATGTCGATGTGGCAGAGGTGCTAAACACACTATATTTACACCCATTGAGGGTTGTTTATAATGGATAAAAAATTACCCCTTGTAGTTATTTTATTATTTTTAAGTTTTAATGTCTTTGCTTCTAAATTTACAATTGGCATAGCCGTTTGGTCTGGATATCCCGAGAGTGTTCGAGGTTTTAAGGATGGCCTAGCTTCAAAAGGTTTAAATGAGGGAGAACATATCGACTTTATAGAGGGGGCAACCGGTGCGGATAAAAAATTACAACGCAGGGTTGCCGAAAGATTTAAAAAGGCATCTGTTGATCTGGTATATACATTGACAACTCCAGGCACCAGTATTGTGAAAGAAGTGATGCCTGAGACAACACCCATCGTTTTCTCCATTGTGACCTATCCCGCTGATTCGGGCCTGATCGAGTCTTTTGAATATTCAGGCAACAATCTGGTCGGTACTAGTAATTACGTGCCAATGCGACACTATCTTAAGCTGCTAAAACTGATACTTCCATGGGTTAAGAGCGTTGCTATTTTTCATCGAAAGGGCGAGCCTAATTCAAAAATCCAGGCAGCTAATATGCTTAGGCTTCTTAAGCATAATGGAATAAAAGGGATTAATCGAGAGCCAGAAAACATTGCACAAGTTAAAAGTATGGCGACAGCATTAATTGGGCATGTGGATGTATTTATGACGACGACGGATACATTGATGCAGTCAGGCGGTGAGCATGAATTAATTAAAATATCGCTAAAAAATAATGTGCCGATACTCAGTTCTAATAAAGCGGGTATCTTAAAAGGCTCAAGTTTTGGACCGGTGGCTGACTTCTATACATTAGGAAAAATGGCTGGTGTTAAAGCAGCTGAAATTCTAAAAAATGGCGTAGAGCCGACTAGGATTGAATCAGACTTACAAGACCCCCCTTTACTACTGGTGAACCGATCGACAATTAAAAAGTTAGGTATTATCCTTTCCGATCCCGCTAGAAAAGTAATTACCTGGGTAAATTAATGAAGCTTGCTCCTAAAATTGTTCTTACAGGTATTTTAGCTGTTGGTTTAATAATGGGAGCCACTGGCTATCTTGTTATTTATAGTATTAACAAAGATATGTCGGATAGTCTTTCCAATAGGCTGGCCGGTGACGCTCATTTCACGGCGCGAAGAATTACAGAGAAGCAGGTACAAATTGCGGCAATCACAGAAGTTATCGCTAAAATGCGTGATATTACCAGAGCGCTACATCTTTATGAAAACCGTGGGGTCAGTCAAATACTAAATGACCAAATTGCGGTATATCCCTTTATTAATTATATTTTAGTCACCGAACCGGACGGCAGTATTTTCTCTGTTAGCACGCGAGATAGTGCTGGGAATAGGGTTTTTGGTGAGCAGTTATTATTGCAAAATATTCTCGATCATCCCATGTATCAAGCCGATAGTAACGACCAGGTAAAGATCGGGCAAATCGGTGATGACCCATATATTAAGATGATTGCAATGGAGAGGCGTTTCTCGCAATGGTATTCCGCTGCAATTACAAAAAGAGGCGATTCTATAGGTCGGATTGTGGTTTCTATTGACTGGAGCATCATTCATGGTAATTTGTTGAACAATATCGTCCAGGAACTCCTAGTTACCGGTAACCCTATCGAAGCGGTGCTTATCACCAATAATCAAGGGCGTATCCTGAGTCATAGTTATCGAGAGAAAGATGAAAATAGTGGTATAAACGCTGAAGTAGAATTTAAACCTAGCGAACAACTCGTCGCTGAATATTCTTGGCTGTTAGCTTCTAATACCTATCATGCCATAGTTATCTATGATCGCGTGCGTGCACTCAGTCCTATATCAAAAATAAAACGTTTTGTATCGGGAGCGACGTTCGCAGGTAGTCTCTTATTAGGGGGAATTTTATTTTTTTTACTTAGAAAAACAGTGTTAGTTAGGGTCAAAACACTAGATCATGCAATGCAACAGATTGGTCAAGGTGATTTGAACTACCAAGTGCCAAATCTTGGCAGCGATGAAGTTGCCGACTTAGGCCTGGCAATTAACCAGATGGTTAAAAATCTAGGCGTTAAGACTATCTCTGTGGATCTATTAAATAGAGAGATCGAACTACGAAAAAAAACGCTACATGAAAAAGAACAGCGTGAGTGTGAATTGGCAGAAGCTCGAAAGTATATAGACGGCATTACAGACAATGCTCCGCAATTATTGTCCTATGTCGATAATAATCAGTGTTATCAATTTGTAAATAAAGCCTATGAAGAATGGTTTGGCCAATCAGCTGAGAATTTTATTGGCAAGCACGTTAAAGATGGGCTGGGGAATGATGCCTATGACGTGATAAAACCCCATATAGAAACTGCATTGTCTGGCACTATAGCTTCATTTGAATCTGAGTTGCTTTACAAAGGAGACTGTTTACGCTTTATTCATGCAACCTATAAGCCCGATATTTCTGATAAAGGTGAAGTCAGAGGTTTTTTTGTTGCAGTTGAAGATAATACGGGCCTTAAACAGGCTGAGTTAGCGATGAAGAAAGCCAAGCTAGCTGCTGAAGATTCCGCGCGGGCCAAAAGTGAGTTTCTAGCCAGTATGAGTCATGAGATCCGTACGCCTATGAACGGGGTGTTAGGGATGTTAGGTATATTGGATAAAACAGAGTTAAATGATAATCAACATCGGCAAGTAAGGCTGGCGAAAACCAGTGCTCAGTCATTGCTGGGATTAATCAATGATATTTTAGACTTTTCTAAGATTGATGCTGGAAAACTAGAACTCGAAGAAGTAAATTTTAACTTACGTAAATTACTAGGCGATTTTTCAGAGGCACAGGCAATTAGAACAACCGATAAATCGTTGGAACTGATTGTTGATACCAGTCAAGTAAATCATTCCATAGTATTGGGTGACCCCGCCAGGTTGCGACAAATTCTGAGTAACCTGGTGGGTAATGCACTTAAATTTACAGAAACTGGCGAGCTTGTGATACGTGCACGCTTGGACAAGCGAGAAGAGGAGAGTGAAACCGAGAGTGAAGATAATAATGATCAAAAAGATTTGATGCTATGCTGCGCTGTTACTGATACCGGTATTGGCATCCCTGAAGATAAACTCGCGACATTATTTGACTCTTTTACACAAGCTGACTCCTCAACTACTCGTAAATATGGTGGTACCGGGTTAGGGTTGGCCATCACTAAACAATTGTGTGAACTTATGGGTGGGAGTATTAGTGTTAGTAGTAAGCCTAATCAGGGCTCATGTTTTGAATTTACTATATTGCTTAAGTCGAGCAACAAATCTTTTCCAGTATTGCCACAGGTCGATATCAGTCAACTGAATATCTTGATTGTCGATGATAATGCTAATAATCGCGAAGTGCTGCGAGGTCAATTGGAGTTGTGGGGGGCTAAGGTGGTTGAGGCTGGCGGTGGCCAATATGCATGGGAATTATTAGATCAACAAACTAATAATCCTGATACAGAGCTCTTTGACCTGGCGTTATTGGATATGCAAATGCCTGATATGGATGGCGTTGAATTGGGACGACGAATTCGTTCGCAGGCACGTTTTGATCAGCTAAAGTTAGTGATGATGACTTCTATGAGTCATCGAGGCGATGCTAAATATTTTGCCGAGCAGGGTTTTCAAGCCTATTTTCCAAAACCCCTAACCACCGATGATTTATTTAAGGCGTTGGCGGTAGTGTCGGATTCAGGGGAGGCTCTGCATCAAGCAAAGCCCCTAGTGACCGCTCCATATTTGCATGAATAGAACAAGCAGGAGAACACGCTCTAGAGAGGCCGGTGTACGGGCCATCTAACCGTATCTTATTAGTAGAGGACAACTTTATCAATCAAGAAGTTGCCAGAGGTATTCTCGAAGATCTGAACATAACAGTCGATATTGCTGGTGATGGCTTGGAAGCGATAGCATTATTAAAAACAATGAGCCATGAAGCTCCCTACCAATTAGTGTTAATGGATTGCCAGATGCCAGAAATGGATGGTTATGAAGCGACTCACTCTGTGCGTCAAGGGCGAGCAGGTGAAGCTTCCCAAGATATTCCCATCATAGCGATGACAGCCAATGCCATGAAAGGTGATAAAGAGAAATGTTTGGCGGCAGGTATGAATGATTACCTCAGTAAACCAATCGATCCTGACGAACTGGAAGCGATGATCAATCAGTGGTTGGGGCGTGTAAGTGCGAAGGCACCGTTCAGAGAGGGGGCAGGCTCAACGATAGACAATGATGAGTAATAAACACCTATACCACCAAAGCGATTGAAATTTAGGTCATTTGTCATTTCCGCGCAGACGGGTGTCGCAAAAGAATTATAAATTGAGTCCCCCGGTCCAGTGGCGCATTGCCTGTTATGCTCGAACGCCCGCTTGCCAACCTGCCCGACGGTTGCGCAACTCGCTGAAAAGCGCTCAAACAGTGCTCGCTCAACAACATCGGTCAGGTTGGCAAGCTAACAGCGCGTTCTGATTGAGCATAACAGGCAATGCACTACTGGACCTACTTCCGTACTCTGAAAAAGCGTTTGCGATGCCCGCCTGCGCGAGAATGACGGACTGAGTTAAAACATCTAAATTTTAAACGCTATGGGTATATGGGTTCGTTCAGGCATTTCATAGAAGCTCCTCTGGGACAGGTATTCACTACTGCCTCCCAAAAAAAACGGCCCTCAAAGGACCATTTAATCAATTTGGCAGAGTGCTTATGCCGCTTCCGCTTCTTCCTCAGTTGCAGCGGGTTTCAGTTCTTCTAGCTCCTGCTCCAATTTCGTTATCGTATTTAAGTGCTCGTAATTTTCCTGCTTGTACTTTTGAATATTTTTATTCAGCAGGTCGTTGGCGGTGCGTTGTTCTTCCAGTTTTTTCTTGGCTTCTACGAGGTTTTTCTTCAGCTTTTTAGCGTCCAGTTGTTTCAGGTTTTTGATTTCGACTTTTAGTTCAGTCAGTTCTTTTTGTACCGCTTTGGCTTTATCACGCAGAGCGGTAAATTCATTTTTTATATTTTCAGCTCGGTTATTGAGTTCGCGATTTTCCTGTTCCAGACGTTTCATTGCGGTGCCACCCGCTTTGAGCTCACTGATGGTGGCAGCTTGTTGGGCAATAGTTGCCTGCAGTTTAGCCTGGGTTTTGACGTGGTCGTCATTTTTGTAGTGCTCAGCGGTGAGTTTTTTCTCGTACTGGGCTTTAAGGTCGGATTCAAGTTTGATTAATGCTTCTAATTGATCGGCCACCACCACGGTAATACCTCGATAATATTAATAGTTGGAGTGTAGTTTGGATGTTGTCGCTTGGATTTGCTGCTTTCCTAGCCTGGGCTGGCCAGATTTATGATTCTATCATTATAATGTTGCGGTTATAAAGGCGGCGCATTATATACTAGAATCTTCATCAATGGTACGGAATAGGTTATTAATTACTTTAAATTTGCTAGCGAAATGGATTGTGGGGGCAAAAGAATGCTAGGAAGGGGTTAAACCTAGAAAAGTCAGTTGAATCTAGGGTTTGCCCCGCGAAGCGCAGTGGATATCACGGGCTACGCTGAACGTTACACAAAGTCGGCCCTACTGCTTTCGATCAAAATGTTCAAAAAACGCTACCTTTAACACCCTTGCTACGATGGGCCTGCCCCCGTGAGTACAACGAGCGCTTTGTTACTGTCCTTGCTCCAGACATTGCTGTTCAGACCCAATGAGGCGTGGTTGGCTAGTTCGATGGTTTTTTTATCCATGGTTTTCATCTCGTGTTTTACATCGACCATCACCGTGGGTTTGAAGTACCCATCCTCCAGGTCGGGGGGCTAATTTTTCTGGGCCAATTGATAGGGTCGATCATTGAATGAAGAAAGTAACTTTGTTTTATAAGAAGCGTGTTTGTTATATGCTTATGCTATTTACTTATAACCATTTGATTTTATTAGACTTTCTCAAATTTTTGATTTATAGTCGCCGACCCAAATGGCAATTACTTAAGTCTGTCCATTCCCGCCTCGGCAATTACTCCTGTATTGTTCTAATCGGCTACATGCATTTAGCGATTTGTGGAAATGACGATAAAAAAGTAATTTATGTTTCAAGGGCGTCAGCTGAAACCACGTTAAACAGAGACATTGCGGAAACATCATGAGTCTGGATCTTGAAAAACTCAATCAGGAGTTAAAGGATTTATCATCGGTAGAAATCGTTCGCTGGGCTATCGGCTTGGGTAAGCCTGTTATCGCCACAACCAGTTTTGCCCCGAATGCGGCGGCGATGCTGCACGTAGTGACTGAGGCAGATGCCAGTATTCCGGTGGTATGGGTGGATAGCGGTTATAACGTGCCCGACACTTATCGCGCCGCCGAAGTGATTATGGGTAGGCTCAAACCCAATATGCAGATATATATTCCGCAGTGGACCGCCGAGCGTCGCAACGCGATTATGGGGGGTATTCCCCATCCTGATGACGATCCGGACGTGCATGAGGAATTTACCCGCCAGGTAAAACTGGAACCCTTTCAAAAAGCGTTGGATGACCTGCAGCCAGAAGTGTGGATCAGCGGTATTCGTCGCGAGGAAACCGAGTTTAGAAAAACCCTGGATATTTTGTCTTACGACCATCGCGGTATTCTAAAAGTTGCGCCGTTTTTCTATTTGAGTGAAAAGCAGGTTCAGGACTATATGGATCAGCATGAATTACCCAGCTGCCGCCATTATTTTGATCCAACTAAGGTGGAAGATGGCCGTGAATGTGGATTGCATACTTCGGCGTAGTGGTTAAGTGTAAGGTGGTGAAATACGTTACACTCAACCTCTGCAACTTTTTGCTACATTCTTTTTTGCACCTAAGGTGGATCAAGGTCCACCCTACACGGCTGTATCGTTCCACGTGGTTAGTGGTTATAAAGTGGCGGTAGTCCCTGCGCTTGCTGTGAACTATTTTTCTTATCCCTTTCCCGCATTAGCTTAATCACCGACAGCAAACTCTCTCCATTCCACGAACTGCTATCATGGCTATTGCCATACAGATAGTTATCCAGTTGCAGCATGGCATTGCTTAAGGGTGGATGATTACAGTGTTGCTGGATATCCTGCAAGCTGTTGATATTGTGGTCGGGCCAATAGTGGCGGCCCCACTCGATGATGGCTTGTCGAGTTTGTTGGATATCGTTATTGCGGCACACCTCGGTTAACATTTTAAATGCTTGCTTTTCGGACATGCCGGCATGGGATCGAGGTATTAGGTCTTGGTTCAACGCGGATGAGCTTTGCTTTAACCGCCACCACAGCAACAAGGTAATCATCCATGCTGCGGCCAGCAGGGCGGAGATGATCTGCCAGGGGATATTATTCGTGGCTGTCGTTAGCGGGGTGCTAACAACGGTTGTAGGTGTTTGGCTGTGATTGATGGCCAGGGGTGTACTGTTACTTTGGGCTCCTTCCAATGCCGGTTTAACGGTTAATGTACTGGCGGGGATAACCGCTTCCTGGATGGTATTGCGTTGGGTGTCCCACCAGCTTAAGCGAATTTCCGGTAGTGCTACTTCGCCCTCCCTGGTTGGAATAATTGCCATGCTGTCAGTTCGCGTAGAGATAACGCCGTTAGTGGTGGAGTCTGTTTTTGCTTCACCTTGATCGGGATAAAACTTGGCGCCGACAATGCTGGGGAATTCAAGGGGAGGGATTTGCGAATCCAGTAAGCCTTCTGCTCTAATGGTGATAGTGCGGGTAATCGATTCGCCTACCCGAATGTTGTCTAGGGTGCTGCTCCAGGTTTCCATTAGTTTGATCGATTGTGCCGGTAACCAGGTGCTGCCAGTGAAGCTGGCGGGTGGCTGTTTTACCCTGATAATATGTTGTTGGCTCATCTTGCGTACGGTTTTGCCCCGGCCGGGGAGATTAAACATGGAGCGACGAGCAACACTTTCTGTTGCGCTAAAAACTAGCTCGGGAATAATGAATTCACCTGTTTCCTGAGGAAAGATCGCGTAACGTAATTCGTGAACACGGTAGGGAGTATTTTGAATGCGTCGCTGGAAAGAATTTTGTGCCAGTTTTTCTATGACGGCATTATCAAATTCCGGTTCGCTAATATTCATATTATCTAATTGAATCGATTGAAAAACTCGCAGGGTAAAAATGATTTGCTGCTGAACAAACACTGATTCTGTATCGACTTCAGATTCCAGAAAAACGGGCTGTGGATTTCCCGCCGACCGCGGCACACTGGGTTGCACGTTGATGCTGATGCGTTGGGTTTTCTGTCCGTCGATAGTAATCGGAGGAATGGTTAATCGCCCTTTGCGCTTGGGCATTAGCGTAATAGTCCATTCGGTCCAGGACTCTGATTGGCCGTTTCGAATCATATGCCGACTGCTTTGGCTATTGCCCAGCACATGAAAATCTTTATCCAGAGGGCTTAAGTCCAGTCCATTAAAAGAACCGGTTTCATTGATGCGAATAGTAAAGGTTAGCGTGTCGTCGATAGCGATGACGCTGCGGTCAATACGAGCAATGGGATCCGCTATCGCTTGCTGACTAACGACGATAAATAATAGAAAGAGAATAAACGCCCGGCTTACCACTGTGGTTGCTCCCGTTGTGTTTCGCCCTGTTGCTGGCGAAGCCTATATTCGTAATCAAATTTTCGGCGCAGCAGGCCAGAAGGGTCATCGGGTATTTTCCGTAACCATTGCTCCATCGCTTGTTTTTGTTGTTCGCTTTGCTGATCAGCATCTGTTTGCATAGGCTCTGCCTGTGTTGATTGTTCTTGCTGATCTTTTTCTTGCTGCTGTTTTTTGTTCTCCTGGGTCTGTTGTTGCTGGTCAGATGAATCGCTTTGTTGATCTTGTTGCGGCGGTGATTGTGCGTCGCTGTTGTTTTGATCGCTTGACTGTTGATCGTTTTGTTGTTGATCTTTTTGTTGTTCGGAATCTTGTTGGTCTGATTGCTGATCCTGGTTTTGCTGTTGTTCTTGCTGCTCTTGCTGCTGCAATTGCTCCAGCAGTTGCTTGTTAAATTGTGCGTCTTCCATTTCCGGTTGCTGTTGCAGGGCTTTGTCGTAAGCTGCTATAGCTTCATCCAGCTTTCCTGCCTTGGCTAGGGCGTTGCCGCGATTATAGTGAGCGTTGGCAGTATTGGATTGGCTAAAGCTTTTTTCGGCGGAGGAAAAATCCCCTGCCTGGTAATTGGCGGCACCACGCCACTGTTGGTTCTGAAAGTATTTCGCCGCCGATTTCGGGTCTCCTTGCTGTAATGCGTTGGCAGCTTGCTGGTCGGGGCGTTGCCATAGGTCTTTCCATTCAAAGGCGTAGGCGGATTGCGGCTCGATAAAAAATAGTAGTGGCAAAACCAATAACCAGCCGCGACGGAACGCTAACAGCGTCAGCGGCAATAAAATCAACGCCAGCAATGGACCACGATCATGCCATTGATCAAATTCACGATCGGTTAGCACTATATTATCATCTAGCTCAGTTGGCAGGGTGGGTAGTAAAAAGTGGATATCGTCATCGTTTAGACTAACGTCGGTGTAGCGGCCGCCGTTCAGTTTTGCCAGTTGTTCCAGCGGTTGGCGCTGTAACTGCGGCACGATAATATTGCCGTTGTTATCTTTTAGAAATCCTTCCCTTGCCGGTATGGGGGCACCATCGGTGGTGCCAACACCGAGTATCGATAGTTCAAAACCAGCGCGGCGTATGCTGTTGTCAATATCATCCACATCATCATCGGTGATATTGTCGGTAACCAACAAAATACGACCATTGTTAATGCCGGTATTTTTAAATAATCGCTGAGCTAGTTTTAATGCGGCAACGGGGTCACTACCAAATACCGGCATCATGCCCGGCGCTAGGGCGGGGGTAAGATTGGCAACGGTGGGGTTGTCATCGGTTAAGGGTGAAACAATATGGGCGTCACCGGAATAGGCGATTAATGCGGTTACACCTTCATTACGTGTTGCTAAAATGTCCAATACTTTGTGTCGGGCGCGTACCAGTCGCGAGGGTTTTACATCTTCGGCCAACATGGATAGGGATAGATCTAAAATGATGACCAGTGCATCATGGCGTTGGTGGATGGGTTGTGGCAGTTTTTTCCAGCTGGGTCCGGCTAACGCGACAGCGGCTAGGAGCCAGGCAATAAAAAGCATAAACCAGGGCCAGCGGGAGATGCGACTCTGACGCTCTTCAATTAAATATCCCAGCAGGTTTTCATCAATGGCTCCGTGCCAATTCACCGCGCTACTTTTTTGGTGCCAAAAATAATAGGCGAGACAGCCTGCGGGAATAATGGCTAGTAACCACAGTGGCCGCAGGAAATGAAACGCTTCAATCAATGCAGCTAGTGTCACGCTCGATTCTCCGCAGCGATTGCTTGAGATCTGGAAAACAATAGCCACCAGGGTAAACAGCTTAGTGCGATAAAACCGCTGCACAGTAACGCTATCGCCAGCGGCCAGTAGAACAGGGCTTTTTGTGGCCGGTAGGTTTGTTGTTTATCTTCAACGGGTTCTAGTTTGTCGAGTAATTGATAGATATTGCTCAGTTCTTCAGGGTTGCGAGCGCGAAAATATTGTCCGCCAGTTAGGTTGGCAATTTCCCGCAAGGTTTTCTCATCAAGGTCAGCGGAAGGATTAACTCTCCGGGAGCCAAAGCTGCTGCCAAATAGTCCCGGCATCACCATCTCATCGGCCCCAACACCGACGGTATAGATAATGATATTATTTTCAGCGGCCAGCTTTGCTGCGGGTATGGGTTTGATTTCACCGCCATTGTTTTGTCCATCGGTTAATAACACCATGACATGGCGGTCACCGGGTCTAGCCCGCAATCGTTTCACTGATAGCCCAATGGCATCGCCGATGGCAGTACTTTGTTCACCGGCAAAACCGATCTGTGCTTCCTGTAAAAATCGTTGTACGGTGGTTCGATCAAAGGTCAACGGCGCCTGTACATAAGCTTGACTACCAAATAACACCAGGCCAAGCCGATCGCCTTTACGACGCTGGATAAAATCGTTCAGTACTTCTTTCACTGCAACAATTCGTGATGCCCGGTCGCCGCTTACCTCCATATCCTCGATTTTCATACTGCCTGACAGGTCGACAGCCAATAATAAATCGCGGCCGCTGGAGGGGAGGGTGATGGGGTCACCTATCCAGCGTGGGTCAGCAGCGGTGACGATTAAAGCGCCCCAGATAATAACTAGAGAGGTTAAACGCAAGATTCGCTGCTTCACGTTGCTGCTGGCATTGTGCTGCAGCTTGGCTAACTCGGCATAAAAAGGCACGCGGACTGCGGCCTGCTGTTGGCTTGCTTGTGGTAGCAGCCAATAAGCAAGCAGCGGTAACGGCAGTAGATAAAATATCCATGGCAGCTCAAAATGTAACATGCTTTTAAGCGTTCCTGTTCAATAGTTAAATAGTTAAATAGTTAAATCGTTAAATGAAGTAACCGGTCATGGTGTTTAATCCACTGCCGGGCAAGCGTTTGTAATTCAGCTATATTAACGGCTGCAGCGTTGGGCGAGTACGGACCTGTTAATAGCACCTTGCCTACACCCTGACTGAAATCGTTAGTGTTGCCACTGCGATCTAAAAATGTCAGCCACTGCTGACCGCTTAAACCCGCGACATGGGTTGCCGTGGCTTTAGCTTGGGTAGCATTAGTTTCTGTTGCAGAAATTTTAGAAGCATGGAGGTTAGAGATCTGGCTTTTAGAATAGCCGCCTTTTGAGTATCCAATAAGGGCAGTTTGCTTTAATAACTGGTTAAGGCGCTGCAGGTATTCGGTTTTGTTAGCGCCGTATTGTTCCAGTTCTGCTAATTGTTTTATGGCCTGTCGACGATAGCGGTTACTGCGTATCCATTGGCTTAGCTTATAGAGGCCAACAGCCAATAGGGCGATAGCCATGATCGTTAAAATCCACCAGCCGGGTGCTGGTGGCCAGCTGCTGACTGCATCCGGTAAGTGGATATCGCGCAATTGCGCTAGGGGATCTTGTTCCGGCTTAAGTTTTGGCATAGGGGAGGGTTACCGTCTTGCTCCACTTTTAGAGGCGCCAAAGTAATATAACAGGCGTTGTAGTGGCGCTTGATCTGTACCTACTTCTATTAATGGAATGCCGAGCTTGCTCAGTTGCTGATGGAGTTGTTGCAGCTTGTTGTCAAAGTGTTGGTTATATCGCTGTCGGGTTTGGCTGCCGCCAGTGTGAATTAAGCTGCGCTGGTTGCCATCAGTCACGGTGTACTGGCCCGGTGGCGGTAATTCTCTTTCCAGCGGATCGTAGACAAACAGGCTGGTAATTTCGCAATGACGAGATAGTTGATGTAAATGTTTTAAGGTATCCCCCTGATTAAACCCGGCAAAATCGCTAACGATATAGAGTGCACTACCCGGACGGGCGATGCGCCGCAAATCGATCAGTGTTTCTTCCAGTCGCTGGGTCAGGGAGCTATCAAGGTCGGTGTTAAGATCAGAGTCGCGGTTGAGCTCACGATTAAACTCAAGCATCAAGTGCATTAATGCCAGTGCTGACTTCCGACTGCGCCGGGGGCGAATTTCCTGTTGTCGTTGGTTGCCAAACACTAAACCGCCAACACGGTCACTATTTTGTAAGCCGGACCAGATGATCAGTGCGCTCAGATAACAAGCCAGCATCGATTTAAAACAATGCTGGCTACCGAAGAACATAGGTTGGCGTTGATCGGTTACTACTAGTAAGGGGCGCTCTCGTTCTTCCTGGAACAATTTGGTGTAAGCCTTGCCCGTGCGAGCAGTCACTCGCCAGTCAATGGTGCGAATGTCATCACCAGGCTGATAGGCGCGGACTTCTTCAAAGTCGATGCCGCGACCGCGAAAGTTGGTTTTATTCGGGCCCGCCAACAAGCTCAATGCCCTGCGGCGCTGTTGCAGTTTTAAATCTTTTGCCGAAAAACGCGCGCCGATCAAATCGTCTAATTCGATATAGGCACCGCTTAGGCGTTGTTCTAGCCGATTGATGTTTGTTGCCATTGTCTTGGGTTGTCTAGACTGTCTTAAATTGTCATTAGGCGACAGGCACCTGCCTTAATAATTCTTCAATAACATTATCGGTACTAATGCCGTTGGCCTCCGCTTCAAAACTGAGTATCAAGCGGTGGCGCAATACATCGGCGGTAATGTTTTGGACATCGTCGGGGCTGACAAAGTCCTTGCCGCTTAACCAGGCATGAGCGCGGGCACAGCTATCGAGGGCGATGGTGCCGCGGGGGCTGGCGCCATACTCAATCCAGGCGGCCAGATCTTTGCTGTAATGACCGGGATTGCGGCTGGCCATGACCAGTTGCACCATATATTCCTCAACGGCGGGGGCAGTATGCAAGGTCAGCGACTGTTGTCGAGCAGCGAAAAGGGTGCTTTGTGGTATAGCCTGAGGTGGTTGGGCGGGCTGGGTAGACGTTATGGACTCGTTGCGTACCAGCTGCAGGATTTGACGCTCGGCGTCCACGTTAGGGTAATCCACTCGCACATGCATTAGAAATCGATCCAATTGGGCTTCTGGCAAAGGGTAGGTGCCTTCCTGCTCAATCGGGTTTTGGGTCGCCATGACCAGAAATAATTCGGGCAGGGGATAAGTGGTTTTACCCACAGTGATTTGGCGTTCCCCCATGGCTTCTAACAGTGCCGACTGGACTTTGGCAGGGGCGCGGTTTATCTCGTCAGCCAGAACCAGATTGTGAAAAATAGGTCCCTGCTGAAATTGGAAACTGCCATCTTCTGGCCGGAATATATCGGTGCCGGTGACATCGCCTGGCAGCAAGTCAGGCGTAAATTGAATGCGGTGAAAGTTGCCATCAATACCATCGGCCAGGGTTTTAATGGCTTTGGTTTTGGCAAGACCCGGTGCGCCCTCTACTAGCAGGTGGCCGTCAGCCAGGATGGCAATTAATAGTCGTTCAACCAGTGATGGTTGGCCGATGATCTGGCTTTCCAGCCAGCTTTTTAAGGTGTTAATAGCATGTTGTTCACTCATCTTGGATTTCTGTCTACCTCTAGATTTGTTGGTGTTAGTGTTGCTTTTGTCTATTTATTGTTCAATCTGTTTGTCCTGCCCTATCACTTGCAATGTCAGTTTTGTGCAATAGTGTGCAATCCATACAGTGTGCAGTGATGTCATTATATCGCTTGCGTTTGATCGTTATCGACGATGTAAGACCCCTGTGTTCGGACAAGTTCCAATTTGTGGCCCATTGTACAAATTTCTAACAAAATCGGTAGCTTAAGCTAAGCTTTTAATGAAATTATTTCGAGGTTTAACAGCCAATGATATTAAAGCAGGGCATGGAGCGATTATTGGATCAGCTAAAGGCGGAAATTCATAAACGCCTACCTGTAGATCTTGGGGATACTGTCGCGGAGTTTGCCAACCAATGTTATGCCGACCTTAACCTAGCGGATTTTAATGGTAGGGAACTGTCTGATATTTGCGGCTCGACGCTGGGTAGTTGGGGGTTTATTCAGAACCATAACTTGGCTATGCCCAAAGTCCGGGTATTCAATCCCGAGCATCAGCAGCACGGCTGGCAGTTGGGGCATACTGTGGTGGCGATTTTAGCCCGTAATAGGCCCTTTATCACTGATTCGATTCGCGGTGAACTGAATCGGCGTACACTGACTATTCACACTATCCATAGTAATACTCTTGCCATTATTCGCGATAGCGATCATCAGTTGTTGGAATTGTT
The DNA here is from genome assembly GCA_036443315.1 of Pseudomonadales bacterium. Lineage (GTDB taxonomy): Bacteria > Pseudomonadota > Gammaproteobacteria > Pseudomonadales > Dasaniaceae > Oceanicoccus. Next base: position 19,977 of record JAZFYA010000424.1, read on the forward strand.
ACCTGCTCGCTCGGGGATGAAGACTCCGGGTAGTAGCCGGCATTGTGAAGAAGTGTTGCTCTATCTGGAAATTGGCCGCTGTACAGACTCGGAAGAACTCAGCGATATTGTCATCGCCCTGCAAGACATACTCAATGAAGTAGCAGTCGTGGTTGATGACTTTGACGCAATGTCGAAGCGGGGAAGAGATATTGTTGACGATATTGCCAATATCTCAGTGTTGAGTGAATTCCAGCGCAGTGAGACGCAATCGTTTATCAATTGGTTGTGCAACGATAACTTCACTTTTTTAGGTTATGAGAAATTGGCGGTTAGCCAGTGTGAAGGGGAACTGAATATTAGCAAAGTCGCCGGTTCAGAATTAGGGCTGTTGCGGCACCGCAGCACCTTCGGCCAATTTGATTTGCACAATGAAATATCGGCTGCAAGCGATCCTAAGCAGTTACTTGATAATCATGTCGTGTTTTCCAAATCTTCTGTCCGTTCTCGTGTACATCGGCAGGTGTATCCTGATTATGTGGCGATTAAACGCTTTGATGCTGAAGGCGATATTATTGGCGAGTATCGCTTTATGGGCCTCTATGCCTCGCAAGTTTATACACTAAGTCCCTCCCTGATCCCCTTGATCCGTCACAAAGTTCGCGAAGTGTTGGATAGATCAGGGCTAGTGTTGGAAAGCCATGTGGGGAAGGACCTGGTACGTTTGCTGGAAGTTTTTCCTCGTGACGAATTGTTTCAAAGCCATGTGGACGAATTATTTACCACCACTATGGCGGTGAATCAAATTCAGGAGCGGCGACAGGTACGATTATTTGTGCGTCATGGTTGCCATAAGAAATTTGTCAATTGTCTGGTCTACACCCCTAGGGATATTTATCACACTGGATTGCGGGTCAAGTTGCAAACGTTGTTGTGTGATGCTTTTGGGGCGGAGGAATCAGAATTTACTACCTATTTTTCAGAATCTATTCTGACGCGTACCCATTTTGTTCTACGGGTTAATCCTAGCAATAAAATCGATGTTGATATCCAAGCCCTTGAAGAGGAAGTCGTTAAAGTGACTATGTCCTGGAAAGATCATTTAACAAAATACTTATTGGAAGAATTCGGAGAGGAACAAGGGGCTGAACTAACACATAGTTATAGCGAAGCCTTTAGTCCAGGTTATATGGATGATTTTGAGCCGAGGACAGCGATTTATGATATTCGAAAAATTGCCACGCTGAATAATGGCGATGATATTGCAATGAGTTTTTATCGTAAGTTAGATGATAGCAGCATCCTGTGCTTCCGCTTGTTTCATCGCGATAGACCTCTGGCTCTATCGGATGTAATGCCAATTCTGGAGCATCTGGGTTTGAGGGTGGAAAGTGAACATCCCTATGGTATTAAGCGCAGAGATGGTCAGCGTATATGGATCCATGAATTTAGGTTAACTTTCGGACTGGGTACTTCGATTGATTTTGATAAAGTTGGGAATTTTTTTCAGGAAGCATTTTTACGCATTTGGAAGGGCGACGCAGAAAGTGACTGCTTCAATAAGCTGATTCTTGGTGCACGGCTTGGTTGGCGGCATATTGCTATGTTGCGTGCCTATGCACGTTATATGAAGCAGATCCAGTTTAACTTTAGTGGTGAATACATTGCTGAAACCCTATCTAATCATCTGAACATAACCGGCAAGATTGTTGAGCTTTTTGATAGCCGCTTCGATAGTCGCTTTAATAGTGATCAGCAGGGTGGCGATGAAGCGCGCCAGCAGCATGAAATAGCACTGGAAGAAGCCATTATTGAAACGCTGGATGATGTTGAAAACCTGAGTGAAGATCGCATTATTCGTCATTACCTAGCCTTAATTAAGGCCACCCTGCGAACCAATTATTTTCAACGCGACAGCAATGGCCAGTTAAAAAATTATTTCTCTTTCAAACTGTCACCCAGTTTAATTCCTGATATGCCTTTACCTGTCCCTATGTTTGAGATATTTATTTATTCACCACGGGTGGAAGGTGTGCATCTACGGGGTGGAAAGGTTGCCAGAGGCGGATTGCGCTGGTCTGATCGAATGGAAGATTTTCGTACTGAGGTGTTGGGCCTGGTTAAGGCGCAGCAGGTTAAAAATGCAGTGATTGTACCCACGGGTGCCAAGGGTGGTTTCGTTGCCAAGCAGCTGCCCACCACGGGCGGTCGTGAAGCAATGCAAGAGGAAGGTGTTAGTTGTTACAAGATTTTTATCCAGGGCTTGCTGGATGTAACGGACAATTTAAAAGAAGGGGAGGTCATTCCGCCGCAGGATGTTGTGCGTAAAGATGAAGATGATACTTACCTGGTGGTGGCTGCCGACAAGGGTACAGCGACCTTCTCGGATATTGCCAACGC
>JAZFYA010000425.1:0-12690 GCA_036443315.1 Pseudomonadales bacterium
TATCGGTGCGTTTGCCCAGCTCAGTAGTCTCTATGAAAATACCTACGGTATTGGTAAAACAACCAATTACACCTATGGTACGTCTTATAATTTGCCCGTGACTATTTCTACAACACGCAGAAATCCAAAACCGAACGATCCTGAATTCAACAAGGACGGTCTGAAAACACAAATTAGCTATGCCTTCCAGAAATACCCTGCATTGTTAGTCGACGATATACATGTGATCGATGCCCAGTCACAGGTCGTTGAATCTGTGCAAGAAAATATGACGGGTAATTATGTGGTAACGGGATCATCATGCACGCAGTGGACGCAATGGAATGCTCAGGGTAAACCCAAGGCCAGCAGTGGTACATGGGATGAGTACCAACAAGTGATTATGCGCAGCGCAAGTGTTGCAACTAACGACTGTTTAACTGCGGCAAGTAATGGTACCGATAGTAATTGGATAGTAAAAAACCGTATTGAACAGCGTTTGGCTAATGGTCAGGTGGTTGAACACACCGATGCCATGGGCACGCCCAGTGCGTATTTACACAGCACGAGCGCAACGGGTAATCAGTTGTTGAGCAGTTATGTCAACGGACGGGTAGGTGATAATGCCAATGTTGCTCATATCGGTTTTGAATCTTACGAGCAGGCTTACACTAACTTGTGGACTGTCAGCGGTGTATCGTTGTCTGCAGTGGCTCATACCGGTGAGCAAAGTCTGTCGGCAGGTACTATATCGCGGACCTTTTCTCCCAATGGCACTCTCAATCGTCGTTATATTTTTTCCACCTGGTACAGCTTGTCCGGTGGTGATTCCGTTACGCTGACACTAAAGAATGCTCAAGGCAGTATAGTGGCAACAAAGACGGTTAGTGCTGCGACAGGGGAGGGCAGTGCTCAATGGGAATACGTTGATATAAACGCAATATTATTGGCAGGTAAAACCATGACGGCGGAGTTATCCATTAGTGGTGGCGCCTATGTTGATGACGTACAGTTTTTGCCAACGGATGTAGAAGCCAATACAAAAATATTCAATATGGAGCGTAAAACCAATATAGCTGAAATAGGTTTGAACGGCGCTACCACACACTATGTTTACAATCGTTTTGATTCTAAAGTTGCAACAGTGGGCCCTGGCAGTGGCCAGCATATAAAAAATATTTCTATTCCCTATAACTCGCGGCGCGGCAATTTATTTATTAATGGCAATAATACTTTCGATCCGATTTATCCCAATATGAATTTAAAGGTAAAAGCTCAAGAGGGCGGTGCATGGGATGGTTTTCAAAGTAGTCGAAGTCTATATTTCACAGCAGCCGATATGTCCAATATGAGTGTAGCCGATGAATGGTTAACGGCTACGGCTGCACCAGCCAGTGCTCAGTTTTCGACTACCATTGATTCACAGCATTTTTCTATCTATACAGAAATATTTCCCAATGCATTGAAAAATAATGAGGAGGTGGGCTTGTCAGTTAGCCTGCAGAATACTGATGATAATGGCCAGATGACCAGTAGCACCCCATTAAAGTTGGTGTTAACACCCACAGAAGTGAAGTTGTATTCTGGTAGCGAGGTGTATGCTTCTATTACGGTCAATGAAGTATTAAATAGCACTTCATTATTTTTAGAAGTGGTTAATCATAAAACCCTATTTGCCTACGCTAACGGTCGATATATTTTTCACCATGATTTTGATAATGCAGTGATCGGAGGGACTGTTACGTTAATCACTAATAATGTGGGTGCCGCGTTTGATAATTTTATGTTTGTTGATGATCCTTATATGTCGCAACAAACATCTGATGGCTTGATGCGTCCAAAGCAACAGCTGATACGAAAAGATGCGGATGAGCTGCATATTTCAGAGACATTATATGGTGGACCACTCAATCTTCCGGTAGCCCAGTCACGTTCAGCCACTATTGGCGGTGAAGATACGTCACAGTTGGGGTTTTCCTATCGAAGTAATTTTGTCAGTGGTTTTGATTACGACACCATGACTATTGGCGAAGATAGCGTATTGCGGGAGGCAGCCGATTACAGTAATCCGTTTAGCCAATCACTGCGTTATACGCCGAGCCCGTTATTGCATCTGGCGGCATCGGGTGGCGGCGGTGAGTTCACTGCGGGTTCGACGGGGGATCATTACACAACCTTTAGTTATGGCGAGAATGCAGGCAATATATTTGATTATACCAGCGATGAATTATTAGTAACCACGCAAACAAATCCAGACAATTCAAAGGAATATTGGTTTACCAGCCGCGGAAAAGTGTTATTTGCCAAGGCGAGAATTAACGGTACGTCCGCGTTAAAAACTCAGTATCAGTACGATAACGCTATGCGCTTGACGGCAGTCTACCACCCGAATTATTACGATAACGCTGTGGCTGATAAAGCAAACTTTGTGACGGGTTATAGCTACAATTTTATTGGCAATCAAATTAGTGCGACTCGACCAGATTCCGGAACGCAACAAAATGTCTATGATTTGTCTGGCCAGCTTAGGTTTTATATCGATGCGGAAGGCGTGGCAGTATCGCCTAATGTTTATAACTACGTAAAATATGATGCCTTGGGTCGGGTTACCGAAGTGGGCAAGTTGACACAGAATTGGGATAGATCAACATTGCAGCAATATGCCGATACCAATCCCAATTACCCAGATGGTCTCACTGAGCATCGCACCTGGAAAAAACAGTTTTTTTATGACGGTGATAATAACTATATTCGACAGGGCCGCTTGACGTCAGTCAATGTAGATAATGATGGCAATGGTCTAGCAGACGTCAATGAAACCTATGTTTATGATGAATATAACAATGTACTAGAAAAGAGTTTGCTGCTCAGTGATTTCGATGCAACTATCCGCACCATTAAATACGGTTATGATTTACTAAACCGAAGAACCAGTATCCAATTCCCCGGTACGACTAATCCAGGTTATATTTATACCTACGATGATCAAGGTAGAAATACCGCCATAGGCACGCCCAGTAATTTAACGCAGTATGCAAGCTATGAATATGGATTTACCACCATTGAACATCTTAATAACCAGAGTTTTATGCGCACCTATCACTACAATAGTGCAGGCTGGCCCACCAAGATTAATGATCCTTTGTTTAATGAAGAGCTCTCCTATGAGCATAATGATGGCGGTGATGGTAAAACATATTACAACGGTAATGTGGCGGAACTCACGACTCAATTTAATTGGAATGGTGGCACTGTCGAGGCAGATTTCCATTATGATTTAGCATCGCGTTTGGCTACGGCGAGTTTCGGTACCGGTAATGAATGGAATATTGGTGATAATACGCCGTTAAGTTACGATGATAATGGCAATATCACGGCGTTTCAGCGCGGTTCCGCTGCTGCTTCCGTGTATAAATATCACGATGGCAGCAATAAAATAAAAAGTGTGCAAGATCGTTTATTTACGCACAATGCTAATGGTGCCATTACCTCAGTCGCGGCTGGTGTTAACAATATTCAATATGATGCTGTGACCCGGATGACCACTTCCATGTCATTCAATACCAACGTGGTGGATTATCAGTACGACGGCAACAATGTCCGGGTATTAAAAACGGTAACATCTGGAGGTAATACTAATAAACGTCTTTATGTACATGGTTTAAATGATTATCCCTTACTCGAAGTTTCCCTTGATGGATCCGGTAAAACAAGCAATACATTTTATGTCTATGGTTTGAATGGCTTGGTTGCTATTGAACAAAATACTGATCGCTTATATGTGTTGAAGGATCATTTAGGTTCGGTCCGCGTGGTGATTGACGAGCAAAATCAGGTGAAAGCATCGTTTGACTATAGCCCCTTTGGCATGACCATGTCAGAGAGCATTGATCCATCCATTGCAGACTTTCCGTTGAACTATCGTTACACCGGTCAAGAAATTGAGTTGGAATTAAGCAATATTTATAATTATCGTGCCCGTATGTACGATCCAAAATTAGGCCGTTTTTACTCGCCAGATCCGCTTCAACAATATCCCAGCCCGTACCAATATGTGGGCAATAATCCGATTAAAAATATAGATCCCACTGGGCTTTGGGGTTTTTGGTCCACTGTGGCTGTGGTGGCAACGGTGGTTGCTGTGGCAGCGGTGGTGGTGGTTGTAGCAACGATTGCCGCCCCTGTTACAGTTGTGGGTGCAGTGGCTGCTGTGACTGGTGCGGCAGTAACAGCATCATCAGTATTGGCGACAGCCTCTACAGTTGCGGTTGGTGCTATTATTGTTTCAAATGTAGCGCTAATGGCGGCGACCCTAGGATCAAATAGCCCGACTCCGGTTCCTACCCCAATTCCTGCTACATCTGATGGTATTGATAAGCCTACCCGAGTGACAGCGGCAGATTTTGGTATTAGTGGCAGACATATTCAGGGTTGGTATACGGTAGTTGATCTCAGCAAAGTGAAAGAGGTGGTTGTTCCAAGCAATGCCAATAATACTGGGGTAGGTTGCCCTGTTCCGCCAGCCTCGGTAGTCCTTAGATATCCATATCGAGTAATTTTTAAGGCAGAAGCGGGTGCAGCGCAAAGTGCTAATTGCAACGCTTCCGGTGCAACTGCATCACCGGCACAAACTACCATAAATCCTGATTGGACAAATTATTATTCGCCCACTTTGGCTATTAACGCTAACTTTTTTGATATCAGTACACTTAATAGTCATCCCTATATAGATCCGTGTACGAATATTTTGGGCTTAAGTGACAGTAATGGATCTGTGATTTCAGATTGGCCAACCTATGCAGCGTATAGTCCTGGTGGTGGTGCGCCAGCTTATAATCTAGATGCATTGGTTTTCTTTAAGCCCGGTGCACCATCGGCGGGAGGAAAAACAGCTTCAATAGTGGACTATACCACCCTGCGTACGAGCAACTATGTTTCTTACAACGTAAAAAATGCAGTGGGCGGTATTTACTTTTTGGTGAGAAATAATTTTGATAAAGCAAAGTTTGATCGTCTTATACCGCACAGTAATGGTAATAATGGCCGTACTGCCATGGGTATAAGTGACGATGGATCAAAACTATTAATATTAGAAGTAGACTTTTTTCGTACTACACCAACAGCAGCGAATAAAGGCGGAGTCACCTTTAGTAATATGGCCACCTTCTTCAAGCATAAAGGCTATAAAAATGCGATGAATGTCGATGGCAATGGTTCCAGTGCGTTTCTTTACAGTAGAAGCGGTATAACAATGAAAAGCTGTCCCATGGACAATGGATTAGGAAACTATAGCCATCGGCCCATTCCGAACTTTATTGGCTTCAAATAACTTTTTTGATTATTTTTTTAAACCACTATTTTTTCTAAAGGAGACTCGCTATGGCACAAGTAAATATTTTTGGAAATATTGATGTAACGGGAATATTGAAAGATTATAAAACGCAAATTGATAATTTCTATGGTGGAGATCCCACCACGTCTAACCCTTCACCCAGTGTACTGGCAAAAATTATCGATCCTAATTTTGCGCCACTGAAATTAGGCTATTGGAATATCAATGTATTGCCGAGTTATACGCGTCTGGTTTCATCAAAAGACAGTACCTTGGGCTATGAAATTAGGACTGGCGATACGGTTACGAGAAATGGAAAAACGTATTTAACCAATACTTATAATTTAACCGTTATGGCAGACAATGGTGATGATTTGCGCTGGTGGGGACACAGCATTGCGCCGAATATTCAAAATCAGGCGATTATTGCCAATATTAACAACCCGGGTAGCAGTACGGCACCACCACCACAGTTCGGCACATTAACCAATTCAAATATTACTTTTTATAATGCGGCCGGTGCGGTTAATCCAGCCAATTTAATGGATGGTTTGAATATCGCGACCCGTAGTGCTTTTTGTATTAATGGCAAACTGACGGCCAGCTCTGGGCAATCTATATCATACGATATCGATATTTTGGTTATGTCTGCACCATTAACACAAGGGGGCAGCTTGTTAACGTATCCGATTGTTAAAGTAGTGGTAGATCCAGTCATTATTGTGAGATAGATTAGTTCAAAAAAGCAGCGAACTAGAGCCGAACTAGAAAAGCCGAACTAAGACAGGCATCACTAAAAAGAAATGGTTAAGCTAAAAAGCTTGTATTATTTTTGATCGTTGCGTTTTTTTGAGATATTGGCTGTTTACTTTACTTCTTTCAGTCATTGGGGCTCTTTGTCTGGGTTTTAGGCAAAGCAGTACCCGTAACGGCTATGGGGCTACTGGAATCTGGCTACATGATCTTCAGATTTATAGCCCGGATATTGCACCAGATGGTGAAATGTCTGGGCTATACAGTAAATTGTCCCACCGTTTCTCCCAATATCTGTGACAAGTCGTTCAATTGCTCTCCTATTTCTGAAGTTTCATGTGCGCAGGTCGCCGACTGGCTGGCTATTTCAGAGAGATTAACCACATTGCGATTCACTTCTTCAGAGGTTGCGCTTTGCTGCTCGGCCGCAGTGGCAATTTGATAACTCATATCGGTGATAATAGATACCATCTCGTTTATCTCCCGCAAAGATTTACCCGCATCTTCGGCGAGCCCTGCTGTTTCCTGGGTTCGACTAAGTCCTCGCTCCATACTGGCTACTGAAGCCTTTACGCTAGTTTGTAATTGCTCAATCATGTCATGAATGTTTTCTGTGACGTCCTGGGTTCTTTGAGCCAACAAGCGCACTTCATCGGCTACAACAGCAAAGCCTCGACCTTGCTCCCCTGCACGAGCCGCTTCTATTGCAGCATTTAACGCCAGCAAATTGGTTTGGTTGGCGATGTTAGCAATGTCTTCTAATAGTTTACTGATATTTTCCGTTTCAACAGCGAGACTTTGAATCGTAGTAGAAGACAAATCAACTTCGCTTTCCAATGTTTTCATTGAGCGGATGGTTTTGCTCACGACCTCCTGTCCCGCACGCGTTTCATCGTTAGCAGATCGCGTGGAACTGGCAGTCTTCGCCGCATTCTCAGCAACCTCCCTCGCACTAGCGGTCATTTCAGTTAAAGCTGTCGCCATCTGCGCAGTTTCGGTTTGTTGTTGTTGAACATGCTGTTGATTTCGCTGGGTAATATCGGATAGTTGCCCAGCGGTTAGGGTTAATTGCTGGGCAGTATGCACTGTGCTACGTACGATGAACTGAATTTTTGATACGAAATTGTTAAATTCGTCAGTAAATTTTGCTATTTCGTCACTTCCTCTAGACTGTAAACGTTGTGTTAAATCGCCAGCACCACTCGACATATTTGATAGCGCCAAGTGAACTTGTTGTATGGGTTTGGCAATAATTTCAGCCAGGATATGGGATAGCGAGCCCCCTATAAATATGATGGTGGCAAGTAATATATAGGCCGCGGTCAGTACACTATCATTACTTTGTTTCACCCTTTGGCCTGCCAACGCAGCATTCGCTCGGGCGGCAGCAAGCAATCGAGTTAATGTGGTTTCTATGTCTGCAGCAATAAGTCGTCCTTTAGACGATATAGCATTGCCTTGTACACGGTTATCCTCTACATAAGCATCTACAGACTCAAGATTAAGCTCATAAAACTCTTGCAGCTGTGACAGGAGTTGGTTGAGTGTGGAATCATCACGGTATGTGAGCGTTGGCAACAGTTGTTGCAGGCGATCGTACCGCCTTTCAGCATTTTCCTCAGACTCATTTAACCAACTCACCGCTAGGTCTGAAAGCCAATAGCGCATCGTATTAAATTCACGAAGAGTAACTTCTGTTGTCTCAAGATTCTTCAAGCTCTTTTTCTGTTCGTCAATAATGCTGTTGCTGTATTGTATTTGCTGGGTAAGATACATTAGCAAACCAAATACTATTAGCAATATCAAACCATTTGCCGCGTATATTTTGGTTCTAACGCTTATGCGAAAAAGATACGAAATACCCACAATTTTTCACCTCTCATACTTTGTTGTGAGGACATCGAGCCTGAAGCCCCCGGAAAATATCCAGCGCATTACTAGATTTGAGCATAGTAGTAAAATTTTACAAAAAAAGCTGCAACATATAACGCTTATCAGTGGCTTGATCTTCATAGCATTCTCCAAGAAACTCCAACCAGCAAACCCTTTCATGCCTACATGGCTCACTACTTAAATACGTCGAGCATGTATTGATGGGCGCTCTTGATACGTCAATATTTAGGGAGCTCCTCTGGGACAGGCGCTCACTACTGACGCCGATTACACTTGGGAGCGTCGATCCAACCAGGCATTGCTAAAAAAATTGCAGCAAGAGTGCCTGTCCTGGCACATCGGCATATCTGGCGTTTATATTCCGCTGCAATATGAGGTATGGAACGCCAACCATCTGTGCTGGGTGGCGGACCGCGGAGCGGCCCCACAAATAAAAAGCGAGGTCTCCCTCCATAAAAAACCCGAAGCCTAATTAGACTCCAAGGTTCGTATTAAAGCCTGACAATGACCTGCTCTCACATGGGGGTGGAGCACGCGAGTACACGCGTGTTTATAAGAACTTGCGGCGGCCTTAGCCGCGACAGCGATTGCCAGTAGCCTACTGTTTATATAAATTGGGTAAAAAAGAGGATGTTAATCCTTCCTATACTCTGATAGATAAGACAAAGAATACCCGGGTCAACTCCTCTGATTGCCCGCGGAAAATAAGCTGCATCAGGCCTCGCTCCTTATTAAGAAAACAATTGGTCGAGCTTGGTGCGCAATAACTGTAAGTTGATGGGTTTGGGCAGATGATCATCCATGCCGCAATGCAAACACGCCCGCACCTGCTCGGGCATGACATAGGCCGACAGTGCATAGATGCTGACCGGGGTCTGTTGTGTCTGTTGCTCCCATAGACGAATTTGCTGAGTGGTCGCGTAGCCATCAAGTTTCGGCATTTCACAGTCCATAAGGATGAGATCATAGCTCTTGTGCTGTCGGCAGACAATATCCACTGCTTGCAACCCGTCTTCAGCGCAGTCGTTCTCTATCTCCAGCTTTTTCAGCAGGTTCTGGGCCACCATGCGGTTGACAGAATTATCATCAACAATCAACACCCGCAGCTGCGAATAATCATTGATTGTATTCACCTCAAGCTGACGGGCCGCCACCGCAGCCTGCTCTGCGGTATTGAATACCTGCAACAACAGTCGCTGCAACACCTCTTTCGAGGTAGGCTTGATATAACCGCGCTGGAAACCTGCATCACGTAAACTGTCGCTACTGGGCAGACCGCAAAATGCAGTGATCAAAACCCTCGGTATCGTCGCCCAACGAGGATCCTGACTCAGCTGGCGGGACAACTCAAAGCCGTCCAAACCCGGCATTTTTTGGTCAATCAAGAACAGGTCCGGTGGAATTGCATTGGCGAGCTGTTGCTGTAATTGTGCACCGGCTTTCAAACAGAGTGCTTGCACCCCCAGTGACTCGGCCTGCCGGCCGATGATATCTAAATACGCCTGCTGGTCATCAATAATCGTCACCCGCTTACCGGCGAGGGTAACACTCACTTTCTGGCTTGCAACGGCCTCGGGCTGATGCGGTAAATTGATGCTAAAGTAAAAACAAGAGCCCTTTCCCAGGGCACTTTTTACCTGAAGTTCACCGCCCATCAAATTGACCAGACACTGGCTGATAGTTAACCCTAAGCCCGTGCCGCCAAACTCCCGGCTGATAGAAGCATCGGCCTGCTGAAAGGCGGTGAACAGACTGCCCCGCGCCTCCTCGGATATACCAATACCGGTATCAGTGACACTGAAGGTTAGAGAAACCTGCGAGCTGGTTGTGTTATCAAATGTGTTATCAGAGGCAACCTGCAAAATCACTGCACCCTCGGTGGTGAATTTGATCGCATTACCTAGAAGATTAATAAGCACCTGCTGCAGACGCACCGAGTCCCCTCGCAAAAAAACAGGCACATCCGGGTCAATACTCGCCACTACCACTAGCTCGGACAATGACTGGGTGCGAAAGGGAAAGACCAGTTCTTCAATCAGGTCTGCCAAATTAAACGGCTGAATATCCAGCTCCAGCTTGCCTGCATCGACCCTGGAGTAATCGAGAATGTCGTTGATCACCGACAGCAGTGTCCGGCTAGAACTCTGAATGGTTTGTATGTAGAACTGCTGAGTTTCATCCAGCGAGGTATTTTGCAGCAGTTCCACCGTTTCCAGCATGCCGTTCAAAGGGGTGCGAATTTCATGACTCATGTGCGCCACAAAATCACTCTTGGCCCGACTGGCCTGCTCGGCCAGGTAAAGAGTCTCGTGGGCATTGATATTAAGCAGCAGCGAATTCGCAAAAATCATCAATAAGGTCTTGTCGTCCCGACTAAACCCCCCGTTTCGCCGGGTTGAAAAAATCATCCCACTGCACTGGGCTGAAGCCTGTCCTAGGTGGATGCAAAAAACATTATCCACACCGAACTGCTGCCACTGCAACTGTTTCTGCAACAGTGGTAACTGCGTTAATGCCTCACCAAACAACGCCTTCTTCCGGTAGAGGAACTCCAACTGCTCGGTAAAGGTTGGGCTGTTGTCGAAATCACAGTGGAATTGCCCCTGAGGCGGGCGGTAAGAAATACTGTGTAACTGATAGCACAACTGCAAATGTGGGTTGAAACACAGGTGCTGGTAAAAATCGATATCCACTATCCACTTTAACTGTGCCAGCAAGTCCTCAACTTGGCTGGGCTTATCAGTGGAGCGGGCGATCTTCAACAGTAAATCGGCAAGGTTTTTCATCTTGCTGAGGGCGGCTGCCTGCTCCAAGTTTCCCACTTACTGAAAACCTATTGATAGCCCATGGTCCGCCAGGTAACGCTTTATCTGCGGTTCTATTTCCACATTCAGGGCCTTGGCTAAAAAGACACTGCCATTACTGTGGGCAACGCTATATAGCGCCTCAAGCACCTCTATCTGACTGATACCGAAATCATAGAGCTCTTGAAACTGTTGCTCGGTGATGGCGTCGGGTTCGTCTAAGGACGCCAAACAGAAGCTCAGCAGGCGCGCAACCCGCTCTGGCTTAATATCCGTTGCCTCATTCATGATCGCCCTCAAGGGTCGAGCGCTCTATCTCGAAGATGTCGGACAGCGCCAGATGTACCGAGGCACAGTAAACACAACGGCGCTTGCGAGCCACCGCCAGGAAGATCAACTCCTTGACTGCAGCAGGCAACATCCCCTCTAGAATGACTTTCTGGTAACTGTACCAATAGGTTTGCAACAGAGGCGGTGACACCGCCAATATGCGGTAAAAAACGGGCACCGACTGGAACTTGTCGATGACCTCGGAGAAGACTGATTGAGCCTCTGTATCCAGCTCATCATCATTCAGAATTTGAAAAACACTCATGGCAGATACTCCTCACCAGGCACAGTATTTGCTGGAGGTTAGTGCCTGAGCGACTAACATCTGCAGCTCGAATACGAATAAATCAGTGCTTTTGTGAGTGTAGACCGCAATTCATCAATGTTCACATGAGCCTCAGTTTCTTAGGCAAAATACAGTCTGGGAGCCGGCTGTTAAACGAATAGTCAACAGGTAGCTAAAGATTATTAAGGGGTTCTAAGCTCCGCCTGGGCCTGTCCCTCTGATCCAGAAAAAGGGGGCGGAGTAGAATGGCACTTACTTAAGCTTCCGGGCATGAGCATTTTTTCTGATTTCCTCCCTCGTAAGTACTCTGGTTTAGTCAGTAGCGGGAAGGGTATTGGACTTCTTTTCAAGGCCCTGGGCTCTACTCGCCCCGGGCGATTCTCGGATGCTCTAGTGCCTGTCCCGAATCGGCTGGTCAAATATTTTATGGTGACCTTTACCATGCCATTTCAGCTACGGCAACTTGCAAAAAACCATCAAACCGATTTTTATAGCCTGATGTTTAGGAGTGCCACCAGCACACTTAAACAATTTGCAAAGAATGGTCGTGAATTGGGCTGTGACATTGGCATGACTGGTGTGCTACATACCCACTCACAGCAATTAAACTATCATCCGCATATTCATTTTATCGTGCCTGCAGGTGGGTTAAAAAAAGACCGGAAAGAGTGGAAAGAGTGGAAAGAGTGGATTGTCGATTGCGAGCATGTGGGACAAGGCTTACCGGCTTTAAAGTATCTATCACGTTACCTTTATCATGGAGTGATTAGCGACAGAAATATTATTACTGATGATGGTAATAATGTGACCTTTCAATTTACCGATAGTGCAACTGGGGAAACGAAAACAAGAAAACGCCTCGGAGAGATTTTATTGCTTTATTACTTCAACATACATTACCCAAAGGTTTTAGGTGGGCAAGAGACTTTGGTTTTTTACATGGGAATGCCAAAAAGACACTTCGATTAGTACAGTATATTCTCAGTGTAAAACTACCTGCTCTATTGATAAAAGAGAAGCTTCTATTTCTTTGTAAATGTTGTTCAAAACCATTAACTATTGTTGGCTTTATAAAGCCAAAACCAAATCCTCATATTTTCTAATAAACTAGAGTTTAGAGTTTCAGCGGGAAAGTTATAATAAAAATTCAGTGTGAGCACTCCGGGCCTGCAGGACCATTGACACTGTGGCCAATCAGGGCGCGTTTAAGTTGGTTGGTCTTTGCGGCGTTTTTAGCGAGGACTGTCTGAGCGCAGCGAGTTCCGCAGCAGCCGCAAAGACCAACCAGCTTGCGACCGGCCACCGTGTCAATG
>JAZFYA010000426.1:0-8065 GCA_036443315.1 Pseudomonadales bacterium
GCCCTGATTTTCAAATTTTTTAAGTGTTGATTCCGGCACGCCGGTACGCCGAGAGGCTGTTTTCCGCCCTTGATCGGCGGCCAATCGTGCCGCTTTCGCATGCTGCCCCAACATTACCTGCAGCTCATGAATGGATATCGGAATCTCTAAAGACATGATAATGTCCACTAAATCATTACAATGTAACTTATGGCTACTATAATATCTATTAGATGGGTTGGCAAGTTCGTTTATAGCCGACTGTGGGAGAGATAGAAAGATAGACTAATTCTACTCCAGGTAGGGCCGGGAAAGCTGTGGCGCAGTAAAACCGACCAAGCCAATGTCGGTCGCACCAATTACGGATCACTATATTGATGTTGAGCGAAAGGCCCGCCACCGATCAGCTAAGAAAAAGGCACTTGTGGGGCAGTAAGTCATAGATTTTAATTTATAATGATTTAAATAGCCCACCCGGATCCACCTGACTTTACACCGGCTTTTCGTAAGGAAGCCTATTTCGTTCGCGTAGCACATCTGGAAATCAGGGTAGGTGAATGTTATAGTTTAAATTATAACATATTGAGAGGTCGAATACCCATGAAAATTAAAGCAAGCAGCTTGCAAACAAGCGGCGGGCAGTTTATAGATGCTCTGAAAAGAGGCGAGTCTGTAGAGATTACCTACCACGGCAAAACGCTAGGAATTTGTAAACCTGTGGACCAGCAAGAAGACGATCGAGAACTGATTAACAGCTTGGAGTTTTTTGGTATGCTGAAAGATAGAGACTTAGATGTTGCAGCCGAAATGAAAAAAATTAGAGCAGGTAGATTTCCGCGATGATTTTTGACACAGACGTCATTATTTTCGCTGGTAAGAATAAAGCATTTGCTGAACAGGCCATTATGAAAGCCAAAGAACGGCGTATTACGGTTGCTACTTATATGGAATTTGTACCCTATTGTAGAGATAGATTAGAGCTTAACAAATTTACTAAAATGCTAACCCATTTACGTTTCTCCATATTACCAATTACAGAAAGTAGCAGTAATTTGGCCAAGGATTTAGTTCTTAACTATGCGTTAAGTCATAGTATGAGGATGGGTGATGCGCTCAATGCAGCTATCGCTATTGATACAGGTGAAACACTCTGCACTTGCAATGCAAAGGATTTTAAATATATTCCAAATTTACTACTGCAGCCGCTTAAAGTCGCTAGCCGAAATTAATTAGTTTTAAGAAGAACAAACACGACAACACTAACTGGTAACTATTCGTTCTGCGGCAAACACAGTAACGAGTTTGTGGTAAACGATCCATTAACAACAGGCAGCCAGCCTGAGCGACACTGGCCGCATCTCAGAACACCGGTGTCGTTTAATACGTAATAGTGACGTTAGCCAAGTTCAATACTGCCAGCAACACGCGCTTAAAACAAAAGACTTCTATCGCTGGAAGAATCAACTCAAACAGTTGAACCTCATCGAAGCGGACAATCCTTCTGAGGCAGGCACTTTCTTGGCCTTCGACGTTGAGTACGATAGGTGTGATCGGGTACAGCTTAAAGCCCGAGGGGTTGAAATTAATTGTTTTTACTCGGTTGATCGGAAAACCCTGTTGAATTTATTCGACGCCTTGGCGCAGCTTTCATGATTCGCCCAAGCAACGGTTCACTTAAAGTCTACCTCTATTCTAAACCGGTAGATATGCGCAAACAAGTCGACGGCCTTAACGCGATTGTCGAACACGAGATGCAACTCAAGCCGTTTACCAAAAGCCTCTTCGTGTTCGTCAACAAACGTCGCGATAAATTAAAAATACTTTGCTGGGAGAAAAACGGTTTTGTGGTTTGGTACAAACGCTTTGAACGTGAACGCTTTCGGTGGTTTAAAGATGAGCTGTCATGCACTATATCCGTCAAGGAATTAAACTCGAGAGCATAAAAAAGTTGTTGGTGGAGTTAGTTTGGGAAAGTCGCTAAATTTAACAAAGATGGCTATATCCCGCTATTGCTAAGCCCTTCAGGGCTGGTGAGCAAATGTTTTGAGGGTATTTGAATAAAATTCATCCACTCAGGCAGCCTAAATACCAACAACTTTTTTATGCTCTCGAAAAAGGGCGACATCTATCCTGACACAGGGGGCAATCGAGATGTCCTGTCTTTTTTTTGAGCCAGTCTACTTCCACTTTCAACCGACCTATCTGGCTGTAAAGCTTTTCTTTTTCCTCTCGGCGTTGTTAGTTTGCTATTTTCGCCCCTTGCTGAAGATATCGACGGATTCTTCCAGTAACTGTTTTTTCCACGTATTGACCTGACTTGGATGGACTTCGAATTCTGCCGCTATTTGATTCACAGTTTGGTGCCCCTTTAGGGCTTCAATCGCGACCTTGGCTTTGAACTTTGATGTAAATTTTTTGCGCTTCATGGTTGTCCCTTGATTCAGTGGTTTCTATTCTAACTCACTGTCTCAATTTCAGGGACCACTATATATTGCCGCTGTGATAACCTTCTGGGGCGCTTTTATCGTAACCCAGGTGATTATCCAGCTCGGCCTTTAAGGCAGCTTCTACGGTGATTTTAGTGAGTTGGGCGCTAAGGTCTTCGGGGGTTTTAAGATCTTTGGCAGTTCTTCGGCTAGTGCAATTGGAGTTTCTTCTGATTCATAGTTATGCTTATTATGATTACCTAGTGGGTAGGTTAAGGATAATGAGCAGTTACACAAATTTATTAGCAACGTAAAAAACCACGTCCTTAGGACGTGGTAATGAATGACTGGCTAGGCCTGTCATTATAGAAAACTCATGTTAAAACCAACGTTCAGTTGTCCCCACAACTTAAACGAAGGAATTAACATGAGCAGATTCAATAAATTAACGCATGTACTTTGGCATTGCCAGTACCACATAGTATGGGTGCCAAAATACAGACATAGGATACTGAAAGGCCCAGTAGCTGAAGAAGTGCACAATTGCGTGCATGTCTATAGCAGCAGATTGGGCTGTGAGGTAGTTGAGTTGAATGTACAGGTAGATCATGTACATTTGTTGGTGAAGGTGCTGCCGAAGGTGTCGATATCAAAATTAGTAGGCACGTTAAAAGGGAAGGGCGCACTCAGGGTGTTCAGTAAATTCCCCTATTTAAGGGAGAGGCCGTATTGGGGGAATCATTTTTGGGCGAAAGGTTACTGTGTAGATACGGTAGGGCTGGATGCGGAAAAAGTACGGAAGTACGTAAAGTATCAGGAAAAGCAGGAGCAGAACCAACAAAGTTTGAAATTCAAATAATTGATTGATTAATAGGGGACAGCTTGGCCAGCCTTCTAAGAAGGCTGGCTTTTTACCCCCTTTTAGGGGGAAACCAAAACCACCTTCTTAGAAGGTGGATAATTTACTTTACACCCTCCGATTGTGCCCAATAGTTATAACTATTTATTTAATCCGAGACACCCTCAATCCAAAGCAGCCGCCATCAAATCTATAACCTTACATCCTTATGATACAAGGTTGCTTTTTAGGGTCATATTGTCGGAACCGTAGATATTATATTAGGTTTCGGGGTTGGGGGTGCAAAACACTTTGAATTTCCTATCCTTCAAAAACTATATCAAGACGAATAGCTTTAAATAACACGCACGAAACTCAAGCCAATATGGGCACCCAGGCAGGTTAACAAGCCCCTATACAGACTGCAACAGTCGCAGTTGATTCGTCCCCCGAACCATTCTTAATCTTATACTGAAAATATCCATAACTGTCGTCTGAGCCTGTATCAGGTACAAATCTGAACTTATCGGGAATCGGCAGCCAATTAGCCGTCCCATTGACTGCGCTACCACTAACAACTTCAACTACCTCATAGAAAGAATGGTCGTTATCCGTGAGTTCACTCGCAAGTTTATACCAATTTTGGCCATTGCCTGTACTAACTGCATCGTCGAAAGCACATAGAAATGTATCATCACTACATTCAATCGAGATAGTCGCCGCTACCGGGTAGTGGTCTGAAGCATCGGAAGGATTAATAGAAGAAGTATACCATGGAGCATCCGTTGCAGCTGTATCATTTAAAACCACAGCCTCAGTGAGTTTTGCGCCATCATTGGTTCCAACAAGCATCCAGTCCACAATATCGGGTCTTGCTCCGCTCTCATCACCATAGGCCTCTGTATCTGGATCAGGATCATCGTTAACAAACGCCCAAGTGTCATCGAATGATGATGACGCTTCTACGCATAAATTATTAGCGTATGCTACATTACCATTATCATCGTCCTCGGGTTCATAAGATTCACCGCCCGATGTATTATATTCTAGAATATACGGGATAACGTCGGAATCATCATCATCTGAATTATCATGGTTGCGCGCATTCCAATCACCACTAGTAATTTGGAGTACACCTTGTAAATCTCGGGTGGAGTCGATATATCCGACTGCACTATTAGCCGTGTCATAGTGATCGTTTTTCATATCGACAATTTCACACATTGATTTCTCTTGGGGGACAGGATCACCACCACCTGTGCCGCACAGGTGGAAATTATAATAAACAAATTCTGCATTGTCCGCATCCTTACCATATAGCCACATTCCATCAGCCTTGTTACATCCCTCAGAGAATTTAAAATAATTCCAATCAATTACCGTAATACCACTGCCATTGCGAACTAAGATTGGGCTATCAGTCCTATCCATTAGATCCGTTATGTAGGGAGTCGAAGAGTTGTGCGAAGTAGCTGCAGCAATGTCACCGTAATACAGAGTATAATCGTCATCACCAGTGCCAACCAGTTCTTCCAATATCCAATGAGCAGTAGCCGATCCCTCATTAAATTCGTGTAAGCCCAAGATATCCGGATTGTATTCGTCTATAACTGCAATTTGATTAGGAAGTGTGGGACTGGTGTCGTGGGGATCATCATCCCATTGCCCCGTAGAGCTATTAACGTCCAAATTATAAGACATAAATTTAACGTCGCTTGCCTGCGCTCTTTGTGTCATAAACATTGAACCTAGCACTAGGATCAATAAATATAATACTGAAGCAGATAACGTATATTTAACAAAGGTTTCTATTTGAGATCCATTAACTTTGTATGAAAAATTATTATGGATAGATTGAGAAATATTTTTATACATCATTGTCTCCTTACTCATTATTTTAAGTTTCCTTACTCATTATTGCGATGCCGCAGTATAAAAATTGCTCATTAAAAAACTTCTTGTTATATGCAAGCGAGGCAATAACGAGTAATTTCCAAACAATAGGAAAATAATGATCTTTATGTTTTATAAAGTCAAGTTATATTATTTCCCCTGTCACTGATGCGCCAATTGTCCGGTTGACGTCTAACAAAAGTTATACTTATACGTGAAGCGATCACCGATCATCAAAGTCATCCAGAATAACGATGTAAGGATTGTCGGAAAAACTTAAGCCGCCTACATAGGATAGGCAATACCATAATCTTTTCCATAGATATGGAAGCGATGTAGGTAGCCATTTGCCCAACCTTGGGCGATTTGGATGATAGCAGCGTAATATCGCTTAATCTATTAACGCACTCCGCTCTTTGGGACTTCAACGAGAACAAAGGCATTCCAGAGGGTTTGATTCTGGTCGTTACGCCATGATTCGATATACCATTCGATGGGGGTGCTAGCGCTTAGGTAATCTGCCCACCCGATCAACCCTACTCCTTCTTTCAGAAGACCGGGTTTGCCTGCTTTGCAGGGCAAACAAAAAAGGGCGGGCAATAAATGCCCGCCCCAGTGCACGTAGAAACTGCTTTACGCGCGTTCCCTCGAGACCACGCTGAAGGCATTCTATGAAAACCTCCAGAGTAAAACCAAATAATCCTATATAGGGTAGAGTAAAATACCAACCTCACAACCCTTTACCACCAATAGCCACAACGACAAATACCGCCATTCGGTTGAGACATAAACGATCTAGCTAATTAACGGTATAGAAAAACAGTGCAGTGCACCACTTATCATTCTAATCATTTGGTACGCGTTTAATAACGCCTGCTACCAGTATAGGCTAATTTCTAAACATGCCAAGAAAAAGTCTTTTCCAATATGAAATGAGTCTGAAGGGAGGGTTGTGTTTCTAACATGAAATGATACTGAACTAAGCTGATCTCCGTTCATGATGGGGGGATGAAAACCATCATGAATGACGACAATCTCAAAACCATTGCACAAGTCCGCGAATTCCTTACCGGTACTCGCGACATTAACTTTATCCTCGACAGCAAAATACAGCGGTATGATCTCATTCGCCGAACGCTGATTCGATTTGAGTACTACAAACTCGCCAAACCCGATAAAGGGGCCGTACTCAACTACCTTACCCACCTGACCGGCTATTCTCGTATACAAATCAAGCGCCTGGTCACACAATGGCTGACGCCGATATTCGCCTGCTGGCTAAGCTTGATGAGCTGCATGAAGGTCTCTCAGGCCCCGCTACCAAGAAGCTCTGTGAGCGCGCTTATACCCTCTTTGGCCAAACGGAATACCCTGGCGACTATCTCGGTTTCTCACCTGTACAACCTACGCCACTCAAAAACGTACCAACGCCAGCGATGCACACTGACAAAAACACGGCCTAAAAAGGCCCCCATTGGCCAGCGCCGCAAGCCTCGCCCCAACGATGAACCCGGCTACATTCGTATTGATTCCGTTCATCAGGGTGATCAGGATAAGCGTAAAGGTGTCTACCACATCAACGCTATCGATGAAGTGACACAGTTTCAGGTCATCGTCACCCTGGAGCGTATTGGCGAAGAGTTTATGCTGCCTGCATTAAAAGACCTGTTAGCCGTATTCCCCTTCAAAATAAGGGGCTTTCATGCGGATAACGGCAGCGAATACATTAATTACACCGTGGCTGAGCTACTGGAAAAGCTCCATATTGAATTCACCCAATCACGTCCCCGGCACAGCAATGACAATGGGTTGGTTGAAAGTAAAAACGGTTCAGTGATTCGCAAACTCTATGGCTATATGCACATACCCTAACAATACGCCGCTGACTTTACGGCGTTAAATAGTGATCAAATCTACCGCTACGTCAACTTCCATCGTCCCTGTTATTTTCCCACGACCGTGACGGACAACAAGGGAAAAGAGAAAAAGAAATACCTTTACAGCGACATGATGACACCCTATGAAAAGTTCCGCTCACTTGCACGGCCCAGTCAATATCTAAAGCCAGGCGTGAGCTTGAAAATACTGGATGTATTCGCGGGAGAAATGACGAACAATGAGGCCGCTGAACAACTCAATTCAGCACGAGATTACTTATTTAAACAACTTCATGAGCAACTCAAAATAAGGGCCTAATTCACCACCCCTTCAGGCTCATCTCTGGATCGGAAAATACTCAACCCAACCCGATAAACTAGTAACAAAAATCCCGGTAGATTTTGACCTTGTGTCGCATGCCGACGAAAGAAAATTAGCGCTCACGCACCTGGCGTCACTCCGTGAGAACGACGTGGTGGTTTATGACCGCGGCTATTTCTCTTACGCCATGCTTTACGAGCATAAAAAAACAGGCTATTCATCCGATATTTAGGCTAAAGGCCAAGGCGAGCAGTGCCGTGGATAAGTTCATTGCCAGTAGTAAAACGGATAACGTTGTCCAGATTGTCCCGAACAAGGAAAGCACAA
Organism: Pseudomonadales bacterium; assembly: GCA_036443315.1. GTDB lineage: Bacteria > Pseudomonadota > Gammaproteobacteria > Pseudomonadales > Dasaniaceae > Oceanicoccus. The sequence goes on from JAZFYA010000426.1 coordinate 7,663, forward strand.
TAGGATTGCGAGAGAAATATCCGCAGGCAAATTGCAAACCGATAGCGCTGCGTGTGGTGAAATATACGGTTGCCGGCACCCCTTACATTTTGGGAACCACATTGCTAGATCAACAAAAGTATAGCATTGAAGATCTTTCAAATGTTTATCATTCACGCTGGGGAGTGGAGAAGCTTTATAAGATATCCAAACAGTTGATGAGGATAGAAGATTTCCATGGCCAAAGTGAGCGTGGCGTGAAACAGGAAATTTTTGCCCACTTTGTTTTAATCACCTTAACGAGAATGTTTTCGAATCACAGCGAAGACGGTTTCAACACACAAAGTAGCGCCGATGAAACACCGCCAATCAAAGCGAACTTCAAGAACAGTTTGATTACCGTGGCTAGAAATATTGAAGGCCT
>JAZFYA010000427.1:0-8410 GCA_036443315.1 Pseudomonadales bacterium
AAACTGTCAAGTTCAAACAACGCAGCCATGGGCAAAAAGGGGGTGTGACGTGCATGGATGCACTAATGCCGCAGGCGCATGGATGCGCAGGAGCGGCCTATAACACCTAAATTTCAATCGCTTTGAGTATACAATCTCTCACTTCACCACTCTCAACCCAGGTTTTATCCTGGATAGCGCCTGGTCTTTTTTCCCTGATTTTTTTTCACTTGCTGCCAAACCTTTTGGCCTTGAACCTTTGGGCGATGGAGGTTCGGGTTGAGGCTCTTTATCCATATCAAACATCATTCCCCGCCCATTCTCTTTGGCGTAAATCCCCATCACTGCAGTCATAGGCACATAGATACCCATTGGCATACCACCAAAGCGACCATTGAACTGTATAGCATCATTAGTGAGTAGCAAATCCTTTACCGCTACTGGAGAAACATTCAAAACAATCTGACCGTCTTTAACGAACTGCTGAGGGACTTCTACATTGTCAGCCAAGGCATTAACTAATACATGGGGTGTGCACTCATTTTCCAGAATCCACTCATAGAGTGCGCGAACAATATAAGGCTGGCTGGGCGTCATGGTCATGCTTAATAGGCCTGTGGCTACTTAGCGCTAAAAAGTTAGAGCAAAAAAGGATGATTTTTATCCCTTTTCCGTTTAGCAATCTTTACACTAGCTGAGGGTTGTGCATTTCTCGCTCTAGCTCGGACAAACTGGCCTGAAATGAATCGCGCTCAAACAACATTTCCATATAAGCCAATAAAGGTTTGCTCTGCTTATTATTGGGCAGTTCGATACCCATAGCCGATAAGCGCCACAAAATTGGCGCCATACAACAATCCACCAAGGTAAGCTCATCACTCATAAAGAATGGTTTTTCAGCAAAAATGGGCGCAATAGCCAATAAACTTTCACGCAATTCCTTGCGCTGCTTCTCCAGAGTTTTAGCATTGGCCTTACCCTCCAGGATGCTGTCAACCAAGGTACACCAGTCACGCTCGATGCGATAAATATATTGACGACTGGCGCCACGGGCAACGGGATACACTGGTAACAAGGGTGGATGCGGAAAACGCTCATCCAAATACTCCATCATCACTTTCGACTCATACAAGACCAAATCACGATCCAACAAAGTCGGCAGACTATTGTATGGATTTAGATCTGCTAGTTCCTGTGGCTTATTATCGGCATCGGCTTCAATCACATCGACAGTCACACCCTTCTCTGCCAGCACAATGCGGACACGGTGACTGTAGTGACTACTTCCGTCAGAGAAAAATGTCATCGAAGAACGTTTGGCAACAACACCCATTTGGTTTTCCTCAGCTGATTTCAGCGTTACTTACAATAAAAAGCACCTTCAATAAATAGTACTTATACCTTTTAAGCTATAACTTATAGCCGCCAAACAACAACGACCTAAAAGGGCTCGCCGACATGTTTAGTGAACGTCTTTCCAATATTCACGGTTCAATAAATAGGTGAAGACAAAGAACAGGGCGATAAACAGCAATACATAAATACCGATGCGCTTGCGATCCTCAGCCATGGGTTCAGCAACATAGGCCAGGAAGTTTACCAGATCGTAAACCGCTTGATCATACTCTTGCGGATTCATTTTCCCTGCTTCTACAATGGCCAATCGACCGCAAGGGTTATGGGCTTTACCGTCTTCACCGAACAATTCTTCTTTGCCAGTCTGCTCATCGCGCTTAATACCACCGTTGGCCGCGTGTACCGGACCCGGCGCACACTCAGTCATGCCTTGTAATTCCAGCAAAACGTGAGGCATACCCACATCTTTAAACACCTTGTTATTCACGCCATAGGGACGACTGGGATCGGCGTGAAAATTGCGCAGATACGTGTATAGCCAGTTTGTGCCACGGGCACGAGCCACCAGAGTCAAATCAGGTGGCGCTGCACCAAACCACCTTTTGGCCATATCTTCGGACATGGCGTTTTCCATCAAATCACCGATTTTAGCGGCACCGGCGATCTGGCCAGACATTCCTTCAAATTTTAGGTTACCGTTAAACAATTCGATCGGTACACCCATATCATTAGCGGTACGCTCATAACGGGCATACTGCAAAGCATGGCAGCCCATACAGTAATTCATATACATCTTGGCACCACTTTGCAGTGACGCCTGGTTGTTAGCATCCACCTCAATATGATCACAGGCCATGCTGCCACAATCAAAGGCAGCTTCTGATCCCACCGCCTTCAGCGGCAAAATAGTAAGCGCTGCTACCGACAAGAAAGCGCCAACGGTCTTCCAAAAACCCATACCGCCATCGGTTACACGCTCAGGCTCTGGCTTAGTCTTCTCCATTGAAGTCCAGATCGGCATGGCCAGAAAGTAGGCAAAGTAAAGCACCGAACAAATCTGCGCCAACGTGGTACGGGCAGGCGTCGGGGCCTTAACACCTAATACGCCCAGGATAATGAAAGCAGCGACGAACACAATTAACGCTACTTTACTGAAAGTACCTTTATAGCGCATCGACTTGACTGGGCTGCGATCAACCCAGGGCAATATAAACAGAATCGCAACCGATGAAGCAAAGGCGATAAAGCCCATCAATTTGTCAGGCACTGCACGCAGTACCGAGTAGAAGGGCGTGAAATACCAAACCGGGGCAATATGCTCCGGGGTTTTCAGATTGTCAGCAATTTCAAAATTGGCGTACTCAATGAAATAACCACCCATTTCCGGCGCGAAGAAAATAACCGCACAAAAGGCAAACAGAAATACCGCTATCGCCTGCAGGTCGTGCACGGTGTAATAAGGATGGAACGCAATGCCATCTTTAGGTACGCCGTTCTCATCCTTGTTCTTTTTGATGTCAATACCGTCGGGGTTGTTGGAACCCACTTCGTGCAGGGCCAGTATGTGTAGTACCACTAGCGCCAATAGGATAATGGGCAGCGCTACCACATGCAGCGCGAAGAAACGGTTGAGGGTAACACCCGAGATCAGGAAGTCACCACGGATCCACTGTACGATTTCATCACCCACCACCGGGATTGCACCAAACAGGGAGATAATGACCTGGGCCCCCCAGTACGACATTTGGCCCCAGGGCAATACATAACCCACAAAAGCTTCTGCCATTAAGGCAACAAAGATCACCATACCAAATAGCCACACCAATTCGCGAGGTTTTTTATACGATCCGTAAATCAGTGCACGGAACATATGTAAATACACCACGATAAAAAAGGCTGAAGCACCCGTTGAGTGCATATAACGAATAATCCAGCCGAATTCCACATCACGCATGATGTATTCAACGGATTTGAAGGCTTCTTCTGAACTCGGGGTATAGCTCATAGTCAGCCAAACACCGGTCAATAATTGGTTAACCAGAACCAGCAGTGACAGTACACCGAAGAAGTACCAGAAGTTAAAGTTTTTCGGCGCGTAGTACTTACCCATATGGGTGTTCCAAGCGCGCATAATTGGCAGACGATCGTCAACCCAATCTCTCAATCCCACTATCATTTTGATCATTAAACTGCCTCCTGATCGACACCAATAACCAGAACATAATCGCTTTCATAGGAATAAGGGGGTACAGCCAGGTTGGTTGGCGCCGGTACACTTTTATAGACACGCCCAGACAAATCAAACTTGGATCCGTGACACGGACAAAAGAATCCGCCCAGCCATTCATCACCACCCAAATCGGCAGCACCGACCTCAGGCCGATATTTAGGCGCACAACCCAAATGCGTACACAGACCAATCAACACCAAATATTCATCTTTAATGGAACGGTTCAGCTTACCAACATAAGTGGGCTGAAGTGCTGAGGCAGATGTCGGATCCTTAAGCTGGTCGTCGCGGCCTTCAAGATCACTTAATGTTTTCTCAGTACGACGCACCACATAAATGGGCTTACCGCGCCATTCAACGACTTTCATCTCACCGGGCTCAAGTCTGCTGACATCAAACTTAACCGGAGCACCGGCGGCTTTCGCCTTGGCGCTAGGATTCCAGGAACCAACAAACGGCACGGCAACGCCAACAACTCCAACAGCACCCACTACCGAAGTAGCTGCTGTCAGAAAGCGTCGCCGTGTAGTATTAACACCGTCATTATTCATGACGTAATCCCCCTACAGACCAGCGATATTTAAATCAGGGTTAAATCTGGGCTCTTAGTTAACTATCAGTGAGTTATCACAACTAAGAACACAAACCTAAGGACCAGATTATTGAAAAGAATGTGCAAAACCGTAGACACGCATTTTAAGTGGGCCAAATAGTAAAGAAGTTGGCCCCCGCTTACAAGAATTAACCCTAGAATTTCAAGGGCTTCCCAAAGTTAATCAAATAAAGTGCCCAAACTGTCAAGGCAACGGCTAACACCATAACCCTAGAAAAAGCAGTCATAAAAAAACGCCCAGACTGAAGCAATCGTGGACGTTCTTTCAAGGTTCAGAAACCTTAAGCCCTGACCCGAATGGTACTTACTAAGGCTATAACCGAGGAGCTTTGAACCCGCTGTTCGCAATGCAAGGCCCACTATCGCCCATTATCGCCCATTATCGATTGGAACCCCACGCCCTTTAGCAGACCTTGCATTGCGAACAGCTACTCCAGTGGTACCCGGATACTACACAGTCTAGCCACCCTCGGTAGTCTAACCCCTCACCAGGGCGTGGGGTTCCAACCGAGTGAGGGGTTAGACTACCGAGGGTAGCGGCGGGATACTACAGACGCAAGCCGTTAACAGCGCTGCCCTTAAGTCAGTGCCATTCAGCCCTGACCCCTAAGCCCTGACTTGTCAATACAAGCAACAAACCAACAATTAACGTTTAGAGAACTGAGGTTTCTTACGCGCTTTGCGCAGACCAACTTTCTTACGCTCCACCTCACGAGCATCCCGTGTGACATAGCCTTCGGCGCGCAACTGGGGACGCAAACCTTCATCATATTGCATCAGCGCCCGGGTTATACCGTGACGAATTGCACCCGCCTGACCAAAACTGCCACCACCGGCAACAGTAATATTGAGATCAAACTTATCAACCATTTCCACCAGCTTCAATGGCTGGCGAACAATCATGCGAGCAACTTCACGACCAAAATACTGATCAAGGGAGCGCTTATTAATAGTAATTTCACCAGCACCTGACTTCATAAAGACACGTGCAGTTGAAGTCTTGCGACGACCGGTACCGTAATATTGAGTGGCTGACATATTCAGTCTTCCGTTAAATGCTCAGTGGTTGTGGTTGCTGGGAGGCATGGGGATGTTCGCTGCCAGCATAGACTTTTAGCTTCCGGAACATGTCACGGCCCAGAGGATTGCGAGGCAACATACCTTTAACTGCATTCTGGATGGCACGCTCAGGCGCTTTCTCCATCAACTTCTCGAAGCTGATAGACTTCAAATTACCGACATAGCCGCTATGGTGGTAATAGATCTTGCCTTTAGCCTTGTTGCCGGTTACCTGAATTTTCTCGGCATTAACAACAACGATATAGTCGCCAGTATCAACATGCGGGGTGTATTCCGCTTTATGCTTACCGCGCAGGCGATGGGCGATTTCGGTAGCCAAACGACCCAAGGTTTTGCCGGCGGCATCAACTACGAACCAATCTCGCTTCACAGCGTCAGGTTTTGCACTGAAGGTCTTCATTTATCCTAAACCTCTGGGGGCATCTGGAGCCCGCTGTTACAAAGAGCGCGAATACTACAGAACTGGCCCTGCCATTTCAAGCACTTTGGCCGCCAAATTAGGTGGTTTTTCTACACCATTTCAAAAGCTTGAGGTCCGGCTGCTAGCTGGACGCCAAAGACATTCCAGGGTGTAAAACGCGCCCAGCTTCTGGCATCAAGCATCATGCCTAACTTAAGGCCGATGCCCCTTGGCCAGATAGTCGTGAGACTGCATCTCCAACAAGCGGCTCTGGGTGCGTTCGAACTCAAAGTCCAGCTTCCCCCCCCGATACAGCTGCTCTAGCGGGACCTCTGCCGATAGCACCAGCTTGACATTGCGATCATAGAATTCATCCACCAAATTGATAAAACGGCGGGCCAAATCGTCAGTACTAGCCGCCATTTGCGGCACTTTGCTGATCAATACGGCATGGAACTCACGAGCCAACTCAATATAGTCATTCTGGCTGCGGGGGCCATCACAGAGCTCTTTAAAGTCGAACCAGACTACATCGTCGGAGACATAACGAGCAATAATCTGGCGACCTTTCACATCCAGCGCTTGGTTTTGCAGGATATGCTCAACATCCGGATTAAGTCTGGCAAAGGAGCGCTGCAGGCTTATATCTGCCGCCCCATCGAGGGGAAAGTGGTAAAGCTCTGCTTGCTCCAATGCCCGCAGCCGGTAATCCACCCCACCCTCTACATTGACCACCTCGGTGTGCTGGTTGATTAATGCGATAGCCGGCAAAAAACGACTGCGCTGCAAACCATCCTTATAAAGATCATCGGGGACAATATTAGAGGTAGCCACCAGCGTAACACCTCGATCAAACAACTGCGCAAATAACCCGCCAAGAATCATCGCATCGGTAATATCAGCGACAAAAAACTCGTCGAAGCAAATGACCCGTGCTTCAGCAACCAGAATATCGGCAATAAGATGGAGGGGATTTTTCTCACCATTAAGCCGATTTAACGCCTGATGCACCCGCTGCATAAAGCGATGAAAATGAATACGCATTTTGCGTTCAAAGGGCAGGGAATCATAGAAGGTGTCCATTAGATAGGTTTTGCCACGGCCCACCCCTCCCCAGAAATACAAGCCCTTCACTGGCTCGACAGGCTTATCCGCTTTGAATTTATCGAATAGGCGCTGGAGAATACCACCGGAAGGTAGGCCAACCTCGGCAACCAACAGTCTCTCATATAAATCCTGCAAATACTCCACTGCTTGCTCCTGGGCAGGATCATAGGAGAAATCCGCTGTTTGAAGCTCAGCCTGATATCGCTCTTTCGGTGTCATGTGCTAGGTGTCATGAAAAATTACAGTGATAGTGCATGTTAAAATGGCGGCCACTTTACCGGTATAGCGCCATGTTGGCAATTAACCTACCGGGGAGGGGGAGACAAAATCACCTCCACAGCATAATTTCCACTACAGAGACAATAACTTAGGCGCTATACTAGTACTCTATCGGACTTAACACTGCTTTCCTTGCGACGAACGGTTAAATCTGACAGGCTTCTTGAAAACCTCATAAATGCATTAACCACTGACTAGAATGAAGGATTGAATTAGTGTACACACTGGAATTTTTACTGACAGTCGGCTTGGCCGCTATTATTATCGGTCTAGTTGGAGGCTTCCTCATTGCCCAGCGCACATCCGCCTCCCAACAATCCCAGCGCGAGCTGGAAAACCACCTTAGCGAGCTACAACAGCAACAACAAGATTACCAACACGAGGTGACTGAGCACTTTTCTGAAACTGCAGATCTCCTGAACCAGCTCACCACTAGCTATCGAGACGTCCATAATCATCTAGCCAGAGGCGCCCAATTGCTAGCGGGAGAAAACGCCAGTGAATCACTGAAAACCCTACCAGAAAACAAAGTAATGCAAACCGATAAAACGCTAGATGAAGACATCACCCCTCCCTTGGACTACGCTCCCAAAACTGCACCCCATGAACCCGGAATGCTAAATGAAGAGTTTGGACTTGAAAAAAACAGTCCGGATGACAAGGCAGAGTCACCGCTTGCGACTGACAATGGAAATAAGTAGTTGCATTGAGCCCTATCCCCGCCATTCTGAGCCATCCGAAGGATCTCAGAACACTACTATTGGCGAGATACGGTACCAGACCCCGCCCTCTCAGGCCTCAGGGCGACAAAAGCATCGATTATGAAAGGGGGACAGAGCTAAAGATCTGTCCCCCGACTCTTTAGGCTGGACTATCTACATCAATATACTGATAATCCAGCTCAAACTTTTTCGCCAGATACTCACCCACCGCCTGCACACCGTAGCGTTCTGTTGCATGATGCCCAGCGGCAATATAATGAACCCCTAGTTCACGGGCGCTGTGAACGGTCGGCTCGGAAATTTCACCTGAGAGGTAGGCATCCACCCCCAACGCGGCAGCTTGATCGATATACCCTTGGGCAGCACCGGTACACCAACCTATGGTTTCAATTTTATGATCTCCGCCAGCGACCAATAACGGTTTGCGGCCCAAGGTAGCAGCCACCAACTGGCAAAAGCTCTCAACCGGTATCGCTGCTGGCAACCGCCCGACATTACCTACCGAATAGGGGTTATCCGGTTCCAAGCCACCCGTCGTTACAATACCCAAGCGCTCGGCCAGTTGTGCGTTATTTCCATATTTAGGATGAGCATCCAGTGGCAAATGATAAGCAATCAAATTAATATCGTTGTTGATTAAGGCT
>JAZFYA010000428.1:0-3646 GCA_036443315.1 Pseudomonadales bacterium
CAATACCTGCCCCACCAAAGGCGCGCCGAAAACCACTGGTAACCTGTTGGAATATTTCGAATATCATCTCTTGATCCTTTTTTGAAATGCCTATGCCGGTATCAGAGATGACAAATTGGATGTTTATGTGGTCATCATCCGGCTGCTTTGAGGCCAAACTTATCACAAAGCTGATCCGCCCCTCTGAGGTAAATTTTATCGCGTTTTGCAACACGTGATTTAGCACTACTTCCAACAGATAGGCGTCACCGACAAGTTCTTCGGGAACTTCGTCTTGTCGGCTCATGTGAAATGCTATGCCTTTATTTTCTGTCTGATGAGTGTAGTGCTGAGCCAGCGAATGCAACAATGCATGCAGATTGAAGGCATTGCTATGGGCTTGTAAATTTTCTGCTTGTATTTTCGAGAACAGCAATATGTCATCGACAATATGCATCAATGTCGAGGCCGACTCCTTGGCCAAATCGAGAATATTCCTATCCTCGTCATTGATGAGATCGGGAAGCAGTTCGAGGGAACCTAAAATGCCATTCAACGGTGTACGCAATTCGTGGGTAATGGCACAAAGAAAATCCTGTTTGATCTGATTGCTATTCGCCAAGGCCTGCAGCGTTTCGTTTAGCTCTGCGCTACGCAGCTCTAATGAATGGCTATACTTGGCCAGTTGGTTATTGGCACCCTGTATCGAGTCCGCCATAGTATTGAATCCCTTGGCAAGCTCACCAATTTCGTCCTCACTATCAATCTCAGCACGCACTTGCCAATTATTGTTGGAAAACTCTCGGGTGGTCGTGGTTAGTTTCCTGATTGGAACAGTAATGCCGCTAGCGACCGGAAATGTGGCAGCAACGACAAAAACCACTGTCAGCAGGCCAATGATGATAAACGATTGCAGCAACTCTTTGATGCTAGCAAAGGATTCCTCAACATCCATTTTAACAATCAAGTCCCAACGCAGCGATGGCACGTAACGATAATAGGCAATGACCGACTTGTCGCGGTAGTCCTTTCCAATCCCATCTTCTAGGGTTCGGCCTATGGCGTTTTCCAGTAGTTTCGATGTGTTGCTATCAATTTCTAAGCTCCTCAAAAATGCCTGTTGGCGATCGAATCGTAACGGTGCGGCATAAAACGAGGATCCATTGTGATTTTGGATAGCAATAGTTTCACCACTCTCACCTAAACCCAGATAACTGTTCACTATGCCAAAAACTTGTTCATTACTTATGCGAAGAGCAACGGTGCCAAGCACCTCGCCTTTAAAGAATATCGGTGCGGCAATAAAAGCCGCGGTTTTATTAATCGGTGCGTAGTGTTTAAAATCAGACACTTCGGTCTGTTGTAAGGTAAGTGCCATCTCTACAGCTTTGGCGAGCTGTGTATGCTTATAAGAGCTTGAAAATAGGTTGCTCCCCAGATCTCTATCGCGATTTACCGAGAAAACAATGTCGCCATTGGCAGTAATCAGATACAGATCTTCGTATAAGGCATCTTCCTTTATGTAGGTGAGATATTGACGGTATGCTTTGTCGATAAAGTTATACGCGAGAGTATTGACCCCCTGTTTTTCCGTCACCCAACGCATACTGTACAGCGCTCTAGCAACACCGGGTGCTCGGGCAAGTGCCTTGACACTTTGAATGCGTTCTCGCGCATAGCTTTCCAGCTCATTGGCCTTATATCCAGCAATATATTGGAGGTTGGTTAACACTTCCTTGCGCAAGTGCTCCCTGGCAAAAGAGAAGGAAAATCCATAGGTAATCAATAACGGCAGTAGGGCTATCAGCAAAAACCATCTAATCAATCGCGTAGCTATTTTTCTTGCTGGCATTTATCTCTTCCTATCCCTTTATGGCATTTGCGAGTTGGACCATTGCTTGCCCCAGCTTTGATACCAGCCATCGAGTAGCGCTATCCACTCTTGTCGTGTTTTATAGATGGGAAATGGGATGGGTCGAATGGGATGGGGAGAACTCCATACAATCTCAAACTGGCCATTGGCTTGAATCTTTCCGATTCTGACCTGTTTCCAGGTATGGTTATTCTTTGGGTCGATATAAACCCTGCCTTCAGGGGCGTTAAAGTGTCTACCCTTTAGCGCATTGCGGACTTCATGGACATCTGCCGTGCCGATATCGGCAACCACCTGCGCCCAAATGTGAACACCAAAATAGGCCGCCTCTATTGGATCATCGGTAACCCGGTCATCGCCATAGCGTTGCTTAAACGCAGCGACGAAGCGTTGATTGGCATCACTATCAATGCTTTGAAAATAGTTCCAGGCAGCATAATCACCGGCCATATCCGCTGCACTCATAGTGACCAACTCAGCCTCCGCGATACTAAAAGAAATGGTTGGCAGTGTGTCAGGGGTCACGCCAGCGTGTCGCAGCCGTTGGAAAAAGCTGACATTGGTATCACCATTGATGGTATTGAGTAGCACATCGGGTTTACTGGCGACAATTTTCGCGATTATCTCGTCAACCTTATGGCTGCCCAAAAGCAGGTATTCTTCGCCAACTACTTCGCCTTTGAGCGCATGGATTTGTTCCTTAATGATGGCATTGGCGGCCCGTGGAAAGATGTAATCGGAACCAACCAGAAAATATTTTTTCCCCAAATTGTCAAAACTCCATTTAACTGCAGGAATCAGTTGCTGATTGGGGGCTGCACCGGTGTATATAATATTGGGGGAGCTTTCAAGCCCCTCGTACTGTACAGGATAAAATAACAAATGATTGTATTGCTCGAATACCGGCCTCACCGTTTTGCGACTGGCCGAGGTCCAGCAGCCAAACACCACCACAACCTGCTCCTGCTGGATTAGACGTTCCGCCTCCCTCTCAAAGGTGGGCCAGTCAGACTTACCATCGACAACGATGGCTTCAATAGGCCGTCCCAAAAGACCACCCTGGTGATTGATCTCTTCAATCGCCATTAGCGTCGCATCAACTACTGCTATTTCACTGATCGCCATGGTGCCGGTCAACGAGTGCAATACCCCTACTTTGATCGGTTCTTTTTTCGTTGCGTCACAGGCCGGCAATAGACAAACCAGGCAGCATATCCCGACAGCTACCAACCATTGGGTAAGCTTACACATTGTGTGACCATACAATATGGCGTTGTTATTCATTTGGTCCACCCAACCATGTTGCCAAAGGAGAGATAATGTGATGCTGCTACGATTCGTGCATAGCGGATGCTATTTATCAATTAAAGCACCTTAAGTGAATGTTATCCTTCGTACTCCGATATTGGCGGTATATTTGTTGTGGCAAAGGGTCAAAAACCGCACTCAATAAGTAGTTTATAACAGGAATGTATAAGCCTATTGCTGAGTTATTACTTTAAATGATTCTGTATCGGTAAGAGCGTAGTTTGGTGACTGAACGTTACGATATTATTTTAATGAGCTGTGCAATGCTGGAGCTCGATGGATATGCAGCTACCCGCAAAATTTGCCATGTTGTAAACTAGAATTTAGAGTTTCAGCAAGAAAATTATAACAAAAATTTCAGCGTGAATACTCCGGGCCTGCAGGACAATGGACACTGTGGCCGGTCGCAAGCTGGTTGGTCTTTGCGGCGGCTGCGGAACTCGCTGCGCTCAGACAGTCCTCGCTAAAAACGCCGCAAAGACCAAC
>JAZFYA010000429.1:0-16384 GCA_036443315.1 Pseudomonadales bacterium
AAGTTCAAACAACGCAGCCATGGGCAAAAAGGGGGTGTGACGTGCATGGATGCACTAATGCCGCAGGCGCATGGATGTGCAGGAGCGGCCTATAACACCTAAATTTCAATCGCTTTGGGTATATATACATCGACAGGTCAGCTTGGCTTACTGGGATAAACACCAAACCTTGGTCCAGATTAGCAGGCCCTGTTGGCATCACCACTTTTACAAAACAAACGTTAAGAGCAACCAGCGGAGAACCCCACCAATGGATCGCGATCAAGTATTCAACAGTGACGTCGAGAGGGGAAGTGATTTTGAATTCAACGAAGAGGTCGCCAAAGTCTTCGATGATATGCTCACCAGAAGCGTGCCTTTCTATGTAGAGCAGCAAAGTCTAATCAAGACCATCAGCCAGCAATTCTATAAACCCGGCACCAAAATTATCGACCTGGGCTGCTCTACCGGAACCACCCTTATCCACTTAGCCAAAACCATTCCTGCCGCTGACCATTTGGTGGGTTTTGACAATTCACATCCGATGTTGGAAAAGGCAAGGGGCAATACCGACATTGCCGACGTTGCAGATCGCATTGAACTCAACTACGCCGATCTCAATGGCGATCTATCCAATATCGATTTCAGTAACGCCAGTATTGTGACGTTATGCTGGACATTACAGTTTATCCGGCCACTACAACGGGATGCGCTGGTCAAGAAAGTGTATGACAATATGGTCGATGGTGGTGTGTTGATTGTCACCGAAAAAGTACTGACCAATGACTCCCATATGAATCGTTTCTTTATCGACTTCTACTACGATTTCAAACGCAATAATGGCTATACCGAAGATGAAATCGCTTACAAACGCGAAGCACTGGAAAACGTGCTGATTCCCTACCGCTTCGATGAGAATTTCGAGCTATTCCGCCGCAATGGATTTAATATCGTAGAAACCTTCTTTCAATGGTTTAACTTTGCAGGCATCCTCTGTGTGAAGAATGCCTCCTAGTTTCCAGAGACATGGCTTCCAGAAACAGGGTTTCTCGGAGTGTTCTATACTGACATCCAACACCACAATAATCGCTAACCAACGCCTATGGCATGCTTACAAGATTGGACCTTTAACCTAGCTAAAAAAATATTGCCTGCTGGACTACGCAACTGGCTGGTGCAAAAACGTCGGCAATTCAAGCTCCACAGCACTATAGATTTTGGTGATTTTGCCCGCACCACACCGATTAGCCGTGTGTTCGGCTTTGACCGCGGTATGGCCATCGATCGCTACTATATTGAAAAGTTTCTCGCCGCCAATAGTCATCATATCCAAGGTCGAGCGCTGGAAATGGGCGATCCGTTTTATATTAATAAGTTTGGTGACGGCAAGGTTAAGCAGATCGATGTTATGCATGTGGTTGAAGGCAATCCCGAAGCGACTATCATCGCCGATCTTACCGCTGCCGATCATCTGCCCTGCGACCAATTTGACTGTATTATCTTCACGCAATCCCTACAGATGATTTACGACCTGAAGACTGCCCTGCGCACTCTTCATCGCATCCTCAAACCCGGCGGCAAATTGTTAATGACTTCCGCAGGCATCAGCAAAATTGCCCGCCGTTTAGGCAAAGATGACTGGGGCGAATACTGGCACCTTACCTCACAGTCGGCGGAAGCCTTAATTGCAGAAACCTTCCCTGGCGGTGAGTGTGAAGTTGCCACCATGGGAAACGTTCTGTCTGCTATGTGCTTCCTGCACGGTATGGCCGCCGCAGAACTTCCCAGTGATAAACTGGATATCTGTGATCCAGATTTTGAAGTCCTAATTACCGTTGTCGCCACCAAATCCACTGCTACTCAATGAGCACAAGGAATTCCATGAAGGCTGTTACTCTGTTTGACACCGCCATTGCTTCCACCAATCTTGGCGACCAGATCATTATGGATGCGGCTTCCAGCCATATTCGCGAATTATACCAAGATGCGTTTATCTATTCGGTAGTGAGTCACGAATGGCTAGGCAGCAAAAGTCGCGGTCTGGTAAAGCAATCTGATTGCTCACTCACCTGCGGCACTAATATGCTCAGCTCAAGAATGTGGTTTAAACCATTGTGGAAACTCACCCCGCTGGATGCGTTCCGCAACCTGAACGTGACCTTGATGGGCGCGGGCTGGTACCAATTTCAGTCCAAACCCGATATCTATACCCGTTTCTTACTCAACAACGTGCTGAGTAAACACTCTATTCATTCCGTGCGCGATGGTTATACCCAGTCAATGTTACAAACCGCTGGCATCAGCAATGTACTGAATACCGGCTGTCCGACTTTATGGCGTTTATCAACGCAACACTGTGAACAAATCCCACAGACAAAATCCAGCTACGTCATCACCACCCTAAATACCTATATCGAAAATCGCCAACTCGACGGCAGGTTATTAAAAACGTTGCACCAACATTACGATAAAGTGTACTTCTGGATTCAAACAGCAACCGACTACGACTATGCCCGTAGTCTGGATGCAAACTTGATCTATCTCCCCCCCTCATTGCAAGGGTTAGACGAGCTACTGGACGCCGACATCGGTCTCGATTATGTCGGCAATCGTTTACATGCCGGTATACGCGCTATGCAAAAGATGCGTCGCACGATTATTCTGGAGGTTGATAACCGGGCCAAAGAGATGGGCAGCGACTTCGACCTGCCTACTGTCGAGCGCAATAATTTTGACCAACTTGAAACAATGATTACTGGCGACTTTAGCACTCGATTACAATTGCCCTATGACGCTATCAATCAATGGAAAGCGCAGTGGCAACATTAATATCATGAAGGCCATACTGACCTTTCACAGCATTGACGACTCGGGCTCAGTGCTGTCTTACCCACCGTCGCTGTTTGCCCAATTGCTGGAAAATCTCCATAACGCCAATCTATCTGTTGTCAACCTCGACACGATACTGGCACCCACCACCCAACACGGCGTAACACTGACCTTTGATGACGGCATGCGCTCGGTGTATAACAACGCCCTGCCAATACTCCGCGACCACGCTGCTCCTGCGCATATTTTTATCACCACCAACGCGGTGGGAACCGAACAACAATGGCCCAAACAACCCTCAGATGTACCCAGCTTTGACATGCTGAGCTGGGATAACATCGAACAACTTCATCAGTCCGGAGTCGCTATTGATGCCCACACCCACCCGGATATGCGCAAACTCTCTACGGAACAAATGGCAGCCGAATGTGAACAGGCCAACGACGAGATTGAACGCCGAATCGGTCGCAGGCCTGAATTCTTTGCTTATCCCTTTGGTTACCACAACAAACAGGCGCGCGATTACAGCCGAAAGCTCTACACCGGATCGGTCACCACTGAGCTGCGTAGCCTCTCCCATCAGGAAGACCACGCGGCACTGCCCCGGCTGGATAGCTACTACCTGCAG
Organism: Pseudomonadales bacterium; assembly: GCA_036443315.1. Lineage (GTDB taxonomy): Bacteria > Pseudomonadota > Gammaproteobacteria > Pseudomonadales > Dasaniaceae > Oceanicoccus. Next base: position 3,437 of record JAZFYA010000429.1, read on the forward strand.
TCGCCCTGGCTGTTAAACAACCTCAGCAGCCCACTAACCAAGGGCTATATACAACTTCGCTGGTTGCTCAGAACCCTGCGCGGCAGTCACTGCACAGCCAACTACGACGACCAATAGACGGATGATTGGGTTGGCATTTTAAATAGGCCATCTTCACTACTACAACTAAATTGTAAAGTAAGCTTACAATCTAAAACTGCGTCTTCAAGATTGATATTGAAACCTGTACGCATTGTGGAGAACAGGTCAAGGTCGTACCAAAACACTCCGCGAAAAACACCTCGCGGGGCAAGCCCTAGATTCAATTGCTTTTTTAGGATAATAGATGTGAGTTGAGATAGACACCTATGACCAATATCAACAGCCACCGTTTTTGGTATACCCCCCAGAGCTGGTTTCACTGGATCAATACCCTCTGTGTCGAATGGTACTTACTTAAGGCTATAACCGAGGAGCTTTGAACCCGCTGTTCGCAATGCAAGGCCTACTATCGCCCATTATCGGTTGGAACCCCACGCCCTTTAGCGGGCCTTGCATTGCGAACAGCTACTCCGGTGGTACCTAGATACTGCACAGTCTAGCCACCCTCGGTAGTCTAACCCCTCACCAGGGCGTGGGGTTCCAACCGAGTGAGGGGTTAGACTACCGAGGGTGGCGGCGGGATATTATGGTCGCAAGCCGTTAACAGCGCTGCCCTTAAGTAAGTGCCATTCCCCTCTGTGTCCTATTATTACTATTTGTTGGTTTTATCATCATGTACCAAAAAGAGCTGGGTTTATACGGTGGGGATGTCAAGCTTGCCCTCAAAACTATCCATGCTTGGGTAGGATATGTTTTGGTCGGTAATCTCATCTGGCGCGGTATCTTGCAGTTGTTTCACATCGGCCCCCGCAACAAAACCCAACGAGCCCCTTTAAAGGGATTATTAATGTATGTGCTAGCGTGAGTTTATTATAATTCCCGCCTGAATATTGACCAGCCAAGCCACAACCTATTGATTCTAAAAGGGTTGCGGTTTTTTTTGATATCCATTTTATGTATACACTGTAAATGGACGATTATGGCAACCATTCAAGCGAAAACGTCCCGAGGTCATAAGTATTGGTATATCGTTGAATCACGTCGCGTTAACGGGAAACCCAGACCCATTGTCTTGGCCTACCTGGGAAAAGCCGAGGATTTAGTCAAGCGCTTGCAAGGGATTACCGACGGTGTGCGTTTAAAATCCTACAGCCATGGCGCCGTAGCGGCGTTGCTCAAAATAGCCAACGAGCTGGAGGTGTGCAACACCATTAATCACTACATTCAATCTCCCCGATCCTATAGGGCTAAAAAACCTGTGCGCCACGCATTGACAGCAGGTATGACCTTTTTGCTGGCCGCTATTGGGCGGACTTGTATGCCCACCAGTAAGCGCGGCTGGTGGGTCTGGGCAAAGACCACGTCCCTGGAATATTTGCTGCGCTGCAATTTGAGTCAAATAGACAGTCAACATTTTTGGGACTTGATGGACGCGCTACCTGTTGAGGCGATTGAAAACATTGAGCAAACGTTGTTAAAGAAAGCCTTTTCGTTGTATGGCCTGGACACTGACAGTGTGTTTTTCGATACCACGAATTTCTTTACCTACATTGATACCACCAATACCCGGTGCACGGTGGCACAACGCGGCAAGAACAAGCAGAAACGCCATGATTTACGGCAAATTGGTTTGGCGATGGTGGTCTCCCGGCAAGACATGATTCCGCTGTTTCATTTGACGTATGAAGGCAACCTGCATGACAGCAAGGTCTTCCAGCAAGTGATTCAAGCCTTAAAAAAACGGATGAAGGCACTGGGTATGGCGGACGAGAAGCATACGATGGTCTTTGATCGCGGTAATAATTCCAAGCACAATATGGCGTTGCTCCAGCAGGCACAACTCCATTATGTTGGTGCGCTTACGCCTTATCAACATCAAGCGCTGATCAAAGATGCAATGAACAATCTCCAGCATTTAACGATTGACGAGAACACATCCTGGCAAGTCTACCGCGAAGTTCGCGATATCTGGGGAGAACAGCGAACTGTTATCGTGTATATCTCCGAAACCTTAAAAGCGGGGCAACTGCGCGGATTGTACCGGTCACTCGAAAAGGCCGAGAAAAACCTGAAGGAACTACAAGCGACACTCCATCACCCTCAGGTCAAGAAAAGAGATGGCGAAAAACTCAATGATCAACTAAAAAAAATGGTTTCCGTACAATTTATCAACACCCTCATCGAGTGGTCTTTAACCGAATATTCGCCCGGTAAGTTTCAGCTACACTATACCGTCAGGCAAGACCTATTCAATGAGCTAGAAGCGCGCATGGGATTTCGTATCCTGATGACAGATCGTCACGAATGGAGCACAGAGGACATTATCCGTACTTATCACGGCCAGTCAAAGGTTGAACAGGCGTTTAAAGAACTGAAAAATCCGCACCATCTGGCAGTAAAGCCTCAATACCCTTGGACCGATCAAAAAATTCATGTGCATTATTTTATTTGCGTTTTAGGGTATTTGTTGGCGACGCTGGTTTACAAGCAGGTGAAAACCCAGTGTGCATTTACCGGAAGCTTAGACAGTCTACTGGAGACATTGAATCACATTCGTTTGGGGGCTTTGCTTGAGGAATCAACCACGCCGGGAAAAGCAAAAGCCATCTATAAACTCGAAGAGATGACAGAGGAAGATCAGGCTATCCTCCAGGCATTGGCTATAGAGGATATGCACCACCAACGACCAACACTTAAAGGCGTTGGTGTATACACTTAGCCTTCAGTTAACCCGTTGATTCATAAGGGATAATAGAGCTTTCTGTCAAAATATATAATAAACTCACGCTAGAGATACCGGTCTCAGAGCCATGGGCGTGCAACAAAAGACGCTTGAGACATTAAGACACTTTAGGGCGGGCATTGAAGGCAATATATCAGAATTGAAAAGAGCGTATGGTGCCGGTAAAGCGCTGTGGAAAGGCGAAGACGGTTTCATGGCGTTTGTTTGACATCTGAGGAGCGTCCATAGATGTCCCAGTAGTGATTTCCGGTTTATTCTTTTATTTAATCGTGGTCTGTCCCTGAGCTAATAGTTTGGTTTGCATAGGGGGACAAGCTGCTGCAACCAAAGCGGCAAGCTAGGCAGCTCTAACAGCCATATCAACCTGATAGCCGACTTTACTTAATAGCCCTAAAAGCTTGTCGGTAGAAAATTTGGAGACCTGCCCGGTAGCAATATAGCTCACTCGGTTTTGAGTCAATCCAAGGTGCTGGGCAGCTTCCTTCGGACTCCATCCATTGTTATAGATGATTTCTCGAAGGCTAATTAATAGATCAGCCCGTGCCTGGAGAGCTACCGCTTCTTCAGGCGTTTTGGCTTGTGATGCCCAGACATTGGAAACTTCGGTGTACATGGCTACAGCCTTAAGTATTAGTTACGAGTTAAGACAATATACATTAACTTTAGAAATCTGTATACCAAATTTGGTATTAATGTGTATTAGATAGGTATTTAGGTAATACCGGCTTTTCGATCAGATTTTAGCTGGGATAGGCGTTCTTCCACGGTATTCATGGCTTTTTTATCAGCGCCTTCGGTCTTTTTCTTAAAGGCGTGAAGGACATAGATTTTATCCTTGTACTTGGCAATATAGACCACTCGGTAGCTGTCTCTGTCTTTGATCGTAAGCTGGTGAGCCCCTTTCAAACGCTTGCCTTTGAGACTTTTGTCAGTGGCTTTACCCTGGTTGATCCAGTCTGATAGGTCGCTAAAAGCGCTGAGATCGCTGCCTTGTAAGGACTGCAGATTAATTTTCACCATATCCCTAACATCATCGGGCCAACTATCGATGGTTCGAAGGGTGCGTGACATAAAGGCGACGGAGCGGAGCATTGTACTGCCTTTTTTTAGGGTTATTCAGCGCTGTTGTTGGGAGTTGATACCTTCAGATTCATTTTAAAGCATGTATGGTTTAACACCGATTTATACATGTTACTAAATTTATATTAATCGGCAGGAAGAATGTCAAACTTTGCGCAGAAGAGGGCGCGCTTCAAACTGGGATTTCGGAGTGTCCTAGTTATTATGCTCGCGCGATGCAAAAACAAATCCGATAAAGTTAGCCTCTGGGCCAATCAATGAGTCGCGCATCGCGGCTACAACAAAGCCTGTGTCGCCCTAGCAGCAAGAATGGCCCGCACTTGCTGGACACTTCTCAATAACAGAGAAGCATACAAAGTAGTTAACTAACGCAGATTTTAATCAACAATGCGGAAATAAACCTCTCGCATTCTCTACCCCGGTAACCAAGTAGTGATGAACATAGCGGTTAATCCGCCCTAGCAAGAGCCTGGCTGGGACATAGTTCTTGAAACTGAGGGCCTGTTTTAGGCGGCTAGGTGCGGATCTCATTAGGGCGCGAAAGTGGATCAATCCCCTTCATTTTTTGACGCCGGATATATGTCTGCGTTACCGCCATCCTAAAACCAAAAGACGGTTAACAAGGGTAGACATTAAATGACGCAGTAAACAATAGTTTCATTCTTTTGAAACTACAGGATTATAGTGTTTGACAATCGTGGAGCGTCCATAGATGTCCCAGTTATTTTGCTAAAAACGGTTAGCCAAGGTAGCAATGAAGTTAGTTAGAAACGACAAGTCTCGTTTATTCCGAGTATGGGGGAGCCGTTTGTTTGACATCTGCAGCATTCCCCCTGTGTCAGGATAGATGTCCCAGTAGTGATTTTATATGTTTCCTAACGTCCTAACTAATCCGTAACCGGATATGTATACGTTGTAGTTACAGCCTGTGTTCCACTACCAGTAGTCACTGCTATTTTCATACTCCCAATAGAAGAAGGCGTAGTATCTGGTAGTAACAGAATAGTGAATGTTGTCGGCTCATATACATCACTTAAAATATCATTTGTAGCACCAGATTCTACGGTCCCATTTGTAGCAGTAACAGCTATAGTCGAACCACTTGGCAAAGTATTACCATTTTCATCACCAATAGTAATAACATAAGATCGCCCAGTCCCTATATCCAAATCACCATCCACCATATCAGCATCTAAATCACTACTCGTGATTACTTCAATATGGCTAGCCATCACAATCTTATGCTGTTCGCCAATAGCAATTGTCTTATTTGTCGAGCATAAAGAGCTGTGGGTACAGAGTGGACCATTGTACATTCCATCCCCCAGATCACGAGTTCCATTTTGGTTAAAATCAACAAAAAACTCACCCAGGTCATAATTACCGTTTTCATTTATATCCAGAAAAGGTTCAGGGCGATCATCAGCTTCTACTAATACGGTGTTCACCGTAGTGTCGACCAAACTAAAACCATCACCATCATCAAAAACACCATTACTATTAACATCGTCAAATGATTCAGCCCCAGTAACAACAGCCAATAATGCGGACCGTCCTGGCCTATTACCTTGCCCTAAGGTAGGGCGTGGATCTTGCCCGGTCCATACTGCAGTGCAGACACCTGCCACTGAAGAACACGAAGCGTCAATACTGCCCCCCTCAGTAAAAAATGAAACTTGTGTTCCATCTGGTGGAGGGTTATTAAAGAAATCTGCCATGCGAACAGTCGCATTAACTGTTTCTCCTTGACGATTCCAGGCATGGGGATTAAAGACATTGAGCGCCAAACTAAAGCTATCAAAATCGGAAATACCTGTTGAGATTGTCAGGGATGGAGAGATGGTAGATTCCTGAGTAGCATCAACCGTTGCCGTGATACTCACCGAAGTATGTGTGGTTCCCGATTGAACAATAACCGATGTCTCACCATCAACATTAGTCGTATCGGAGGTGTTAGACAGAGTGACACCTCCAACCGCATTGTCCAACGAAAAAGATACCGACACCCCAGAAATTGGATCACCCGCGGTATCCGTTACCAGAAAGGTCACAACGGAAGTTTCATCACCACCAGCCGATCGAATGGATAATGCCACTGGTACAGCTGATACAAATTGAATCGAATCGGCAGTACCCTGACCCACAATATTATCAATATCATCAGTGGTGTCCGCAGTCGTCGAACAAGGGTCTCCACCACACAAAATATTATCTGAACCACCACCACTACCACAGCCCACCAGCGCCAATCCCAACAGAATTGCCGCCAACAGCTTGCCGTAATGTGTTAAAAATTCTTTCAGCTTCAGCATGTTACCTTCCCGAGCTCGCTGTGGAGTCTGTGATTATCAATAGAACCTAGACTACAAACTTAAGGCTCCAAGCCCTCCCTAGTTCCCTATTGCTGGTTTGATCTGCTGGCAGATTCAATCAACAGGTCTGGTGGCACGTCGCTTTAAACCATTTTTGTCCTTAAGGGAGAATAGTTCAGATTGGATAATATTCAATAAAATCCTTGAGTTGCGCGAACTAACTCACAATTTTGTTTAGCACAAAAAAATATTAGACCAGGCGTATGTTAATTCACCTGTGGCAGTGGGTGGTTTTTGATAGAACACGTTCCACCCTACTCGGATTTTTTGATCAAAAAAAGGGCCGCAAATGCGGCCCCTTAAGTATCACTAAAACTGAGTAAATTACAGCTGCGAACGGCCTTTATTGGCCGCAATGCGCATACGTAGCGCATTAAGTTTAATAAAGCCCTCCGCATCCTGCTGGTTGTAGGCACCGGCATCATCCTCAAAGGTAGCAATGCTTGCATCGAATAATGACTGGTCGGACTTGCGACCTACCACGGTGACATTGCCTTTATAAAGTTTCACCCGCACTACGCCATTCACAAAATGCTGGGATTCATCAATCGCCGTTTGCAGCATCTTTCTCTCCGGTGCCCACCAATAGCCGTTGTAGACCAGCTCGGCGTATTTCGGCATCAGGCTGTCCTTCAAATGAGCCACTTCACGATCCAAACAGATTGACTCTATGGCACGGTGGGCTGGCATCATAATAGTGCCCCCTGGGGTTTCGTAGCAACCACGGGATTTCATGCCGACATAGCGGTTTTCGACGATATCCAGACGCCCGATACCATTGTCGCCACCGACTTTATTGAGATGGGCCAACACTGTCGCCGGACTCATGTCTTGGCCATCGATAGCGACAATATCCCCACCACGATAGCTTAATTCTAGGTAGGTAGGCTGATCGGGAGCCGCTTGCGGCGACACACTCCAGCGCCACATGGTATCTTCAGCTTCTGCCCATGGATCTTCCAGAATACCGCCTTCGTAGGAGATATGTAACAGATTGGCATCCATGGAGTAGGGTGATTTCTTCTTACTGCTGGCAAAATCTACGGGTATATTGTGCTCTTTACAGTAGGCCATTAGCGTTTCGCGGGAGGTCAGATCCCACTCACGCCAAGGGGCAATCACTTTAATACCCGGCTTCAGGGCATACGCACCCAGCTCAAAACGCACTTGATCATTGCCTTTACCGGTCGCCCCGTGGGAGATGGCATCAGCTCCGGTTGCATTGGCAATGTCTATTAAGCGCTTGGCTATCAGTGGCCGGGCAATAGAGGTACCCAACAGGTACTCGCCCTCATAGATGGCATTGGCACGAAACATCGGGAAGACAAAGTCTCGGACAAATTCTTCTTTTAAATCGTCTATATAGATGTCTTTTACACCCAGGGCTTCTGCCTTGGCACGTGCGGGCTCAACTTCTTCACCTTGGCCTATATCGGCGGTAAAGGTCACCACTTCACACTGATAGGTATCCTGTAACCAGCGCACGATCACAGAAGTGTCCAAACCTCCGGAATAGGCCAAAACAACTTTGTTGATATCAGACATTGAGAATCTCCACGCTCCCCGATAAAACAGAGTGCGTCATAATTGGGCCTGTTGCAGGGATATGTTCTAGTTTTTTAGAGGACGGTATTCTACTGAGGATTGGTCAAGAAGGCGAGGGCTAGAGAGACTCCAGCTCGTCTCTCATTGCTCGCTGCTTTCTACAATTCATCTCGCTCCAAGCGAAGGGTAACGCGGCGATTAGTGGCGCGGTTTTTAGCATTGGTGTTTTTTGCAACCGGATAACGCTCACCATGGTAGCGCGTTGTAATCAAGGTCTCATCAATACCGCTGGCAATCAAATAACGAGTCACCGCTTCAGCGCGCTTTTGGGATAGGCCGAGGTTATAAAGCCTGCGACCTACACTATCGGTATGGCCATCAATATAGAAACCCGTCACCGAGCTATCGGCCTTAACATACAACACGAGCTGATCCAGTCGGGCTTTAGAGCGAGCCGTCAACTCAAATTTGGCCGTTTTAAAGTAAACACGGGAGCGATTAATTTGGTCAAAATTGACCGGCAGCAAACTGGCCAAACAATCTTGGTATTGACCATAGGCCTTACGGAAATTCACTGAGGATAAAAACACTTCGATGTTTTCGTCTTCTGCAAACCAGGAAAGACGAGAAAATACTGGGGACATACCGTCATAGAGCTCATTGAGCAATTGGTAGGCCTGTCGCTTCCCTAAAGAAACCGGTTTGCTTGTTCCCTTTACCGCAACCATACCCATATCCTGGCTGTGGCGGGTTTCGTCCCACATCGGCGCCTGGGATACCAGCGCCGCCTTGCCCGGCTTCATTACTTTGCGGACCGGGGCCAGGTAAAACGTTTGCTCTTCACCCGCACGATTCGAGAATACCGCATCACCAAAGGTGGGAATAGGCTGCCACATTCGGCATTCAAAGGAAGACAATTCCAACCGCCACTCCGCATGGTTCATTGGCGCACCAAAGCGTACCGCCTGGGTGGATAAAGCCCAGCTACTCATCAGCACACCCAGAACAACGGTAACAAGCGAACGACTCATGGAACTCTCCAAACACCCTTATAATGGCCAGAAACCCTATATTGCTGAATATAATAGACAGCCAACAACAATAGATAACACCTTGAAGTTATCGGCAAAATCCAGCAAATCTTTAAACTGCACGGGGATTCCGGTAGCATGCACCCTCGATACCTCAACTCAATGTTTTGAGGTATTCCCTACAATATGTTGAAGCGACCCCATGACCACCCCGACAGATATTGAAATCACCCGTCCTGACGACTGGCATGTACACCTACGTGACGAGCAGGCTTTGACTACTACAGTACCCGCTATGGCCCGCTATTTTGGTCGCACTATTGTCATGCCCAATCTGCTGCCGCCGATAAGCAATGCGCAACAGGCTATTGCCTATCGAGAGCGAATTATGGCCGCACAACGCCACTGCTCGAGGCAAGTGGAACCACTCATGGTGATTTACCTGACCGATAACACCAGCGCAGACGATATTCGCCAGGCGAAAACTGCCGGGGTTATTGCCTGTAAATTGTACCCGGCGGGGGCGACTACGCATTCCGATGCCGGGGTCACTGATATTAATAAGCTCTACCCGGCACTGGAAGCCATGCAGCAGGAAGGCTTACGATTTTTGCTGCACGGCGAAGTCACTGATCACGACATCGATATTTTTGATCGGGAAAAGGTCTTCATTGACCGTACATTGAGCCCATTGGTGAAAGACTTTTCGGCGCTGCCAATGGTGCTGGAACATATCACTACGGCAGACGCAGTCCAGTTTGTTAGCGAAGCAAATCACACTCTAGCCGCAACTATTACCGCACATCACCTGCTCTATAATCGCAATCATATGCTTGCGGGTGGCATTCGCCCTCATTATTACTGCCTGCCGATTTTAAAACGCAGTACTCATCAACACACATTGATTGCCGCAGCGACCAGCGGCAACCCGAAGTTTTTTCTCGGCACCGACTCCGCTCCCCATGCCCAGGATAAGAAAGAAACCAGCTGCGGTTGTGCCGGTAGTTACACCGCCTACGCCGCCATTGAACTCTATGCGGAAGCCTTCGAACAAGCGGGAGCCCTGGACAAACTGGAGGGCTTTGCCAGCCATTTCGGACCGGACTTTTACGGCTTACCCAGAAACAGTGACACGATTACATTACAACGAAAACCCTGGGACGTACCCAGGCATTTGCCGCTGGGGGATACTCTTTTGGTTCCATTGTGTGCGGGTAAGACTCTACAATGGCAAGTAGTCACTTAAATAAAGCGTTAACACTGAACATCACAGGCCGATATGTTTTAACTGACGGCTTAAACAGGAAGGGTCTTGACCCGCCAAGCTCACATCCCTGTTGCAACAGGTGGGTCAAGCCCTCCTACAAGATCAACGTGTAACAATGCACTTTTCAAGTTCGATGAGATAAAGGCCTACGGTGAAAGAAGATAATACTGAAGACAGCAAACACCCCATCGCAGAGCGCTTTCGCGGCTTTTTACCGGTGGTAATTGATGTGGAAACAGGCGGTTTTGACTGCCAGACTGATGCCATTCTGGAAATTGCTGCAACCACATTAACAATAGACGATACCGGCAATCTGCGTATCGATAAAGTCTATAATTTTAACGTCGAACCCTTTGAGAACGCCAACCTGGATCCCGCAGCGCTAGAATTTACCGGCATCAATCCTCACCACCCGTTTCGTGACGCCAAACCGGAAAAAATAGTATTTCCAAACTTACTGAACGCCATTCGCAAACAGGTTAAAGCCCTCGACTGCACCCGCGCGGTGTTAGTTGGCCACAACGCCCACTTTGACCACGGTTTTGTGATGGCCGCCATTGAACGCTGCCAAATCAAGCGCAATCCATTCCATCCTTTTTCGGTATTTGATACGGCTACCTTAGCCGGTCTGGCTTTCGGTCAAACCGTACTAGCCAAAGCCTGCCAAAGCGCCGGAATTGATTTTGATAATTCTGAAGCTCATTCTGCCGCTTACGACACTGAAAAAACCGCTGAGTTATTCTGTTTGATTGTCAACAAATGGAAGGATTTGGGGGGATGGAACGAGGCTTTGGCTGATCAAGCTGAATATAAAAAAAGAGCCCACAATAATGCAGACCCTTTTGCATCTGACGTCCGGTCTCAAGCACCAGACTAAAATACTTACAACTGATCCGCATTCTCAGACAAATAAGCCGCAACGCCTTCTGGCGAAGCCGTCATCCCTTTATCGCCTTTTTTCCAGCCAGCGGGACAAACTTCACCATGCTCCTCGTGGAATTGCAGGGCTTCGATAACACGAATAAATTCGTCGAAGTTACGGCCCAATGGCAAATCGTTTACAGTCTGAGAACGCACAACACCTTTTTGATCGATAATAAACGCACCGCGGAAAGCAACGCCGCCAGCAGATTCAACATCGTAAGCACGACAGATATCGTGGTTGATATCCGCCGCCAGGGTGTAAGCTACCTGACCGATACCCCCTTTGTTTACATCCGTGTTGCGCCAAGCGTTATGGGTAAAGTGAGAATCGATAGAAACTCCGATCACCTCAACACCCAATTCTTTGAATGTATCCATGCGGTGATCAACCGCTAAAAGCTCTGATGGACACACAAAAGTGAAATCCAGGGGATAGAAAAATACCAGTCCAATGTTGCCTTTGATGGCTTCTGACAGGTTAAAATTATCAACGATTTCGCCATTACCCAATACAGCATTACAGGTAAAATCCGGAGCGGGTTTGCCAACAAGTACACTCATTGTGATCGAGCCTCCACAGTAAAAGAATTAAAAAGTCACTTTCGGTATAGTTTCTGCCCGCATTACTCCAGTTGAAGCGCACCCATTGCAGGACGACCTGATGAATCGTAACGGACCGGAACAGGGCTGCCATATTACACATCCACCCCATACAAGCCCAAGTATTTTTTTAAATCATCGCCATCGCCATCGCCATCGCTAAAAGCTATTAACCAGGATCAATAAGCCCTGATTAGTTATCGGTCACCTCCCCTGGGAGAGAAAAAAGATCTAAATGCTATTGACAATGATTCTCATTTAGCTTAGTGTTTACCTACTTTTTAAACAAACTACAACTAGAACCAAAATCAACGCTATGTATGTATGCCTGTGCAAAGCTATAACCGATAACCACATCCGCGAAGCGGTGGCTAAAGGTGCAACGCGGTTTGACCAGGTGCGCAAGGAATTAGGCCTCGCCTCCCAGTGTGGCAAATGCGGGGTTCTCGCCCGTGATGTATTTAATGACAGCCTGCAACGCAACGTTGATGACGAACAACTATTCTATGCGGTCAGCTAGTTTTTGGTCTTTGCTATCCATTAGTTTTTACCTCTTCATTAATTTTTACCTCTTATTTGCCTATTCGTTTTAACTCAGGAACGTCACGACTAAAAAAATAAGCACTCCCATGTCCTACGCCTGTTCAATCAACCCCTTATCATTGACAGGATGCCACGACTGGCACACACTCGGCGGTTCGATCTATACCACTAAATCCATACCCCTATCCATACCAGACAAACCATCTATTGGGAGCTATCCACATGCAAGGTGACGCCAAAGTTATCGAATATCTCAACACCGTGCTAAGTAACGAACTGGTCGCAATCAATCAATATTTCCTCCACTCGCGCATGTATAAAGACTGGGGATTAAAGGAACTCAGCAAGCACGAGTACGAAGAATCTATCGATGAAATGAAACATGCAGATGCACTTGTTGAGCGCATCTTGTTCCTTGAGGGACTGCCCAATTTACAGGATTTGGGCAAATTGCTAATTGGCGAAAATACCCAAGAAATGCTCGAGTGTGACCTGAAAATTGAAATAAAAGCTCATGGGGAATTAAAGGAAGCGGTTAAATACAGCGAGTCAGTCGGTGACTATGTTAGCCGTGATCTGTTCCAGGATATTATGGAATCAGAGGAGGAACATATCGACTGGCTGGAAACACAACTGGGGCTGATCGATAAAGTGGGGCTACAAAATTACCAGCAGAGTAAAATGGATTCGTAGGTTGGATTAGCTATATTTTCTATCGCGGGTTTTTATCGTGTAAGCCAAAGGGGTAGATTACAATCCACC
>JAZFYA010000430.1:0-7137 GCA_036443315.1 Pseudomonadales bacterium
GCCTGCGGCATTAGTGCATCCATGCACGTCACACCCCCTTTTTGCCCATGGCTGCGTTGTTTGAATTTGACAGTTTGAACTTGAAATATTGGCAGTTTCCTGCGTTCAAACGCCTTGCCATGAACAACTTACCATAAACAACTTTCCATAAATAAATAAGGGACGCACTCTAAAACCTAAATTTCAAACGCTTTGGGTATGTTAACAGGGTTTAAACAGGGTTTAGGGACAGTCAAATAGCAGCCTGTAATAAAAAAGGTCAATTTTCAGTTTATTGTACTAGGATTTGGAAGACGGTTGCCGCTCCATCTGTGACCGGTGTCTCGATCCTGGTATCTGGGGACGACAAGCTAAATTTTATTGGTATATTATCAGTATTAGTTAGGGCCAGTGAAGGCTTTCTTATATCGGTTATCGGTGACGGTCATGGTAGATAGCAGCAATAAAGTGGTACCGCTTGGCAAACATACTGGCGGGAAACCCGGAGGTCAGAGTGCTAGAGCCCAGAGCGTTATAACCCAGGGCAACAAGGCAGATGAATCGCATCTGTTTGCTCGTATCCCCGCTCCTTTTGTTGCCATGAAGGATAAGGGTAAGCAGGGTTTGCAGCCACTATTACAAGCCCTATTCGATAACATCGATGATGCTCTGTTCGAGCTGGCAGATCGCGCCGAGCATAATGTTGAGCAGAATATATACTTTGAGTCCATGCGTGAGGTCAGGATCAAACGCCGTGGTATGGAACTGGGTATGGGTCGTGAGCTGGATGAGTCATTCCGGCAATTGCTTGCTACGGGTGCGCCACCCGTACTAACGGATACCCTGTCAGCAGACGAAATCTCAATGGATAACTTGTCACTGGTTGCTGACGAGGAGCTGGAAGAGCTGGTGGCTGTCGATAGTATGGTTGTCAAAGCTGAGCGCCAATTCAATATTCCCCTCAAACAATTAACCACCCGGTTGGATACCCTGATTGATGGTCAGGCCGTCACTGGTAAAAACAACCCTTTTGGTCCAACGGTTATCTGTCAGGCTTTTATTGTGGTATGCCGTGAGCTCGATCTGGATATCAAGGCCAAGCTGGTATTGTTCAAGTTGTTCGATCGCTATGTAATGGGTGGCTTGGGCAGTGTTTACCAATTGTGCAACACAGTATTGGTTGAAGGGGGAATACTGCCCAAACTGGAGCAGCGTAATCATCGCAGAGCGAAACAAACAGCACAACAAGCTACACTATCTGCAACCCTGGTTGCAGCTGACGCCGAGCAGCAACAATCGACAGATGTTTTTGCTGATTTACAAAACCTTCTACATCAATGGCCTCAACCTCATGCTCAGGCGAACAATGTCCAGGCGAACAATGCCCAGGTGAATAATGGTTTAGGCCCAGTAAGCAGTGGTCTGGTTGCTCCCGGACAGGCGCCGCAAATTCCCCGTGATACCTTGATGCAGTTGTTACAAGCGGTGCAGCAATCGTTGCTGCCACAGCTGGAACAACAGCAACAGGCGGCGTTACAGGGTGTTGCGCCAGTGCAGTTGGATATACAGCAAACATTGAGCCGTTTACTCAGTGCGAAGATGCCCTCCAAACCAATGAGTATTGGGCAGGTGGATGACGATGCTATCAATCTGGTGGCGATGCTGTTTCAGTTTATTCTCGATGACCGCAATTTGGCGTCACCGATGAAAGCGTTGATTGCACGCTTACAAATCCCGATTATTAAAGTAGCCATGCTGGATAAAAGCTTTTTTAGCAAAGGTGGTCACCCTGCCAGAAAGCTATTGAATGACATTGCCAACGCCAGCCTTGGTTGGATGGCGGGCCCTAATCTTGACCGCGATCCACTCTATAATCAGGTGTCATCGGTGGTCACTCGCCTGCTGAATGAGTTTGATGGCGATACGGCGATATTCCACGAAATATTGGCGGATTTTGTTGCCTTTATTGAAATGGACAAGCGCCGTAGTGGTCTGATTGAACAGCGTACAGTGAATGCGGAAGACGGCAAGGCAAAATCTGAAATCGCCCGCAATACAGTACAGACCGCACTGAATGACAGAGTGGCGGGTAGATCCCTGCCTAAGGTGGTGATTACTTTACTGGAAGAAGCCTGGAGCCATGTGCTGTTTTTGATTTGCTTAAAAGATGGCGATGACGATAAGAATTGGCAAGATGCCTTGCAAGTGGTCGATGACTTGTTGTGGAGTGTGGAGCCGATGGAGAGTACCGAGTCTCGGCAGAGGCTGTTAAAAATGGTGCCCAATCTGCTGAAAAATTTACGCGCAGGTTTGACTAAAATCGGTTTCAATCCCTTTGATATGAATCAGTTGTTTACAGATCTTGAGACGATTCACCTGACCCAGCTGAATGAATTAAACACGGTTAAACTGGATATTCCCGCTCCGGCACTAAAGGCAAAACAAACCAAAGTGATCGAGAAAACTTTGGATCAATTGCTGGAAGATCGTTCCGGCAGCGATGTCACCCTGGAGCAGCTTGATGCCGAACTAGACCAGCAGCTGGCTGAGTTTGATGCCTTGGGTTGTTTGGTGGCCCAGGCGGCTGACGATGAAGCGGCGGTACTTGAAAAACCGCCTGTTGCCAGCGATGCGATGGCAGCGACTGACAATAACTTAGTCCGTCGGCTGGTAGAAAAATTAAAGGTGAGTGGCACTACGGCAGAGCTAGAGGAATCCGCGGCGACTGCATTGCAAGATGCTGATCCCTGTCTACAGCAAGTCGATGCTTTGGCCATGGGTAATTGGGTTGAATTACATCAAGATGATGGCAAAAAATTCCGTTGCCGCCTGGCGGCCATTATCCGCAGCACGGGCAAATATATTTTTGTAAACCGCTCAGGTATGAAAGTGAGTGAATACAATCGACTGACCCTGGCTCATGCCATCAAACAGGGTAGTGTGAGTCCACTAGATGAAGGTTTATTGTTTGACCGTGCTCTTGAAGCAGTGATTGGTAATTTGCGCAATGTGAAAACATCCACTGCATAGCGTATTTGTCCCCAGCTAAACCTTATATTATCCTTGCAACAGCTTTTTCTAGGTTGAACCTGGAATCTTCAGTAGGATTACCTATTGGGCAATAGGCATCCACCCGATGGGCAATGGGTGTGAACTTTATGGTACAAAAACCTTATTAAACAATATGTTATTGAATTAACGAGCCGCCTACTGAGGAATCCAGGTTGAATTCGTGCAACGACTATTGGCTGGCTGCAGCGAAACATCTGCCATCGCCAAATTGTAATCAGCGTCCCGCCGAGACTAAGATTAACCTGCTAGTGATCCATAATATCAGCCTGCCCGCCGGGGAATTTGGCAATGGATGTATTGAGCAACTTTTCACCAATTGTCTGGATTGTAATGCCCATTCCAGTTTTGCAGGTCTGCGTGACGTGCACGTGTCTTGTCATTTGCTGATTAGTCGCGATGGTGAAATCATCCAGTTTGTGCCGTTTAATCTGCGCGCATGGCACGCGGGGACGTCACAGTTTGATGGTCGAGAGGGCTGTAATGATTTTAGTATTGGTATTGAATTGGAGGGAACGGATGATTGCCCCTATACTGAAGAGCAATATCAGGCACTGGTAGCGGTAAGTCGACAACTTAGACAGGACTACCCAGCCATTACTCTCGATAATATTGTAGGCCACAGTGACATTGCGCCGGGAAGAAAAACAGATCCAGGGTCGGCTTTTGATTGGGAGCGTTATTTAGGGAACCTCTGACTTATCCCGATGCAAGATCTGAGTGGTAAATTCGCTGAGGTTTTTAACTTAGAAAAATCAGTTGATACCCAAAGCACTCGTTGTACTCACGGGGCAGGCCCATCGTAGCGCGAGCGTCTAAGATGTTGAAGGTAGGGCTTTTCATCTATAAGAAGTCAATGTATTAGACATCCGCAGTACCCAAAACACTCCGCGAAAAGCGCGTCGCGGGGCAGGCCCTAGATGCAACTGCTTTTTCTAGGTTTAAGTGTCCATCACTCATACCGTGCATCCAACGAGTTCAGAGTTGCCAACTTTGGACCAAAAATAAGGAATAAGGCAAGCCATGGAATTCCTGACTATATTGATTGTGCTTGGCCTGTTGCAATTGTGGGGTTCTGGGGGATCTTTGCAGCAAGATCGCTGGTTTTATCGTTTTTGTCAGACTGTCAGCGGCGTTATTGCTTCATCAAAACCAAGACTGTTGATACTAGTCGGCATCCCTACTCTTGCGGTGCTATTGCTACAGGTATTGATTGATTCTCTGCTATTCGGATTGCTTTCACTATTACTTTATATAGCTGTATTGCTATTTAGTTTAGGTCGAGGTGATTTTAGCGAGAATATACAGCGCTATCTCAGTGCCTGGATTCACGGCAATTTTGAAAGTGCCTACGAAAGGGCGTTAGCTATTGGCGATTTTAAACAAAGTGATGCGATTAGTGACCATGTTTCTTTGCACGAACATGTTCGCAGCGCATTTTTATATGCAGGCTTTGAACGCTGGTTTGCTGCGATATTTTGGTTTCTCTTACTGGGGCCAATAGGGGCAATTGCCTACCGTTTAAGTTATCTCTGTGGTCGTAGTGAAATTCTCGAGGAATTAGACCGGCAGAGAGCACTGCGGTTTGTACATTATTTAGATTGGGTGCCTGCTCGGTTACTGGTAATGTCCTTCGCGCTGACAGGAAATTTTGTCAACGGTTTTAATCGTTGTTGGCAGGTCGTCTTTGACAATCAGCCTGTAGCTGAATTATTGGATCAATGTGCGGTTGCGGGGATTAGTGGTGTCAATGGTCAGCGAGCCTATCCTGCTGATCAAGAGCATTTTATAGAATATGGCAGAGAAGAAATGTTAGCCCTGCAATCCTTATTGTCCCGCAGTGTAATTTGCTGGTTAGTTATTATTGCTGTTGTTACCGTTGTGTCTGGTTAGCATTAGGATTAAAAAGAGATTAAAAATCACCCCTACGGAATAGCAAGCTCTTTAAGGCTTTTATAAAGTTCCAGTGTTTGTGGATTGGCAAGGGCATCAATGTTTTTTACTGGTTGCCCATGAATCACCTGTTTAACTGCTAGCTCAACAATTTTGCCACTAATGGTTCTGGGAATATCGTCCACTTGAATGACTTTGCTCGGAACATGCTGCCGAGAGGTGTTGCTGCAGATAGTCTGTTTAATATGGTTGATTAATTGCTCATCAAGCGTGATGCCTTCCCTTAAAATAACAAACAGTACAACCCGTACATCACCCTGCCATTCCTGACCGATAACGATGCTTTCCAAAACCTGATCGATTTTTTCTACCTGGCGATATATTTCAGCCGTACCTATACGAACACCACCAGGGTTGAGAACGGCATCGCTGCGACCGTGAATAATAAGGCCATTATTATCAGTAATTTCGCCATAGTCACCATGAGCCCAGATATTATCGTAGAGGTTGAAATAGGCATTGTGGAATGTTTCGCCGCTGGCATCATTCCAGAATCCGATTGGGCATGAAGGGAAGGCTTTAGTACAAACTAGCTCTCCCTTTTGTTGATAAACGGGATTGCCGTTGTCGTTAAAAATTTCAACGGCCATCCCCAGGCCCCGGCACTGTAATTCGCCTTTATAGACAGCTAAAGTAGGGTTTCCCAAGGCAAAACAGGAGATAATATCAGTGCCCCCTGAGATGGATGATAAACAAATATCTTGCTTAAAATCCCGATAAATATAGTCAAAACTTTCGTGAGCCAATGGGGAGCCGGTAGAGAGAATGGTTTTTAATTGTTTGAGTTGATGTGTCTCTCTGGGTTTTATTGCGGATTTTTCCAGTGCGACAATAAATTTGGCGCTGCTGCCAAATACTGAAATATTCTCGTTATCAATAGCATCAATTAAAATCCGACCTTTTCCAGCAAATGGCGAACCATCGAATAAAACCACCGTGCATCCACAAGCCAGGCCGGAGACCAGCCAGTTCCACATCATCCATCCACAGGTGGAGAAGTAGAAAAAGGTATCATCCCGATTAATGTCTGTATGGAGTTTCAACTCTTTTAAATGTTGAATCAGTGTACCTCCAGCGCTGTGAATAATACATTTTGGTACTCCGGTGGTGCCAGATGAATACAGTATGTAGAGGGGGTGGTTGAAGGGTAGTTGTTCGAATAGAAGCGCTGGGGTGTTTTCTTTTATCAGAAAATCATCAAACAGTATGGCATTATCAATATCAGCGATTGACGGGTTAGGATTAACCAGCGGCGTTACTATGACTTTTTCAAGGCTGGTAATTTTTTCTCGAATGCTTGTTAATCGAGGGAGGGTGTTGATGGCCTTCTCATTATAAAAATAACCATCGGTAGCAAATAATATCTTGGGTTCAATTTGCCCAAAGCGATCCATTACACCATTGATACCGAAGTCCGGTGAGCAGGATGACCACAGCGCACCGATACTGGTTGTGGCAAGCATGGCTACTACGGTTTCAATGATATTGGGCATAAAACCCACCACGCGATCGCCGCTTTTTATTCCTGCTTGTCTTAATGCAGCAGCTAGCTGTTCAACCTGTGAATATAACGCGCTGTAACTTAGTGTGCGGCGCTGGCCGTTTTCCAGCAGCGAAACCAGAGCCGTTTGATTGTCGCGATACTTTAATAAGTTTTCTGAATAATTGAGCCGAGCTCCTTCGAACCATATAGATCCCGGTAGTTTATCGCCATTAGTTAACACGGCTTGATAGGGCGTAGATGAACGTATATCAGAAAATGTCCACATTGATTCCCAAAATAGCTCGCGGTTTACTATTGACCATTGATGCAGTGATGCATAGTTTTCAAAACTAATATGATATCGCTCATTAAGGTATTGCTGGAATTGATGCAGCTGACTGGCGTTGATGCGTTCTTGACTGGGTGTCCAGATAGCGTCGTTCATACTTTTGTTACCTAACAGTTGTTGCCTTACTGTTCATATACCCAAAGCGATTGAAATTTAGGTGTTTTAACTCAATCCGTCATTCCCGCCTTCGAGGGTGTCGCAAACACTTTTTCAGGGTGCGGAAGTAGGTCCAGTGGCGCGTTGCCTGTTATGCCCAATCAGAACGCGTTGTTAGCTTGCCAACCTGACCGACGTTGTTGAGCGA
>JAZFYA010000431.1:0-4230 GCA_036443315.1 Pseudomonadales bacterium
AGGTATTGGGCTCACCATATGCCGTAAAGTCATTATTTTAATGGCAGGTGAAATAAGTTTGTCCTCAGACATAGGTAGAGGCACACAAATCACCCTCTGTATACCTTTTAGACGCGCCGCGCCGCAAACAGAGGTATCGCCAAAACGCGAAGACAGCGCACCCGAATCTTCCCACACTACTGCGGGCAAGAGACGAATACTGATAGTCGAGGATAATAAAGCCAATCATATCATCCAACAAAGGATGATGATGAAGCTCGGCTATGGTATTAGCATCGCTGAAAATGGTGAAGAGGCGGTTGCAATCGCCGAACGGGAAAACTTTTCTGCTATTCTTATGGATTTGCAAATGCCGGTGATGGATGGATTTGAAGCCACTAAAAAAATACGCGCATCCATTGGCGACAATCGTTCGATTCCCATTATTGCCTTGACCGCTAACGATGGTGATGATGTGCGGAATCAATGCTTGGATATTGGCATGAACGACTATCTGGTCAAGCCGGTCAAAATTCGCCGATTAGAAGAATGTTTAAACCATTGGTTAAAATGATGGCTATGCGCTGGCTGCAAACGTTTTTGTTGATGGCTTTAATCAGTCCTAACGGCGGCCAGCCTTGTCTAGCACAATCAACTACAGTGCAAGCGAGTGCAGCGCAATCAAAAACGTTTATTGTTGGTGTGACAGGCCAAAACTATTATCCTCAATTCAGCTACGAAAACGACGTATATTCCGGTTACGCCAGGGAGCTGTTGGACGCCTTTGCCAAACACCATGGCTATACCTTTGTCTATAAAGCGATACCAGTAAGCAATGTGTTTAGCGACTTTCTCAATGAGATAAGTTACTTGGATTTCAAATATCCGGATAATCCCCACTGGAATGCAGCGATGAAGGAGGGCTTATCGATCCAATACAGTGACCCGGTGGCAGGCCGCACTGATGGTGTTATCGTCAAGCGAGAAAATAGCGGTCGGAGCATTGATGCGCTACAGCGAATGGGCACGATTCGAGGGTTCACTCCCTATGAATATCTTCACTTGATCGACGAAAAAAAAATACATTGGGTTGAAGTCGATAACGTTGTCGACTTATTACAATGGGTCATAGACAATAAGATCGATGGGGCCTATGTTAATATCGCGGTGGCAAACTATCACCTGCTCATGCAGGCCAACAATCCACAGGCACTTTTTTTCGATACCGATCTTCCCTATAGTCGAGGCTATTACTACCTTTCATCGATAAAGCACCCAACGATCATTGAGCAAATAAACCAATTTTTAGCAACTAATACCGGTATGGTGCAACAATTGCGAAAAATATATAAACTTGAAACAGAATGATAGTGAGGATGATAACTCACTAAAACGCCAGCCAGCTGATCCGCGCCTTATTTTTAAATATGAGCTTTTAAATATGAGCTATTAAACTAGAGTTTAGAGTTTCAGGAAGAAAATTATAACAAAAATTTCAGCGTGAGCATTCCGGGCCTGCAGGACAATTGACACTGTGGCCGGTCGCAAGCTTGTTGGTCTTTGCGGCGGCTGCGGAACTCGCTGCGCTCAGACAGTCCTCGCTAACAACGCCGCAAAGACCAACAAGCTTAAACGCGCCCTGATTGGCCACAGTGTCAATGGTCCTGCAGGCCCTAGCATCGTGCCACATTGAAGACATTACTTCCTCCCATAATACCTTAAAAAATGTGCAAAAAAACTTGACGAAAGCAGCGAAAAATATCCGCGCCTTATACAGTTTTGTTTTTGGCCACAGCGTAAACCCTCCTGCAAGCCCGGAGCGATGGGGTTGAATGTTCTGATCTAATGCTCTTCCTGAAACTCTAAACTCTAGCTATTAAATATGAACTATTAAAGATCAGCCGCCAAGTGCCGACCCACGCTCTGGAGATTTCTATAAGAAAAATGACGGCTCACCTTACCGGCAAACGGCTTCCCACCCACCTCCACATAGGGATAAACAAAATAATTAAGCGCCTTAGCTCGGTGACCCTCGCCCAACCTCAAATCTCGGCCCGTTGAAAAATGAATACGGTCTGGCGGGTGTGCGCCAAAAAAATATTCCTTTTTTTCCGGATGCTTAAACGCCTCACTGGCATCGATGGGAAACCAACCGATAGTGGGAAGATATAATTGTACCCAACAGTGATAGCCGGCAATATAACCAGAATCACGGTTATTGGGAACAGAAAAACCAATCTCAAAACGGGCGGGAATATTCTCACTGCGCGCCAGGGAAATAAACAGCGCGTGAAAATCCGTGCAGTTGCCATAGCGCTCGCTGCAAGCCCAGAAAGTATCGCCATTGCCCCAGCCAGTACCTACTTTTTTATAGTCAACATTGGCGACCACCCAATCGTAAATCGCACGGGAAATTTTAGCCAGATCATTACTATCGGCTATTTTTTCCACCTCCTGCAAAATGGGTTTTAAGATGGCATGATCGACCACAACCTTGGCATTAGCACCAAGAAACCGGGCCATCGTTGCCTGTTCATGGTGATTGATGGGGCGACTGATCTCAGGGCTCTGTAAACGGGATACACGCCGCTCAACAGTAGTATTGATGGTAATCTCTATGGGCAAACCATCTGACACTTTAACACTGCCATGCCAAAAACGGTTGCCATAATTATCTTCAACCTCGACTTGACCCGTTATCGATGTTTCAATCTGTTCATTAATAATATGCTGCTGATCATTGTCTACCGCCAGGGGAATAAAAACATGCACTGGCCCCTCACCGGCTGCTACAGTCGCTATTCGGGTCTTGTATGCAAAGCTAAACACACGGGATGGTTGTTCAGCGCCAACGGCAGATGTTAATACAGATAACAACAAAAACAGTGTTAGTTGGCGCCTCGGTACCATATTGATCCTCTTTTGAGTCGATGATTCGTAATAGCTGTGTTTCGTAATACCCGTGACCCGGATTACAGGTGAATGTCAAAACCTTATCAACCCGCAGCCCGTCACCCTACAGGTCAAGAACTGTTATAAAACAGCGCTTATGACGAGATGCTTGATTAAGATAGTTGCGAGTTGAAAACCTGTTGCTTACCCAGGTTTTAATTGAATGTGACTATACCGTAAATACGACACTATCTGAACGCCTGCAGCCAATCTCCCGCTAATGGTGTGGATGCGTTGATTTAGGGACAGCCCTACCCCGCAGCTTTCTTGGTCTTTTTTCTAGGTTTACTGACACGACGTTTTTTATAAGGTTTTTTTGTCACTTTAAGGTCTTTCAAACCCTCGGGCAGCCCCACCTGGCTTGCAGTAATCAGCTCATCGAGTGAGCTCTGTAGCGACTGCATAAACCCTTTGTAACTCCCCTCGCGCTGGCTGA
Organism: Pseudomonadales bacterium; assembly: GCA_036443315.1. Taxonomy (GTDB): domain Bacteria; phylum Pseudomonadota; class Gammaproteobacteria; order Pseudomonadales; family Dasaniaceae; genus Oceanicoccus. The sequence continues at coordinate 3,368 of JAZFYA010000431.1, forward strand.
TAGCATTGAGCTGTGTCTCCCAGTGGGCGGTCATATCCGGGGTGATCGCCACATTAGGCAAGCTGTGGATCAGGCCCTTACCCGCTGCTGTGGCGCGAATTTGCTTGCCCTGGCGCTGCAAAAACTCGCGCGTAAATAATAATTCGATAATACCCGCCCGAGTCGCCTCAGTGCCCAAGCCATCGGTATCTTTTAGTACTTTGCGAATATCAGCGCTCTGCACATAGCGAGCAATACCCGTCATCGCCGCCAGCAAGCTGGCATCGTCGAAAGGCTTGGGGGGCGTTGTCTGTTTCTCAAGTACCTGTGCTTGCTCACAATCGCAGTGATCGCCTTTTTTTAGTGGCGGTAATTGTGTATTTAAGGCTGCCTCATGTTGCGCAGACTGCGCGTGTTTATCGCTGTCTTTACGGGATGGAAACAAAACCTTCCAACCGGGTTTGAGAAGCTCGCGCGCCTTAGCAATAAAACAACCACCGCCAATATCCAGATCAATTTGGCTATCACTGTACACATGCGGCGGATAAAACTGCGCCAGATACTGGCGCGCTACTAGCTCATAAATATTGCGCTCTGTGTTACTAAGCTCAGTGCTACTAAGCTTGCTGGTATCGATTGTTCTCGCAGTGGGGATAATCGCGTGATGGGCATCGACCTTACTGTCATTCCAGGCCTTGCTTTTTAATTGGCTATCCGCGCTATCCACCGCCTGCGACAGCGCTTGCGCATTGTTAGCCACCGCCGCCAACACCGCACTGCGATCGGCAAAATGCCCCGCCGGTAAATAGCGGCTATCCGAGCGTGGATAAGTGAGCAACTTGTGCCGTTCATACAAACGTTGGCAGGTATCCAACACCTGTTTA
>JAZFYA010000432.1:0-6262 GCA_036443315.1 Pseudomonadales bacterium
TCAAATTCAAACAACGCAGCCATGGGCAAAAAGGGGGTGTGACGTGCATGGATGCACTAATGCCGCAGGCGCATGGATGTGCAGGAGCGGCCTATAACACCTAAATTTCAATCGCTTTGGGTATATACTCAAAGCGTTTTGGATTTTAGGCCATTGGTTATTCCCGCGAAGGAGGGTGCCGCAAAAGAGTTATACATTGAATCCCCCGGTCCAGTGGCGCGTTGCCTGTTATGCCCGAACGCCCGCTTGCCAACCTGCCCGACGGCTGCGCAACTCGCTAAAAAGCGCTCAAACAGTGCTCGCTCAACAACGTCGGTCAGGTTGGCAAGCTAAAAGCGCGTTCTGATTGGGCATAACAGGCAACGCGCCACTGGACCTACTTTCGCACCCTGAAAAAGTGTTTGCGACACCTTCCCGCGCGGAAATGACAAATGACCTAAAATCCAAACGCTTTGGGAAATAAGAGATAGATAGATTTGACAAAATAACCTTGTTAACAGTAGTCTGGACGAAAACAACAACATAAAGATTATTTCTATGATTAAGCAATCCTTAGCCTTGGCGGGCCTGTTAGTTTTATCTCTTTCTGCAAATGCAACCCTCTACGACCGTGGTGGCAGCTTGATTTATGAGGATGTGCTGGATATACCTGGTCCCTCACTCGGTTGGAACCCCACGCCCTGGTGAGGGGTTAGACTACCGAGGGTGGCTAGACTGTGCAGTATCCGGGTACCACCGGAGTAGCTGTTCGCAATGCAAGGCCTGCTAAAGGGCGTGGGGTTCCAACCGATAGTGGGCCTTGCATTGCGAACAGCGGGTTCAAAGCGCCTCAGTTACAGCCTTAAATAAGTGCCATTCGGGTCAGTCCTGAATGGCACTTACTTAAGACTGAACATCGCATTAGCGCGGCTGTAAGTACAGCAGCCGTTTATCCTGGTCAATGTCAAACCGAAAATTTCGCAGGACATTCATACCTAACAAACCATCAATGCCATCGGCCATTTGAAAATCCAGTACTGCAATATCAATATTCTGCAGTGTATTCTCACCGAGGCTAAATGCTGAAGAACGATAAATAGTACCACGCGTTACGCCATTTGCGGTATTAAAAAGATGGATGCCGATTTCTTCAAAGTCACGCTGACGCGATAGTTGGTTAAAAGACGTTTGAGCTAGGGAGGTGACCGACGCCCCAGTATCAAGTAATAGGGTTACTTCATCGACATCGTTTAGTGTGGCCTTGATAAGAAAATGATTACCACGACGGATTAAAGGGATGCCTTTGCGCGATGCTATTTCTTTTTTGGCGACTGGCGATAAATTTGCCAATAACGTCTGTGCTTTGTCGCCCCACTGCGTGTCCTGAATTAATGGCTGTAATATATCCTTGGCACTCTCAATATCACCCAATTGCTGGTATAACAACGCTTGGCGCAATTGCTGGGGAGGTTGTGCTAAGGCGATACTGTTGAGTAGTTCATAAAAATTCAGCAATTTAATCCACTGTTGCTGTTCGGTCAGTTGCTGGTCGGTGTTATTAATCAGCGCCTGCAGGGCTTGCAATATTTTTTGTTGATCGACGGGCCCATGGGCATAGGTCAGTGCCATCTGCAGTGTGCGAACAGCTTCACTGGGATAATCCTCACGGCGATGGTGCTCCGCCAAGATTATCAAGATATCAATATCATCGTAATACTGCGACAAATAGGCATCCACCAATGCAATAAACGGCGCTTCCTTTTCCGGTACTAACGACATCTGCAGATAAGACAGAATAATTTGTTTCAATGATGCTGCGCGGTGGTCATTATCGCTTTTGACTTGGCTATAGAAAACTATCGCTTTTTCGAAGGCTTGTTCCGCCAGTAATGCGCGGAATTTATTATCAGAAAACGCATTTGAAGCAGGGCGCTGTGTTGCCGCTAATGTGACAGACGAAGGATTCAGGCTTTGATCGTCTCGCCAAGTTGGTTGTTCAGTCGTCACTATAGGTTGGAGATCCCTATCTCCAGGGAGTGGGGGCTTCCCTACAGTAGAGAAGAATTGGTTTGCCAGCCAGCCCACTGCGATACCCACAGTCACCCACAATAGGTTTTTAGAGATCGTTTTCATTTAGGCCGATTGATACCCTGTAATAGAACTGAGTGGAGATATTTATTGATTCATTTTGCCTGATTTATTGGTTGCGTCCAAGGGTAAAGGGCTGATGCTTGTCAGGCAAGCGGCCCTTGTCTTGCTATAGGGTCGTTGTTATAGGACACAGTTGCCGCTATAAAGCGGCTAATCCACTTGCCGATCTGTTGCTAAACTATCTGCTGGGTTCACTAAAGGGCGTGGGGTTCCAATCGATAATGGGCGATAGTGGGCCTTGCATTGCGAACAGCGGGTTCAAAGCTCCTCAGTTATAGCCTTAAGTAAGTATCATTCAGATCAGACTCTATTAGTCGGATTATTTGATCTTTGAGAAGTCTGGCCTTATTACTCTGACAACCGATTGACGGAGTACATATTAAATGAATGGGTTCGTAGCCAACAATGAAATTGCCATTAGGTTAAGTATTTTCTTTCTTGTATTTATAGTACTTAGCTGGTGGGAGATTCGATTTCCAAGGCGCTCATTGCGTATTGCCAAGCAACAACGCTGGTGCCACAACTGGGCGATCAGTATTTTCAATGCTGTGTTTTTAAAACTGACATTTCCCATTATGGGTGTTGGTATGGCGCTAATGGCACAGGAGAAACAGTGGGGGCTGCTGAACTATCTGGAATTTCCCATGTGGGTTGAAGTAATAATATTCGTGTGCATATTTGACCTGGTCATTTACTTCCAGCATAGATTGTTTCATCTGGTCACTCCGCTCTGGCGTTTACATCGTGTGCACCACATTGATCTTGATTTTGACGTCACCACGGGAAATCGTTTTCATCCGGTGTCTATTATGTTATCCATGTTGATCAAGTTGGGATTAGTGCTTGTGATTGGCCCAATGGCATTTGCAGTTATTTTGTCTGAGATACTATTGAATGCTACTTCTATGTTCAATCACAGTAATATTTATATACCCTCCCATTTTGATCGGGTGTTACGCTATTTTATTGTTACTCCAGATATGCACAGAGTTCACCATTCGACGAATAAACAAGAGCACAATTGCAACTTTGGTTTTAACTTTCCCTGGTGGGATCGTCTGTTTGGTACTTATCAGGCGCAACCCGTTGCCGGGCATGAACATATGAACATTGGTATCCAAGGTTTTTACGGTGACAAGGCGATTAAATTTTATTGGCTGCTAGTCCAGCCAGTTCTGACACCCGGTCAATTAAAAGGAGATAATTAAAAGGAAAATATTCCCTTCGTTGCCTTTTTACTTGGAGCCAGGCGGCGAGATAGAAAACTATCGGTTGCAGTAATGAATAAAGCTACCCTTAAGTGAAAAATGTAAGATCTGATCGGAATGGCACTTATTTTTAGGCTGAACAACTAAGGACCATAAACGTGGAGCCTTGAATCCGCTGTTCTACGCTGAGCCCACTTTCGGATGGAACCCCACACCCAAGTACCCTTTTCGGGACAGACCACGTTTAATCTTCTATAATTTATAGAGGAAGGGATATACTGATTTACGAGGATAATAGCGTTGAACAAAAATAGTAATCAATCTCCAGCAGCACCCGGTGAGTGTGATCAAGAGCAGGCCGCCCAAACATTTACCGCGGTGTCCTTGTTATACGACGAAAAAACCCAGCGTCTCAATGCTGTTCTTACTCCTACAGATACTGACCCCAACCTTGACTACCAGTCATTACAGGAACTGATTAAGGATCAGGGCTATGCATCTTTCCAGGTTCCGGGTCCGGCACTGGAAAATGTACTCCGCAAAATTCGTAGCGGTGAAACCGGTTCTATTGAGCTGGCCGAAAAGCCCGACTATACCGCCATAGAGCTTGTATACAACCCCGAAACCCGCCTCCTCAGTGCCGAGTTGAGTGCAACCGATGAAGACCCCAAAGTCAACTGGACCTCACTCCAGGCATTGATTAGCGAAAATCATTATGAAACCTTTCAGATCCAGGGCGCGGTCTTACAGGATTTGCTTAAGCGTGCTGCCAATAAAGAGCGTGGTAGTTTTCCTCTTGGCGAAAAGCCCGAGTATACCGATGTAGTGCTGGGCTATGATGAAAATAGTCGGGTGCTTAGCGCTATTCTTACAGCAACTGACGAAGACCCAAAAATCACTCTGTTGTCTTTGCAGGAAATAATCCAGGCTAATGGTTATGAGTCTTACCTGCCCAAGGGGACCGAGCTACAGGCGCTGCATAAACGACTTATCAATAAGGAACGAGGCATTTTTCCACTCGGTGAAAAACCGCAATATACCCATCTACAGCTGGCCATTGACGAGCAAAGTAATTTTCTGAATGCGACATTGACCGCAACCGATGATAATCCAAACATTACACTGAAAAGCTTGCAGGAAGCCATTAGCAGCAAGAATTTCGATACATTGTTTTTCGAAGAAGATGCCTTAAAGAAACTGTTCGAGCAAATAAAAAATAAGCAGTGGGGCGTTTTCCCCATCGCCGAGCGCAAAGACGCAGAGATAATAATCACTCTTTCCGATGATGAGATGATGGCGTTTATCACCACCACCGAGGCTTATGGCGGAAAAGTTTTAACCGCAGCCGAAATAAAAGCTGCCATTAGCAATGTCGCGGTAGAGCCCAGCTTCTGTGATCAAGTGGCACTGAAACAGGCGCTGGAAAGTTCCGCCGTTACCGATTTGAAATTTGCCGAGGGCAAAGCGCCTGTAGATGGCCTGGACGCTCAGTTTAAAGCACTGGTGGAGGAAGTTATCTATCACGCACCCACGATCGATGAAGATAGCGGTAAAGCGGATCAACACGAAATACAGGATTTTACGATTGTTGATGTTGGCAAGCCGGTCATGCAACGGATACCGGCAACAGCTGGCACCAACGGCAGCAATGTCTTGGGTCTAATGCTCCCCGCACAACTGGGTGATGATAAGCCCTTTGCAACAGAAACTCTGGGAGTCATCGTCGATCCTAACGACAAAAATAGACTCATCGCCGATGCCAAAGGGCACCCGGTAATCATGCCAGACGGGGTCCGGGTCGATAAAACGCTCAAGGTTAACAATGTTGATCTTAGAACTGGCAATATTACTTTAGACGGTTCGTTGCTGGTTGTCGGCGAAGTCAAAGCAGATATGGAAATTAACGTGACTGGCGATGTTATTGTCAATGGTATTATTGACGGCGCTACTGTTGCAGCGGGCAACGATATTACTATCGGGGGTGGTGTCATTGGCAGGGAGCTAAAAAGCTCGACAGCCCATCCTTTGGCCGCAATATTAACTTCAGGTGGCAATATCAAGGCGCGATTCGCGAGTTTTGCTACTATCACCGCAGGCAAGAATGTCGAGGTTGCAGAATATATTACTCACTGCGATGTTGTCGCCAGGGAAAAGTTGCTGGTCGGTCAAGCGGGTGGAAAGGGGCGTTTGTTTGGCGGGAAATGTCATGCTGAAGACGGCATGATTGCCAATATTGTAGGTACGGATGCCGATGTTAAAACCTTGGTCAGTGTAGGTATTGCCTCAGAATTGCAAAATAATTGTGATAAATTAACCGAAAAAAAAGCAACCGCAACCACTCAGGTAGCGCAATTAACCGTTGTTTTCAAGCAATACATGGAGGCCCATAAAAAGCAGGCACTGAGCAAGGAAAAACTGGCGAAAGCTAAAACCATTAGAAACACCGTTACATCATTAAAGGAAAGTATTGAAGCGTTAGATAAAGATCTGGCGGTCATTAAAAGCGAAATAAAATCCGCAAAAAAATCCGATATCATCGTGCAAAAAATAATCTACCCAGGCGTACTCATTACAGTTAACGGTGTGGAATTACCGATAAGAAAACAAGCTAAAGGCGGACGTTTTATTCGTGATGGCGATGGGGTCCGATGGATTAATGTGTAACCCCTCACTTGGTTGGAACTCCACGCCTGGGTCTACCGAGGATGGCTACAATGCATCTAGGATTCTTTATCTAGAACTCCTTATCCAGAATAATGCAGTATCCAGGCAGCGGGTTCATGGCTCCGGGCTCTTTTACTAGAGTTTAGAGTTTCAGCAAGGAAATTATAACAAAAATTTCAGCGTGAGCACTCCGGGCCTGCAGGACAATTGACACGGTGGCCGGTCGCAAGCTGGTTGGTCTTTGCGGCTGCTGCGGAACT
>JAZFYA010000433.1:0-7157 GCA_036443315.1 Pseudomonadales bacterium
ATCCCTGCTGCCCAGTGTCCAATAATCGTTGAGCAACTGGTCGAAGCGGCGTCGGTTTGCTAGTTTGGTGAGGCCGTCTTCAAAGGAAAGGCGACGTAATTCCAACGATTGCTGTTCAACTATTTCCTGTTGTTTCTCAATGTATTCGATCAGTAAATCACACTCATTGCTGAGTGTGCCTACTTCATCATTGCGGTGGCTATTGAGCCGAACTGAGTAATCCCCAGTGCGTCGAATATGCAGCAAATGTTTGCCAATCTTCAGGATAGGCTGTACTAGTTCCCGGTTAAGTGTAAGGATAATAATTAACCATGAAATGATAATAATGCCTAGCGCAGCCATCACTGGTTTGCTGATGACTGTATCGCCGAAAGCCCGCTCACCAAGCTGCAATGAGATGTTAAGAATAGGTTGCTCGTAAATGTCGGTTAAATACCAGTGGATGTTGTTGTCGTTCCGGTATTGTTGCAATAAAGTTTTGTCTTTTAGGTGCTGAGCTTCACTCTGAGTCAGTGGAGATGTAGTAAATTTTATTTTCACCACATCCGCAACCTCTTCCGCAATGTAGCTGTCAATCTGACGCCCAAATAACAAGCTGCCCGGTGACTCACCGCTCTCATCACTTTTTAATACACTATAGGAGGCAAATATCATTGGGCCGAGGGAGGTGTTAACAATGCCGCTGATAGAAATGGGGGCTCCAGGATAGGCTATGGACGCATCGGCTATATATGGAATTAATTCAGTGGTATCAAAAAAACCAAGAGGGAAGAAGGTCTCTTCAGTAAGGTTAGCATTGACAGACCAAATGATAGTTCCCTGTCTGTCGGCGAGCAGAGCAACATCAAAGTCATTGCTGACGAAAGTTTCTATAGGAAAGGTTTCTGTCAGGTAAGACTTGTCCCTGTTGCTAATATAATGATAGGTGTCATCCCGTATGGCATAATCATAGGCTAGGGTGTTGAGCAGGTTTCTCACCATGTCAAAACCTATGATTACCCGCTCCACATCTTTCCTGTCGGCTTTAGCTTCCAGCTCAAGCAGGGCAGGGACTACATAGGCTTGTTGGACATACACTGCTGAACTAAAGCTTAGAATAGTAATAAAAAGCAATAGCAGCAGGGTTTTGGTCGATAATTGCATAAATAACAAACTAATTCGTCAGGACAGGCAGCTATTATAGACCATGATACTTAAACCTAGAAACCGCAGTTGGATCACGAAAGTCCACGTAACCTATACACACCAATAGATTATTTCGCGGGCAACTGCGGTTTCTGGGATAATAGATTTAACTAGAGAAGCTCTAAATGACAAAGACGAACAAGAATAGTTCTACGGGGCTCTGTTACCCCACAAATTTGGGTGGCTAGACTGCAGTATTCGCGTAACACTGGATTAGTTCTCACCTCATCCATTTTGGCAGTGTTTAAACCTCCAGGTCAACCTGTTGCAGAGAGCCGGCACGTTTATTGCCGTCGAGATAAAAACTGGTGGAGCGTATTTGTCCCAACGTGTTATTATGCTCGTCGGTCAGGCGAAAGGGAGAATTGATGGCGCCTAAAAATAACGCGCCAACCTCCAGTTCCTGTAGCAATTGCATGCTGTTATCACCGGGTCGATAGACAAGCAGTTGTGAAAATATGCTATCGTTTTCATCAATAAATCCGTTGCCGTCTTCGTCGTATACCGCCAATTCATCAAAGCCGTTGCCAGTATTGGGGCCAAACAATTCCGATCCATTATTGATATTACCATCAGCGTTTTTATCCAGTGCGAGATAGGCACTGTCAGACGCTAGTGTTATAAACAAAAAGGGCGACATCTATCCTGACACACAATGGCATTCACTTAATTTCAATCGCTTTGGGTATATGAAACGTATCAATACGCTGCAAATAATTATTTTGTTCGATGGGTGTAGGTATCCTGATTACAGTGCCTTGGCAGTGAAAATTGCCCGTTGCGGTGCGGGATAGCCTTCCACCGTTTTGCTGGAATCCTCTGGGTCAAGGAATTGTTCTAGCGAAAAAAATGTCATCCATTTGGTGCGGCGTTGTTCCTCCGCAGTCGTGGTATTAATGTCCACCCGTTTAATATCCCTAAAACCTACTTTTTTCAACCACAGTGCCAGCGTTGGACAGCTGGGTAAAAACCAGACATTACCCATTCGTGCATAGCGGCCTTCGGGCACTAACACTTTGCCTTCTTCGCCATCAATGACTAATGTTTCTAGCACTAGTTCTCCTCCGGAGCACAACGTGTCGCGCAATTCTATTAGGTGATCGAAAGGAGAGCGACGGTGATAGAGAACGCCCATGGAAAATACGCTATCGAAGCAGCGTAGTTTTTTCGGCACATGTTCAATACCCATTGGTAGAACGGTGACTTGGTGATCCTGAATATATTTTTGCAGGGTAAAAAACTGCACGATAAACAGCGGCGTTGGATCAATGCCAATGACCAATTCTGCACCGGCACCACGCATACGCCAGCAGTGATAGCCACTACCGCAGCCAATATCTAGCACCTTGCGACCGTTTAAGGGTTCTATATGATCCTTGAGCCGATCCCATTTCCAGTCGGAACGCCACTCGGTATCGATGTCGACACCGAACAGTTTGAACGGTCCCTTACGCCAGGGATGTAGACCTTTCAATAAGGATTTGAAGTCGGAATACTGCGTAGCATCAAGGGTATTCTCGCCTTGAATGCTAATAGCGGATTGATTGAGGTTGAAAGTATTTACTGGCCAATTGGGTAGTTGTTCTAGAATGGTTTTCCAACGGGGTAAGTCACCGTAGCGCTGTTCGCTAAGACCTGTGGAGATTTGTTCAGGCAATTGTTCCAGCCAGTGGGATAAGGCTAGAGTGCTTTCGGTATCGTTGGCGAGGTTTTGTAGAAAGGGTTGGTAGTCAATCATGGGTTTGTCAATTATAGCTGCTTACTTGATCATTACTCGAGAAGAAAAATTACAACTTGGCAATCAGGCGCCACTATTGTTAAAAGCGGTATTGTTAAATGAGAGTTGTTAACACGAGTGTTGCTGAGGCGCGTGTTGTTAAAATCTCTGTTGTTAAAATTAGAGCCGTTAAAACCCAAGTTGCCCAGGTGCTATTGCTGCGTGGAAATGGCTTCCGGCGATTGGGTATATCGCCCATGCTCATCACTCACAAAATATCATTTGCTGATGGCGACGGATTCTAGCATAGACACTGTGTGGCAGGTATTTTTCTATCGGTATTGTTTTATGGATATTGTTCGACGGGTATCGTTTTCCCAGTGAATATTCTGACTGTTCAGAAGGCGTTGATCCTAAGGTTGGACGGGTGTAGCCTGCAACAAATAATTGCACGGGGGTTATAATGAAACCTATCTCTTCATCCCTTACCCAAATTAAAGCACGTTACAATGTCGTTGTTATTGGCTCCGGCTATGGTGGTGCTGTGGCTGCGTCCCGTCTTGCCCGAGCCGGACAACAGATTTGTTTGTTAGAGCGTGGCAAGGAATTTTTGCCAGGTGACTTCCCCAACAAAATCAGCGAAGCCATGCCTGAGTTTCAGGTGGATATGGCGGGTCTACATATGGGTTCCCATACCGGCTTGTACGACATGCGTATCAATGAGGATATCAATGTTTTGGTGGGTTGTGGTTTAGGAGGCACTTCGCTGATCAATGCCAATGTCTCCCTACAGGCAGAAAAGTGGGTGTTAGAGGACGATGCTTGGCCCGCCAACCTCCGCAGGGAATTTGATAATCCCAATAGCCCACTGCATAGGGGTTATGATCGGGCTGAAGCTATGTTGCGGCCGACTACCTATCCCGGTGCTAACCGCAAAGATCAACCACTCAAAAAGCTGGCCGCTCAACAGCGTTCTGCCGAGGGTATGGATGGCATATTCGAGCTGACACCTATCAATGTCAATTTTGTTGACCAGGAAGCTAACCATGTTGGTGTAAAACAAAAAGCGTGTAATAACTGCGGCGATTGTATCTCTGGCTGTAATGTCGGCGCTAAAAATACTACAGCGATGAATTACCTGCCAGATGCTGCTAACCACGGCGCCGAAATTTATTGCGAAGTTAAGGTAAGTCATATTGAAAGGTCGGGGGACAAGTGGCGTGTCTATTACCAGCCCCAGTCATTAAAGCGGGATGTCTTTGATGCACCGGCAATGTTTGTTATCGCTGATATCGTGGTGCTGGCGGCGGGCGCGTTGGGTAGCAGTGAGATTATGCTGCGATCCAGGGACAAAGGTTTGTCGATTTCAAATCAATTGGGCAAAGGTTTTACCGGTAATGGAGATGTGCTGGCCTTTGCTTATAACTGTGATCAGGAAATAAACGGTATTGGTTTTGGCGATAGAAATGCCGAAGGGCGGGAACCTGTAGGGCCCTGTATTACCTCAGTGATAGATGATAGGCCCAATAAGGGTGATCAAGGCATGGTTATTGAAGAGGGTTCACTGCCTGGTTTAATGGAGCCCCTCTTGTCCGCTATTTTCTCGGCAGCAGCGAGGGTGATTGGTGAAGATACTGATCAAGGTTTTCTCGATACACTAAAAGAAAAAGCGCGCATAGCGGAGAGTTTTTTCCGCGGCGCGTTTTATGGTGCGATTCATAATACCCAAACCTTTTTGGTGATGAGTCACGATGATGGGCAAGGTGAGTTGATTCTGCAAGATGACCGAATACGGGTGGACTGGCCCAAGGTTGGGCTGCAACCAGTTTTCAATAGAATTTCTGATAATTTAAAAAAAGCAACCGCGCAATTGGGCGGCACTTATATTCGCAACCCCATGTGGAATAAAATGTTGGGGCACGATTTAATTACTGTGCATCCATTGGGTGGCTGCGGCATGGCTGAGAGTGCCGAGCAGGGTGTGGTCAATGATCGCTGCCAGGTATTTAGTACTAGCAGGGGTCATGCAGTTTATAATGGTTTATATATTTGTGATGGTTCGGTGATCCCCCGTAGTTTGGGCGTTAATCCTCTGCTGACTATTACTGCATTATCAGAGCGGGCTTGTCATTTGATGGCGGCGGATAAGGGCTGGGACGAAAATTATAGCGAGACATCAACAGCGGCAGGCAATAACAATCAAGCCAAGTTGGGCATTCAGTTTACTGAAACCATGCGTGGGCATATAGCCTTGGATGCGAATCTGGATTTCTCCGCTGCCGAGTCAGAGGGCAAACAACAGGATCAGACTTTTGTCTTTACCTTGACGGTTTCCTCCGATAATTTAGCAGCCCTGTTAGAGGAAAAAGAACATCGAGCGGCAATGGTGGGTACTGTACTGGCGCCAGCTTTGTCGTCACAGCCGTTAATGGCTGTGGATGGTCAGTTTCAATTGTTGGTGCGTGATTCAAATAGAGTCGGTCGACGTTTGATGGATTACCGTATGCAGCTGGTGGATGAAAATGGTCGGACTTACTTCTTTCGCGGTTTTAAATCCGTTGAGGATGATAAGGGCTTGGATATTTGGTCTGACACGACCACTTTGTTTATCACCTTATACGACGGCGAAACCGCTCAGGCTGCTATTTTGGGTCGAGGTATTTTGCATATATTGCCCGCCGACTTTGCCCGGCAAATAACCACAATGAAAGTCCGCAACGCCGAGAATAAGATTGAAGAGATAAAGGCGGTTGCCAGGTTTGGACGTTACTTTGCCGGTAGTATTGCCGAAACCTATGGGGGTCCATTAGCACATTTTACGGTTTATGATGTGGATACGCCACCCCGAGAAAAGCGACCATTGCGGGTTTGTGAACCAAAGTATTACCCCGTTACCACTGACGATGGTGTAGAAATTTTACTCACCCGCTATTGCAAACCAGAGGGTGATGCGCATAGAAGCGCTGTGATGCTGGTGCATGGCTTGGGAGTTTCCAGCCGAATATTTAGTCTCGATACCATAGAAACTAATTTGCTAGAATATTTGTATGCAGCGGGATATGACGTGTGGCTATTGGATTTTAGAGCCAGTATCGAGTTGCCTGTTGCTGATCAGCGCTATAGTGGTGATGAAGTGGCTCAGTATGATTTTCCCGTAGCGGTAGCAAAAATGCTCACTGTTACCGAAGCAGACAGTATTCAGGTAGTGGCCCATTGTTATGGCGGTTGTACGTTTAGCCTGGCAATGTTGTCGGGCTTAAAGGGCGTTCGCTCTGCGGTCATCTCCCAGGTGGCGACTCACTATGAAGGCACTACGTTGGGTAAATTAAAAACCGGATTGTATCTACCGTCACTATTGGACAAACTAGGCGTAGATTCTTTAACGGCTTATCGCGATACTCATGCTAATTGGTTTGAACGCCTCTATGATAATGCCCTGCGTTTATATCCGCAGGAATTCGAAGAGCACACTAATAGTCCTGTCGATAAACGCATAGCCTTTATGTATGGCCAGTTGTGGGAAGTGGATAATTTAAATACCACTACCCACGATACCCTGCATGAATTGTTCGGTGTTGCCAATATTGAATCGTTCGAGCATCTGGCTGAAATGATGCGCAAGGGGCATGCGGTATCAAAGTGCGGTGATGAAATCTATTTGCCCCATGCGGACAGAATGGCCATCCCGATTCGTTTTATACACGGCGCCGAAAATCAGACCTTTTTGCCAAAGGGTACTGAAGAGTCTATCGCTTATTTAAGCGCAGCAAATGGTGCACAATGGTATGATGTAAAAATGATTCCCGACTATGGCCATATCGATTGTATTTATGGCAAGAATGCGGTTGAAGATGTGTTTCCCTATATTAAGGAGCATTTGGATAATAATGCTTGAATTTTAACAGTTGTCATCATGTATGTCAGACACGAATGGCACTTACTTAAGGCTATAACCGAGGAGCTTTGAACCCGCTGTTCGCAATGCAAGGACCACTATCGCCCATTATCGGTCGAAACCCCACGCCCTTTAGCGAGCCTTGCATTGCGAACAGCTACTCCGGTGGTACCTGGATACTGCACGATCTAGCCACCCTCGGTAGTCTAACCCCTCACCAGGGCGTGGGGTTCCAACCGAGTGAGGGGTTAGACTACCGAGGGTGGCGGCGGGATATTACCGTCGCAAGCCGTTAACAGCACTGCCCTTAAGTAAGTACCATTCATGTCAGACATCGATAATCCTTTAATTATTCCAATC
>JAZFYA010000434.1:0-3160 GCA_036443315.1 Pseudomonadales bacterium
AAGAAAAGCAATGCTGCTAAGGCGCTTGCTTTTCTTTCTTTTAGTTTTTGTTTATGGTCATTAGAGTTATTTCTATTATCGTATATTAAAGATGTTTCAACTCTGGATTTTTGGTTTCATGTTACTCGGGTGGGTATGTTTTTTATACCGGCCTCTATTGCTTTATTTGTTCTTTATATGGCCAATCCTATAAGAAAAAAACTTTTTATTTTATTTGTTGTGTTTCCTGGATTTGCATTAAGTATTTTGACATCCGTATTAAATTTATTCTTCTTTCCTTCAGAGTTAAAACCTGTTGATTCAGGCTACTTGCCAAATGTTGATGCCATATTCCTGTTGTTTGCAGGAAACTTTTTCCTGTGCTCTTTAAGTTCAGTTTTATTGGTTGCTTATAAATATTTTTCATCCGCTAAGCAGGAAGAAAAAATTAGGCTTCAGTGGGCAATATATTTATTTATATATGTCTTCTTTATGGGTATTTCTAGCCTGTATCTAATGAAATATGATTTTTATCTTGAAAAAATTTCTGGTTCAATTACCAATGTTGTTTTTGTTGTTTCATTATTATACGCTACAGTGCAACATCGTTTGATAGAAATTGACTTTCTTATAAGCCAAACCTTGGCGAAGATAACTGCAATTGCCTTGTTGTTTTGGTTTTTCTTCTTGCTGTTATCTTGGTATACTTCATTGGGCATATATAACAATGATGATGTGCTTTATTTACAGATGCTCTATGCTATTTTTGCTCTCGAAATCTATCCTTATATCTTAAAAAAAATAATGCTGATTCCACAGCGTTTTCTACCAAAGGATTATTATCATTATCCACAAGTGATTAAAAATGTAGATCACCATTTTAAAAGTGCGTTTAATGCTGCGGATAGCTTAAATATACTGAAGAATCTTTTTGGCAATATTATCCAGGCAAAAACATTCAGTGTGTTTTTAGCAAAAAGCGAGGATGTAAAAGAAGATGCCATCTTTAGGTGTTGGCATACTGACTTAGATGAAATACCGCATAGCATATTGAGTATGGATTGTGACCTTGTTGTGGGTTTAAAACAGCAGCAACAAGTCCTTTACACCGATGAGTCACCAGAGCCCATGAAATCGATATTGGTCACTATGTGTGCTGACGCGTGCTTGCCTATATTCTATCAACAGCAGTTACTGGCACTTATCTTTGTTGGACCATCGGTCAATACAAAAGGACGTTATACCTATGATGATACGCGTTTATTTGAATGGTTAAGTCGCAATTTGGGCAATATGCTACACCGCCTAAATGCCTATGATGCGCTATTAGATGAACTCGGCAATGCTGAAAAAACTTTATCTATGGTGGATTTGTTCAACCAGTATAATCACGACATTAAAGCACCGATTGGGTCTATCCACACGCTAGTATCAAACCAGTTATGTACCCAAGAAATGCGTGAAGAATTAATTTTAGAAGAAACCCAGAAAGTACTGCACTCCGTTGAAACCATGTGCAATATTTTGCATGGACAACACCAGCGTAGACAGGAACTACTCGATATCAATAATATTATCAACCGTACGTTGGGAAGTTTTCGTGTAGTGCTCGGCAAAATTACCACGGACCTAGCAGAAACACCAAAAATGATTGGTTGCCCTGAAGATCTTCCCGTTCTTTTTACCAATTTATTTAAAAATGCGGCTGAAGCTAAAGCCGACGACCGCCCATTAACACTGCATGTTAGTAGCTGGCACGATCAAGGACAGGGTACTATCGGCATTCGAGTAGCCGATAATGGCAAGGGTATGCCGCCAGAAATATTATATAATCTATGGAGCCATGTGAAAAGCTCAAAGCGCCAATCTGGCGGTACGGGCTTAGGCGCACGCGTGATCAAACGAATAGTGGATGAACACAAAGGTACGATTAATGTAAGCAGTGTGCTGAATGAAGGCACTGTTTTTACATTGCATTTTCTTGTAGGCAATGGTAGGGGGGGAATTGGGGTCACCCGCCCCGGCGAAACCGGGGCGATTGAAATAGACAGGGGTGGACAGGCGATGAATGTGAATGCAGTGGTGGGACGTCGGCCGGAGACGATGGAGTAAACCAAGGAGGGGACGAGGAGGACAGGGTAAACCTACCCCAGTTTTGAGTAACCGAGAATTCATTCCCTTGGTTTTATAGACAAAATACTGTCCGCTTTCAGATGAGAGCGGACTTGTGAGATGATATCAAATCTCTGAATTACATATATCAGCTGAAGTCTTAGCTAATACAGATTAAGACGAATAGCACTTAGTTAAGGGCAGCGCTGTTAACGGCTTGCGATGGTAGTATCCCGCCGCCACCCTCGGTAGTCTAACCCCTCACTCGGTTGGAACCCCACGCCCTGGTGAGGGCTTAGACTACCGAGGGCGGCTAGACTGTGCAGTATCCAGGTATCACCGGAGTAGCTGTTCGCAATGCAAGGCCCGCTAAAGGGCGTGGGGTTCCAATCGATGGTGGGCAATAGTGGGCCTTGCATTGCGAACAGCGGGTTCAAAGCGCCTCGGTTATAGCCTTAACTAAGTGCCATTCAGATTAAGACTTATTTTTAATGCGATATTCCGCCGCGCGCGCATGGGCGGTTAACGATTCACCTCGCGCCAGCACCGAGGCTATCTTGCCTAATTCTGAAGCCCCCTGCGCTGAGCAGTGAATAATCGAGCTACGCTTCTGGAAATCGTACACGCCTAAAGGCGAGGAGAACCTTACCGTGCCCGATGTGGGCAACACGTGATTGGGGCCGGCACAGTAATCGCCCAACGCTTCCGAGGTATAGCGACCCATAAAGATGGCACCGGCATGCTTGATTAACGGCAACAGGCTTTGCGGATCTTCAACCGACAGTTGCAGATGCTCCGGCGCTATCCGATTGCAAACCGCTATCGCCTGTTTTAGATCATCGACTTTGATTAAAGCACCACGACCCTTCAAAGAAGCAGAAACGATATTTTTTCTTTCTAACGTCGGCAATAATTTTTCAATACTTTGCGCAACTTTTCCCAGAAAACCTGCATCGGGGCAAATTAACATCGCTTGCGCATCTTCATCGTGCTCGGCCTGCGAAAACAGATCCATTGCAATCCAATCCGGATCAGTACGACCATCGCAAATCACTACAATTTCTGAAGG
>JAZFYA010000435.1:0-6931 GCA_036443315.1 Pseudomonadales bacterium
TTTCCCACTCCGTTCGATCACTGGCGCAATGCCGACACATCGGTTGACCTCATCTGCATTAGAAAATACGTTTCTATCCGAACCAAAAGCCGCTAACAGTCGAGGTGCCAGGATATCACCTGTGCCGCAACAAGGGATAAAATTTTCACACAGGAATTCATTTTACCAAATTACCGTCGGAAGGGAGTAGTACTTGTACGATCAGAGTTTGGTTGAAAAGTGGTGGTTTGTACGATGGCAAATTGGTAAATCACACTTTGCGGTGGCCAACACGCAGCACCAATACCACCAGTTTGTCGTCTTCAATGTTGCAGATCATACGATAGTCGCGAACACGATAGCGCCATAATCCCGCTAACTCGCGAGACAGGGACTTACCAAAACGGCGGGGATCTTCGTCGGTGGCAATGCGCTGACGGAAGTAGCGCAGAATCTCTTGCTGGGCCTGGCGGTCGAGCTTACGCAGCTCTTTGGCGGCGGCATCATCAAACTCAACCGTCCAGGTCACTATCCTGCTCCAACTCGTCCAGCGTCCAGCGCTTGCCAGGGTTCTCTAAGCGATTGATTGCTAAGTACTTATCTTCCATCTCATCCAAATGCTCAAGAATGGCCTCGCGGGCGTAATAGGTCTTGGTGCGTCCAGTCTTGACGGCTAAGGCCGCTAGGCGCGCCTCAATGTCTTCGGGTAGTCTTATAGCCAGCATGGTTACCTCCAGCGCTATACCTGTAATACGCGTATAGCATAGCAGTGCGAGTGCTTCTTGGAAACAGGGTAAGGATGTGAAGGCTTATTGGGAGAGGTGAGGGGATGAGGTCTGTTCCTAGAAATAAAAACTGTTGACTCAAAAACCGCTTCTAGGGAAAATCGCAGAGCTGGCATGTTCTTTAAGTGATTGGCTCTATTGGAAAAAACGGCATCGGGTACGATTGTCGCATCGGAATTAGTGTTTACTGGGCAGGAGCATGATGAGAAGACTGGGTTGGTTTATTTTGGGGCTCGGTTTTATGATCCGAACGTAGCCAGGTTTATTTTTAAAAATAGAAAGTCGGCGCTGATTTTTACGATGGCTTTGGTTACCCGGTAACATTTTGCTTATAACAATACGATGCTATCGGGAATTTAAGAAATGAATAGTCTGCTGTTTTTTAATAGGTAATGCGGCTCTTGATATCCTGGTTGATAGTAAGCGATAAATAATACAATAAGTCTCGCTGACCAAAAAGAATCACATTGTGCTTTTTAGGAAATCGTTCAAACAACAACCGACGTTTTCTCAGCACAGCTGCTGCGATATTTTTGTAAGCCGTCAGGACGTTTTGACCCACATTCCGATAACATCAACGATTATCAGTATAGCCGCAGGCCATCCCGGAAATAATCAGTTTTTGCACATTGGATGTGCCTTCCACAATCTGTAATGACTTGGCATCGCGATAAAAACGCTCGGCCGGATATTCTGTGGAAAAACCGTAGGAACCAAAGATTTTCATACACTCATTGGCCGCATGGACTGCCGCTTCAGAAGCAGCCAGTTTGGCAATGGATGTTTCGTACTGATTGGGTTTGCCTTGGTCTTTTAACCAGGCTGCCCGATAGACCAACAGTTGTGCGCTATGGTGCTCCACCACCATATCGGCAATTTGCGCCTGGATCATCTGATGTTGGGAAATAGGCTTACCGAACTGGGTGCGCTCATTGGCGTAATTAATGGCCAGGTCCAGTGCTCCACCGGCAACACCCAGAGCTCCGGCGGCACAACCCATGCGGGTATTGTTCAGTTGCCACATACACATCTTAAACCCGTCTCCGGGTTTACCCAGCATGGCATCCTTGGGGATTTTTGCCCCCTCAAACACAAATTCGCCGGTAGGTGAACAGTGCAAACCGAGCTTGGTGGTGATCGGGCGGGCGCTACATCCCTGCAAATTTTTCGGTTCAAGAATGAAGCAGGATATACCCTTGTGTTTTTTTTCTTTGTCAGTATAAGCATATAACAGCCCGGCATCACCAATGTGGGCATTCGAGATCCAGATTTTATTGCCGTGTAATTCCCAGTGATCGCCTTTATCAATGGCGTAAGTTTGCATGCTGGAAACATCGGAGCCGGTATTGGGTTCAGTCATGGCGAAAAAACCCACTTTTGTGCCGTTAATCCAGCCAGAGAGATACTTTTCCTTTTGTGCGTCCGTACCAAATTTAGCAACGGACAGGGGAGCTCCCAGGTTTTGCATGTTAAAGGGTAGACGCCAGGAAGCCGATACTTTGGCAATTTGCTCGGCCATTAACACGGATTCCAAAAAGCCCATGCCATTGCCGCCCAGCTCTTCAGGTAATACACAGGAGAAAAACCCCAGTTCACCCATCTTGGCAACACGATCAAGGCGAAACTCATGGTTTTTTTCTTCTTCTTCAAGGGTTGGTGCTATTTCCTCTGCGGCAAAACGCCTAGCGGTGTCCTGAACAAGTTGCTGCTCTTCATTAAGCTCGAAATTCATTAGGCCTTACTCTTGTTGTTATTCAATGACGAGTAACAGGTCGTCTTCTTCGACAGTGTCACCTTTGCTTACCTTGATCGATGCAACCTTGCCATCACAGGGTGCATAAATAGGGTTCTCCATTTTCAATGCTTCGATAATGACCAGCTCGTCATCCTCCTCGACGTCTGCCCCTACCTCAACAATCACTTCCCAGATATTTCCGGCTAATGGTGCTGTCACTTCTTCAGTCATTTTTTATCTCCTAATCAGAACTATTTTAACATGGTTAAAAATATACCGGCCGCGATAACGGTGCCGATAACACCAGCTATGTTAGGCCCCATGGCAAACATAAGCAGGTAATTTTTCTTGTCCGCTGCGGTGCCCATCTTCTGCGCTACCCGTGCTGCCATCGGTACCGCCGATACACCGGCGGCACCTACCAGTGGATTGATTTTGTTGTCGGTAAATACATTCATTAACTTTGCCAGTAATATTCCGGTTGCAGTACTAATCATAAAGGCAAACAACCCTAAAGCGAAAATAAAGATAACTTCCTTGCGCAAAAAATTATCCGCACTCATCGTGGCGCCAATACTTATACCGAGAAAAATCGTCACGATATTCATCAAGGCATTCTGTGCTGTTTCATTCAATCGTTCGACAACCTTGGATTCGCGAAACAGGTTGCCAAGCATAAACATAGCAATCAGCGGTGCCGATGCAGGCACCAATAAAATAATGACCATGGCAGCAACAATGGGGAATATCAGTTTTTCCCGGGCAGTGACTTTATGCCCTTTTTTCATCTTTATCTTGCGCTCTTCAGCTGTCGTTAACAAACGCATAATGGGTGGTTGGATAATCGGTACCAGGGCCATGTAGGAATAGGCTGCTACGGCACAAGCGCCGAGTAAATGTGGCGCCAGTTTGGCGGCCAGGAAAATGGTTGTTGGGCCATCTGCACCGCCAATAATGCCAATAGTAGCGGCCTCTTCGAGACTGAATCCTGCTGCATAAGCCACAAAAAAGGTCAGGTAAACACCGGCTTGGGCACCGGCCCCTAGAAAAATCAGCCGTGGTTGTGATAGCAAGGGACCAAAATCAGTCAGTGCACCCAAGCCCAGAAAAATTAACGGGGGGATGACTTCCCACTCAATGCCATAGTGATAAAAGCGCCAGAATAGACCTTCACCCGGAACCATTAAATCTGCCAAGGGCAGGTTGGCTACCAGGATACCGAAGCCGATGGGTAACAGCAGCAGGGGTTCATAGCGTTTGGTAATGGCCAGGTATATCAAGGTCAGGCCAATCGTCCACATGCACACCATGCCAGGTGTCAGGGATAAAATACCCATGTTTGCAAAAAATATCATGGTTATTCCTCCTTGGCTTTTTCGGCTTCACGTCCAGCCAGCAGCGTTATGAGTCGCATAGTGATATACACCACTGTCATGCCCGAAAAAACACCGACGATACCATTGATAAATACGTCTATTGCTGTTTCCATCAGAATACTGCCTTATTGATAGGTTTAAGGGTTGCCGATCACACACGCGTTCCTGAACTGTCTTATTGTAAAAATTAGCAATCTAGTTGTCCTTCTGATCGAGATTATCCGCGTATTATTCTGGGTAATATCATTTGATGTTTAGGACAAATCGATATTGGGTTTTGGTACGCGGCGCCGGCAAACGCCTTTAAATAACCACGCATATCGCTGAGTTTAACGATTTCATCCACCAGACCATAGCGTGCACAGAAATCTGGCAACGAAGTATCACGGTAACGCTGTGCCAGTTCGTTCATCTTGTCGACTATGGGTTCTAATGATCGACCGGCATCTTTTTCTTTGGTTGCTCGACGTGCATAGGTTGCAACCGCTGCTGTTTCACCGTGCATGACTGCGATCTCTGTGGCCGGAGTTCCTAGGGTAAAGGCATTATGACGGTTTGCTGTCGGCCCTCCCAACACATAGTGGGCGGCGGCACTGCCTTTTCTCAGCACCGCCAGCATCATTGGCACATCAACCTGCTGAATAGAGTAAATCAGGGCCTGGCCGAGCCCGAGCAATTCCGCTTTTTCAGCCAGGTCACCCACATCAATACCGGAGGTATCCTGGAACCAGATAATGGGAATGCGATCGCGGCCACACAAGGTCACGAACTCATTCATTTTTATTAGCCCCTGGCGATACAATTTGCCACCCATGCCAGGGTAATCGGCGTATTCAGGATAGCCCTTGCCGAGAAATCCCTGCCGGTTGCCAATACAGCCGACTAACATGCCATCCATCTTGCAAAGGCCAGTGTACATCTCCGGTCCGGCATCAGGGCGGTATTCCAGATGTTCACTGCCGTCTACCAGACGTGCCAGTATTTCATCAAAGTCATACACTTCCTTTTGGTTATAGGGTAGCAGGGAGTATAAATCTTCAGCCGGAAATCGGGGTTCTGCTGGTTCTGCTACGCGAAAAAATTCAGGTTTATACGCTGGTGTCGCCAGCATATATTCTTTGAGTCCGTCCAGCACGCCGGTTTCCTCTTCATACACCTTGGTGAAAAAGCCAGTGTGGTCATAATGCGTTTCAACATTACCCGGAGGCTTGGCGCTGAATTCCCGGGTCTTGGCAATAAGTTCCTCCAACATTTCCACATCAAAACCACCGCGTGGTGCCATGCCGGAAACAATACCCACGCCACCCACCGCAATATTGGCGTCCTTATGGGCCAGCAAAATAGTCGGACTGATACTTTGGTAGCCGCCACCGGCCGGGTTAGTGCCATAGATACCAGCGAGAATCGGGATACCGGCTTGTTCAAGTTCCGCATGGCGAAAGAATGGGGTTCCCGCACCACGCCGATTGGCATAAAATTTTTCCTGTTCGGGTAACTTAGCGCCACTGCAATTGACCAGCCAAACCAGGGGGATATTGAGTCGCATGGATAAGTCGGTAACCCGCAGGATATTTTCTGACTGACCTGGCAGCCAGGCACCGGCCATGACTTTATTATCAAAACCAATGACAATGGCCCAGCGTCCAGCAATTTTGGCTAGACCGTCCACCACATTGGTGGTGCCTTCTTCATTATCCAAAGGGTTGTAGAGGCTATGCAGTGGGTGCCAAGAATCGGCATCAACAAGATATTCAATACGCTGCCAAACGGTCATGACGCCGCGGGCATTAATTTTTTCTGTCGAAAAGCCCGCTTCTTTAACGTTATTTTTCTGCGTATCAATGTCAGCTTCGACCTGTTTCAGTTGCTCGAAACTGTTTGCCGCACGTTTGATACGACCTGGTTTCAACGCCTTGCCAAATTCATCCATTTTTTCAAAATATGGCTTCATCCAACATTTACCTCTAAAAAAGTACGGGCATGGGTATAGGAAGGGGGGGAAGGATAAAGCACCTGCTAGTGATAATCAAGATGTATCATATGTGGCCAGGGGTTCCCGTTATTTATCTTGATAACCTAAGATTTTGCACGGGGTAAAAGGAACAACAAAGCCTAAAAGCCTAGAGGGTACGAAACATTAATGTGTGACACGACGTTGTGCGAATGAGTTGCCTTCCAATAGAGAGGTCTATCTGTACCGTCAGATGAATCTTGTTAGCTGCTGTTTTAAGACGAGCATACCAATAAAAACAATATTTCTTAAAAAGCTGTTGGCCGAAGGAATCAGGGCATGAAGTCGACCTTAATAAATCCGGATAATGCATGAAAGAATGTTGGTCGTCACAGGCAAGTATCTGCCATTTGCGGACGTTTACGATTGCGTGTAATGACGGGTTAATAAATGTCTAATAGGTGAGTAGCGGTAGTTTAGATGTTAGTTTGCTGTCAGAGTTTGTCGTACCTTCTAAAACCTATCAGGTGGGGTCATTGATAATATAGACAAACGGATAAATGGTCTGCAACCTGAATTTGTAGGTGTCCATGATTACCACACGGGAATAATATTTCGATGATATTTGCTATCGAATTGTTAACCTTACTAACGTTACTGAAATCTGCGTGACTCTCGAGGATGTGAAAAAATTTGTGGTCTTTGATATTGCGCTATCGGAGAGGAATCCAAAAATGAAATTTGCTATTGTCGTTCAAAATAAAACTTTGCAGGCATTTGTGGCTTTATATAAACTTGAAAGCGACATTTTTCCTTGGGAGACGAAACAGTTTACTACTCTTGAAGAAGCCAGAGAGTGGACGTCCTCCTAGATTAACCTAGCAGGCTGTTGAATTTCTCCCGCAGACACGCGGATCATGTTGATGACATTACTGGGTCGAGGAACGCCGGAACTTCCCGCCGAGCTGCTATTCTTTGATATATACCCAAAGCGATTGAAATTTAGGTGTTATAGGCCGCTCCTGCACATCCATGCGCCTGCGGCATTAGTGCATCCATGCACGTCACACCCCCTTTTTGCCCATGGCTGCGTTGTTTGAACTTG
>JAZFYA010000436.1:0-6936 GCA_036443315.1 Pseudomonadales bacterium
AGTTCCGCAGCAGCCGCAAAGACCAACCAGCTTGCGACCGGCCACCGTGTCAATTGTCCTGCAGGCCCGGAGTGCTCACGCTGAAATTTTTGTTATAATTTCCTTGCTGAAACTCTAAACTCTAGTATAAAGAAGTCAGTGTATTAGGCGTCCGCAGTACCCAAAACACTCCGCGAAAAGCGCACCGCGGAGCAGGCCCTAGACTCAACGGCTTGTTCTAGGATTATAGAGTCTGTAAGGAGGAATGGCACTCACTTAAGGTTGAATAACTAAGGAGCTTTGAACCCGCTGTTCGCCATGCAAGGCCCACTATCTGTTCACTATCGGTTGGAACCCCACGCCCTTTAGCGGGCCTTGCATTGCGAACAGCTACTCCGGTGGTATCCGGATACTGCACAGTCTAGCCACCCTCGGTAGTCTAACCCCTCACCAGGGCGTGGGGTTCCAACCAAGTGAGGGGTTAGACTGCCGAGGGTGGCGGCGGGATACTACGGTCGCAAGCCATTAACAGCGCTGCCCTTAAGTAAGTGCCATACGGTGGGTCAAGGCCCACCCCGCATGTGGGCATTTATCCTTTTTCACCTTTCGTTGTTTTCCTAATAGCCCGTGGATGTGCTTTGTCATACACCTTGGCCAAATGCTGAAAATCCAAATGTGTGTAGACCTGAGTGGTAGAGATATTGGCATGGCCCAATAACGCCTGCACCGCCCGTAAGTCGCCGCTAGATTCCAGCATGTGGCTGGCGAAGGAGTGACGCAGCATATGAGGGTGAATACCTTGCCCCATACCTTGTTGCAGGCTGTATTTTTTTAAGCGCTGTTGAATAGCGCGCTGGCCTAAACGTGTTCCCCGTTTGGATAAAAATACGGCGTCGTCGATTGGGTTTACGTCGTCGCGAATAGTTAGCCAATTTTGCAAAGCTTTTATCGCGTACCGGCCAATAGGTAATACGCGAGTTTTTCGGCCCTTACCTGTAACGGTGATGAGTGCTTGACTTAAATCAATATCGTGCAAATTCGAATCTACCAGCTCCGAGAGCCGTAGGCCGGAAGAATAAAATAACTCCAGAATAGCGCGGTCGCGAACACTCAGCCAGTCGTCCCCTTTAATTGACAATAGTTGTTGGATATTATCTACATCTAATGCTTTCGGTATTTTCTTTGCCGATTTGGGTGCCTGTACATCAAGGGCTGGATTATTATGCTTGCCGTTTTGGCGATTGAGATATTTATAAAAGCTGCGCAGGGCGGATAAGGCTCGCTGCAAACTAGGGCCCGCTAAGCCGTTACGATGTAGATGCGCTACCCACTGACGTACGTCAGCATTATGGACTTGAGATAAATCACTAATATTTTTACTGCGAATGTAGGCGACATACTTTTCCAGGTCGCGACGGTAATTACTTAAAGTGTGTTGAGAAAGCTGTCTTGCAGTTTTCAGATGGGCGAGAAATTGTTCAATTTTTTGTTGCCAGATAGCGTTATTGTTCATTCAGGGGTTTCCCTGGTTCTGACCGATAACGTCGCGTTTCAGGCATTCAAGTAACGCGGTAAAATTCGGTTTAGTACTTCAGCAATATAAGACAAAAACAATGTACCCATGCTGGAGCGAAAATGGTTGGAATCTTTGCTGCCGATAGCAACAACGCCCAGTGGATTGCCAAAGCTTAACGGGACTACTGCCGCTGAGCCTACGCGTTCGGCTTGGTCGGAAAATAAAAACTGTAACTCCTCTGGACGTAAAACGCCGCAGATAGCGTTGTTGCTTTTTAACAGGCCGGGAATTTTTTGATAGGCTTCATCTACTTGAACCATTCGTGAAGTTACAGAGCGATGTAATGTCGGATTGCCAAATAATGTCAGGTTGGAAAAGTCTACAGTAAAGTCGCTTAGCAGGCTTCGGTTAAACGTGTTCACAATAGAGTCCAGTCCTTGTGCGTCAATCAGCGCCAGCACTAGTTGCTTGGTTTTATCAAATAGCTGATCGTTGTCGTGAGCATTGTCCAATAGGTTGTTGAGACGGCTGCGCAAATCTATATTGCGTTCGCGGAGTAGAGAGACCTGGCGCTCAAGCAGTGATACCGCCTGGCCGCTGGGGTGCGCTAGCTCTAATTCCAGCAGCAGGTCATCTCGCTTGAGAAAGAAGTCGGGGTGGCTTTTGAGATACTGGGCAATATCTTCTTCGGTAATGTCTTGCTCATAATTGTTATTGACTGATTCCACGTAATGCCTCTCTTGATAACACTGTTTTCAGTTCTACGGCTTTTCAGTTCTACGACAAGTGTGGCGACTTATCGCAGAGGCCACCCCTCTCTAAAGCCGAATTTGCCCTTCAAATACACTAGTTGCAGATCCTGTCATCATAACGGGATGACCTTCTCCGCGCCACTCAATTGTCAGACTGCCGCCGGCAAGATTGACGTGCATGCATTGGTCCAGTAGACCCCGCAATTGACCGTAGACTATCGCCGCACAGGCACCGGTACCACAAGCCTTGGTTTCACCAGCAACCCGTTCGTATACCCGCAGGTTAATTTCTTTGCGATTCACGATCTGCATAAAACCGACATTAACGTGCTGGGGAAATTGCGGGTGCGATTCGATCGCCGGGCCTAGAGTCTCTACTGCGGCGGTGCTAACATCGTCTACCAGCATTATCGCATGGGGATTGCCCATTGATACCACACCGATGTTGCATGATTGCCCGTCGGCCTCAATAGTATAGATCTCAGCGCGGCTGTCGGTGTTAAAAGGAATGTGTG
Organism: Pseudomonadales bacterium; assembly: GCA_036443315.1. GTDB lineage: Bacteria > Pseudomonadota > Gammaproteobacteria > Pseudomonadales > Dasaniaceae > Oceanicoccus. Next base: position 2,763 of record JAZFYA010000436.1, read on the forward strand.
CCGGGTTGAGTTCAGGCTTACCCATATTGACGCGTACCTGGTGGTCTTCCGTTAGGGACAGCTCGATAATTCCAGCATTGGTTTCGACCTTGATTTTGTGCTTCCCGGTGAGTTTTTTATCGCGTACAAACCTGGCGAAACAGCGAGCACCGTTGCCGCATTGCTCTACTTCGCCACCGTCGCCGTTAAAGATACGGTAGCGAAAATCCACATCCGGTTGGCGCGGGACTTCCACCACTAAAACCTGATCGCAGCCGATGCCAAAGCGTCTGTCCGCCAGCTTGCGAATATGCTTTTCCTGCAGATCCAAGCGCTGAGTGAGGAGGTCTAGCACGACAAAGTCGTTACCGAGGCCGTGCATTTTGGTAAAACGTAGCAGCATAGCAATGCTTCCATCAATACGCTTCGCCGCTAGCGCGATTCAAGATCGATGCTGTCTATGGAGAGGCTGGTTTCCCGCTACGTACACGCTACGTACTCAGGGAAGCAGCACTTCACCTCGCATCAGGTCGGCGATGGTTTCTCGCGTTCGGATCAGGTGGATAGTATCGCCATCCACCATTACTTCCGCTGCGCGTCCACGGCTATTGTAATTGGAACTCATCGTAAATCCATAGGCCCCCGATGAAGCAACCGACAATAAATCCCCCGGTTCGAGGATTAATTGTCGATCCTTGCCGAGAAAATCCCCGGTTTCGCAGACCGGACCTACCAAATCCCAGTGCTTGGCCTCACCCTTGCTACGGGGCTTGACCGGGTTGATATTGAGCCAGGCCTGATAGAGGGCCGGGCGGATCATGTCGTTCATTGCCGCATCGATTAAGGCAAAGTTTTTGTGGGGGTTGCACTTTAAGTACACGACGCGGGTTAATAATACCCCTGCATTGGCGGTAATAGAGCGGCCTGGTTCAAAGGCTAGGGTCACTTCCCGATCACCCAGACGTTCCAGCACCGCAGCTACATATTCAGAGGGTGACGGTGGTTGTTCATCGCAATAGCGCACACCGAGGCCACCACCCAAATCCAGGTGGCGGATAGTGATGCCGTCTTCAGCTAGCTGATCAATCAGGGCCAGTACTCTGTCAAATGCATCCAGAAACGGGGTAACCTCAATGAGTTGGGAGCCGATGTGGCAGTTCACACCGATGACGTCGATATTAGTCAGCTCCGCCGCACGACGATAAACCGCCGGAGCCTGATCAATATCGATACCAAACTTGTTTTCTCTCAAGCCGGTGGAGATATAGGGGTGGGTATTGGCGTTAATGTCAGGATTAACCCGAACAGAAACCGGCGCAACAAGATTCATCTCGGCGGCCACTTGTTGTAAAATCTCTAGCTCCGCTGCAGATTCCAGGTTAAAGCAGTGGATGCCGACTGTCAGCGCCCGGCGCATTTCATCGGCGGTTTTAGCGACGCCGGAAAAAACCACTTTGGCAGCATCGCCACCGGCGATCAGTACCCGTTCCAGTTCACCCATAGAAACAATATCAAAACCCGCCCCCAGGCGCGCTAATACATTCAGCACTGCAATATTGGAATTGGCTTTTACCGCGTAGCAAATTAAATGGTCACGGCCTGTCAGCGCTTGTTGATAGGACAAAAACTGCTGTTCCAGATAGGCTCGGGAATAAACATAGGTGGGGGTACCATAGCGCTCGGCTATAGTGGCTAGAGGAACATTTTCGGCGTACAACTCGCCGTTGCGATACTCAAATGCATCCATTAGTGGATTAACCTGATATAGGGTTGGTGTTTAATTATACCCAAAGCGATTGAAATTTAGGTGTTATAGCACGCCCCTTTTTGCCCATGGCTGCGTTGTTTGAACTTGAAATATTGACATATTCCTGCGTTCAAACGCCTTGCCATAGACAAAAAGGGACGCACTCTAAAACCTAAATTTCAATCGCTTTGGGTATAGGGCTTACTGTCTGCTGAAGCGTGGTTTTTTTCACTGTCTTGATCATCGAAAGCAGGCGTTGCAGTATGTTGGTCTTGTGGGATATACAAGAGCCCCTTTTGACCACAGCCGGTCAAAAGTAGAAAACTTGTTGCTAGGGCGATCAAGGTGGCTCGCATAGTAGGGTTCCAGAATCATTGCTTTGCCAATTATACCGACAGACGGGCTAATCCCCAACGTTAATTTGTTATCATCTTATATGAACATCGGGGTGGTCGCAGTCGGTTGCCAGTGAGGAGTTCAGCTAATATATTTTAACCTGCCACTTTTTTATAGGCGTGAGCAATGGATTGTTAGGGCAGGGTGGGAATGGTACTTAGTCAAGGGTTTCGCAGGAGTGGCTGGATTAGCGCCGCCTTTTATCGCGATGCCGTTTATTGCGTAATCTGGCAAAAATGGTGGATTATAATCGAATGGCACTGACTTAAGGTTGAACAACTAAGGAACCATAAACCTGGAGCCTTGAATCCGCTGTTCTACGCTGAGCCCACTTTCGGTTGGAACCCCACGCCCTTAAGTGAGCTCAGCGTAGAACAGCTACTCCAGTGGTACACGGATACTGCACAGTCTAGCCACCCTCGGTAGTCTAAGCCCTCACCAGGGCGTGGGGTTCCAACCGAGTGAGGGCTTAGACTACCGAGGGTGGCGGCGGGATACTACCATCGCAAGCTGTTAACAGCGCTGCCTTTAAGTCAGTGCCATTCGATTATAATCTACCTTACAAAGTAACGTAGCAGATATCAGGGTTTAAGGTTGTTCGTTATAAAAATTAACGTATTCGGATCGGGGTTAAGGGGATGAAAAAGAATAATACGGTATGCCTGGTTATAGGCTGGTGGATATTGAGTGCGGGCTATTGGGCACAGGCGGACAGTTTAAACGATCCCTATGTCAGTGTTAATCGCAATCCCTTTGTACAGGTGTACGGTCTGCCCGCAGCGCAAAGCGCGCAGCTGACTAGCGATGGGCAATTAAAAACGGGTTTGCAGCTGGAGGTATCTAATAACTTTACTGAACACAGTAACAGCACCGAAGCGATTTTTATTGATGGCGAAACTCACCGCGCTAATGTGCAATTTCGTTATGGTTTTGCAGACGGGATAGAGTTCGGTGTGGATATTCCCTACCTCAGCCATGATAGTGGCCGTCTCGATGGTTTTATTGAAGATTGGCATGATTTCTGGAATTTTCCCACTGGAGACCGTCCAAAATTTCCCCGTGATCAACTGCAGCTTACCTACCAAAATAATGGTCAGACGATAAGCAGTCTCTCTCGATCTGATGATGGCATTGGCGATATTAGTTTTAGTGTCGGCTATCAATTGTCAAAATCTACGAGTCGTCAATGGGCATTGCGCAGTGCAATAAAGTTGCCGACGGGTGATGCGGGTTCGCTGCTGGGTTCTGAATCAACTGATATATCGCTTGGGGTTAATGTTAGTGATCAGGGTTTGTTGCGTGACGACAATATTAGCTTGCATGGCAGCGTCGGTTTGCTGTGGATGGAAAGCGGCGAAGTGCTGGATGATTTTCGGGAAGATTGGGTGGTCTATGGTTCATCCACAGTCAGTTGGTTGGCTACCGACACAGTCAGCTTAAAATTACAATTGGATGTCCATAGTGCATTTTATGACAGTGCTTTAACTGAGTTGGGTAGCGACTCTGCCCAATTAATTGTCGGAGGTGCTATTCGCTTAAATCAAAAATGGGTATTGGATTTGGCGGTGAGCGAGGACATTGCCGTAGATACTGCGCCAGATGTGGTTTTTCATATTGGCATTAAAACAGGTGAGTGGTAAGCCGGGAGATAATATAACTGAGGAGCTTTGAACCCGCTGTCCGCAATGCAAGGCCCACTATCGGTTGGAACCCCACGCCCTTTAGCGGGCCTTGCATTGCGAACAGCTACTTTAGTGCTACCGACTCGGACACTGCACAGTCTAGCCACCCTCGGTAGTCTAACCCCTCACCAGGGCGTGGGGTTCCAACCAAGTGAGGGGTTAGACTACCGAGGGTGGCGGCGGGATTATACCCAAAGCGATTGAAATTTAGGTGTTATAGGCCGCTCCTGCACATCCATGCGTCTGCGGCATTAGTGCATCCATGCACGTCACACCCCCTTTTTGTCCATGGCTGCGTTGTTTGAACTTGACAGTTTGAACTTGAAATATTGACAGTTTCCTGCGTTCAAACGCCTTGCCATGAACAACT
>JAZFYA010000437.1:0-6828 GCA_036443315.1 Pseudomonadales bacterium
TGATTCCTGGGGACAAGGCATCGATAAAATTCAACGCTGGGCGCGAACAAACCAGCGCCGACCCCCACGCTTTATTGATGATTTTTCACAATTTACCCTGGTCGTTTATTCTAACCGCATAGCGCCAGGAGAACGCAAACGGCTTCTTTTACAGGGTGAACGGGACGTACTGATGCTTGCTCGCAAACAGGAGCGTATTACCAATCGCGATTGTCGGCAAAAACTCGGACTCAGCAAAACACAAGCGCAAACTGCACTGGCTTCACTTCTAGCGGCCAACTATCTAAGCCGGCAGGGTCGTGGTAGAAGTACATACTATATCCTTAACACCGATGATCCCCCGATCCGGAATAAATAATATTTTCGACTGATCAATTAATTATTTAGCCATTTAACAATAAAACAATTTAATGATTTCAGCTTTACGAGCAAGGCACATCGACGCGATGTGCTACGGAGACTATGACGGGGTGGGTGGATGGACTGACGTGATGTTTGATGTGCGTGGCACTGTCGTCTCTTAAGTTGTTGTGTGTCAGTGTCTCCTTATGATTTACTCAATCTAAATTACATACTCCGGGTGAAGCGTCAATATGATACTTGATAATCATATAGAAATCTCCTCCGAGCTAGCGGTAAAGTAAGTGGTTCAAACAACACATACAAAACCGCATAGCGGAGGAGACAGTCATGAAACTATATGGTGGAATTGATTTGCATTCAAATAATAGTGTTATACATTTGGTCGATGAACAAGGTGAAAGTGTATTAAAGAAGCGTATCACCAATGACCTTACAGCAATTGTGATGTTACTCACGCCCTTTCTTGATCGCATCAAAGGTCTGGTCGTTGAATCGACCTACAATTGGTACTGGCTGGTTGACGGACTGATGGAAGCTGGGTTTAAAGTACATCTGGCCAACACCGCCGCCATACAACAATACTCAGGCTTAAAGCACGGCGATGATGACAGTGACGCAAACTGGTTAGCCAACATGTTGCGATTAGCCATTCTACCTGAAGGCTATATCTATCCAAAAGAAGAACGGATGGTGCGTGATTTATTGCGCAAGCGTCTTCAGTTAGTCCAGCAAAACACGCTCAATTTGCTTTCGATACAAGGCTTGTATACCCGGCATCTGAATAATCGATTAGCCAGTAACAAGATCAAACAACTCACCCCGGAGCAGCTTGCGGAGGACTTTGCTGATCCCAATGTCTGTCTGGCTGTCAGTGGTAACCTCGTTGTCATGCAGTGTTTAACGCAACACATCAGGCTTATTGAAAAATCATTAAAGCAGCAACTAAAATTAAAAGAGGCGTTCGTTAAATTAACCAGTATCGATGGTATTGGCTTGATCCTGGCGTTGACCATTATGCTGGAAACAGGGGACATCTTCCGCTTTAATAAAGTGGGAAACTATGCCTCTTACTGCCGTTGTGTGAATGGTGCCCGCTACAGTAACGGAAAAAAGAAAAGTAAAACCAACACAAAAAACGGGAACAAATATCTGGCATGGGCGTTTATTGAAGCGGCTAACTTTGCCATTCGCTATAGCGATACCGTGAAGCGATACTATCAACGTAAACTGGCAAAAACCAACGTCATCGTTGCCAAAAAAGCGGTTATCTACAGGGACGTAGTGTATGCCGTTTTTGCAGGAGCAAAAAACGGTGGCGCATAAACTCGCCAGGGCGTGTTTTTATGTGCTGCGCGACCAGGCAGTTGTGATGTTAACAAAGCATTTGGTTATTCAAAATGATGACATAGACTTTAAAGTTTTGGTTAAGTGGGTGAGTTCGTAATAGGGGTTGGTAAAACCATTATACTTGATTAAACCACTCACTTAACCTACCTATTATCTGTTTGTTAAACACTGATATGCCCATGCGTTGAGCCACTACGGTCTGGATAGACCCACACGGTCTAAACCACAAATTTGTCATCACGATATGGTCGCTAAATCGTCTTATCGTCGACTTGGACAACGTACGGCACTAAATGATTTCTGAGGCAGACGCCAAGGGCTGTGGGTATCTACGTGTAGCCACCCACAAACGCCTTCATTCAAATGGGTGACTGGTGCATATGAGTTGACACCATACCATGAAATTTTTAGGTGCATGACAGTTAACAAACAGAACGACCTATAGGGTCAACTGTATTGGTTTAAAAAAAACCAATGAATTTGCTTTGCCTGCTTGACAGGAATCGGCTAATGGGTGACCCCTTTTTCTTGAGTCCACCCATGAGGTCAGGTCATGAGCTATTTATTTTAATCAACGATAGGAGCATTAAAAATGACATATAAATCAGAGATTCAACGTAAAGACCTGCGGAGTCACGACTCACGCACGGCTACGAAAAAAAGAGCACCATGCCAATTATCTAGAGCACTAAAACTTGATTCAACGTTAGTGCCTGCGAATAACGTCAAAACTGGTAAGAGAGGGAGTGAAATAACTCAGAGGGCGGGCTGGGGCTGGGGAGGAGGTGGCAGTGGAATTCCAAGCAGTTTTAATAACGCAAATGAAAACGTCGGGCCTAACACAGACACTAGACTTGCCCTGATAGAAGGAAGGGTAACCGCACTAGAAGAGAAGTCTTAAAATAACACTGGGTAGTAGGACTAAAGCACGATTTTTACTGTGTGGATCCTCTGTATTTCATACAGGGGATTCGTGGATGAACGCCTTAAGGCAATGGCGTTAACCCACCCGGGACAAAAAAGCATAAAAGAATTCAAAACACAGACACAACACATCTACCACAATTAATACAGACACTGCATCTGCGGTACACATAGTCATAAAAGACAAGAACGTTAGGAGTCCACCCATGAGCTCAGGATCACAGCTATTCATTAATTATCATAGAGAGGAAAGTATTGATCATTTTAATTATTATTATTTAGAAGAGGTTTTTAGTGAAGATGAACTAAGCAAAATATATGAGATTGGGGGCAGAGTGCCCAAAGACCCAGGGGAGGTGTTAACAGCAAGGGACACGTGGGGTGAATCTGATATGCGAACCTGTGAAATCGGATGGATTGATAAAGGACCCGACGCGCTTTGGTTGTACGAAAAAATTGCCCAATACGCTTTGATAGCCAATGAGGAAATGTGGCATTATGACCTTTCAGGATTCCAGGATTACTTGCAGTATACAATCTATTATGGTGATGGCGGACATTATGATTGGCATGCGGATTTAGGAGCAGAAGTTTGTAATAGAAAAATAACTGTCGTATTACAATTATCAAAACCGGAAGAATACCAAGGTGGAATATTAGAAATCAATTATGGGAGTTGTATTGCTGATTGTCCAAACGCATTCAATTCGCTGATCTTTTTCCCTTCTTTTCTTTTACATAGAGTCACACCGGTAACTTCAGGGGTACGCAAATCATTAGTCACCTGGTTGGCCGGGCCAACCTTCCGGTAAGTCAATATCGGTAAGACATTCAAGTATTAAAACTTTTAAAGAGAGGTGGCTGCCTCTAGTCACTTAGGTCTATATGAATAAACAACAGGAGAAAGAAACATGTCATACACATCACAGATACAACGTAAGGGGAAGCAAGGACGAACCGCTCGCACAGCAACACGAAGATTGGGACAGCGTCGGGCTACGTCAGCACCGGGACATCATGCCCGGGCACCAATTGTGCAGGCCGTACAGGCAAAAGGTAACAATATCATTCAAAGAGTAGTCCCACCCAAACCCAGTGTATATAGTGGAAGGCCAATACCACCACTGTCAGAGGAAGAACGACAGGAGGTAGAACAAGGGATGGAGGAATTTCGCAAAGAAATGTGGAATCAACTGAGCATACCTGACAGTGTTGGAGAAAATCCATTTATTAGACCACTAACTACTTCAACGTTAAGTGAGGGACAAGAAAAACGGATACACGAAGGGAAAAAAAATCATTCCGAAAACGGTTATATAAACTTTATGCTATCAAAAGGGTTCGCGAACCTAACACCCGATGCAAAACTTAAGATTAAAAACGGACGGACAGTAACAATAGCGGAAGTGAAAGAAAATTTTCGGAAACATGAGCCATATGAGCCATATGAGCCGCCACCTGATAAACATTTGATAGACAAAACGTTAAGTACCGTAGTTCGTGTCTTTGAGCGCATTGGTTATGATTATGGACAGGGGGGTCAGCTTGGGGCGAATATATTTAGTAAATACCACGCTGCTGGTAAGCGTCAGAATGCTCGAGACTATGGTCCTGTCGAGTCAGAGGAGGATAGAGAACGAAGGAAAGAATTTGACTTGGATCCGAGCAATTATTCTGGCCAGATAAAATTTGGTAATCATTTCATAAGAGTACCCCCGAGAAACCAGGAGTAGAAAGTAGGGGGACATATATGGATACCTCCCACCTTCTTGACGAAACAGGTTTCATCAAGAAGGATAGAGGTTTCAAAACAAACAAATGGAGGCATCCATCAAGTCGCAAATTGCCAACTAAGACGTCAGCAAAAATTAAGTTAAGTTGTTGTGTGTCAGTGTCCTGTTCTGCCTTCTGCCAGCAAGCAACAATACAATATAACCATTTAACACACACAATCAGCAATTAGAAATCAACCATTTTAAAAAACCGATAATGAGGAAAAAGCCATGTATAAGCAATTATATAAACCGGAAACCGGGAAACGTTCGCAGGAACAGGCGCAAAGTGTGGTGCAGAAAAAGAAAAACAACACCGGCCTGCCGGATCGGCTTAAAACGGGGATGGAATCCTTCAGTGGCATGGATCTTTCCGATGTGCGCGTCCATCGCAATTCCCCAAAACCCGCGCAAATAGGCGCCCATGCCTATACCGAGGGCACCGAGATCCATATGGGCCCCGGACAGGCGAAACACCTGCCCCATGAATTAGGCCATGTGATACAACAGCTACAGGGCGAGGTACCCCCGACCACGGAAGTAGCCGGACAGGCCATCAACGATGATCCCGGGCTGGAACAGCAAGCCACAGTTTGGGGTAATATGGCCAAAGAAAGGGATCAGCCATTGAGCCATTGAGCCATTTAACAATCAGCAATATAACCATCCAACCATTCAGTTATGTAGCAATTAAACACGGCGTCAGTGCCAGGTTGTCTCAGATGCACAGCTAAGATTGCTTCATAGCCTAGTTCTTAAGCCCATTTAAGAAGAATAGGCCTTATTTACAGTGTGAGACAAGTTAAATGTATCTCGTGATGCGTGAAACGTATTTCGTAAAAGAATGATGTCTGTGCGCCTAATTTATGGCGCTTCACGCTTTATCTCCAGAGACGGAGTGTATGCTGGCAATGCATGGATGCGATTGCCAGTGCACGAACGACGCTTCACCGGACAATGCCCGTTCCATTCTGACTGATTTCTATAGCAGCAAGTCCTTAAGAACTAGGCTATGAAGATTGCTTAACGGTTACGGGTTGCAAGCGGAGCAAATTATCCTGTCGTTTCATTCACGTTTGGGAAGGATCAGGCACGTCGTTACCCGGATCGGTGAGATCTGTATGGATAATGGTCTGATAGGACAGATGGGACCGTTTCCGTGTTCGGAATTAAGGTATCACGGTGTTGTGCTTGAATAGTCCGGCTAAATAAAAACGCTTTTTCTTTCTCTGTTCGAGGGTGCCGTTCATTCCTAACCCATCTTTGACACTCCCTCTTATAATATTCCATTAAAACAATGAGTTATAATTTTTAAAATGCCGTTATGGCACTACATTTATGTCATTCTATCAATTTTTGCCTCTGCCGCTCTTCTCCCTAGCCCATCTTTGAATCATGAAAAGTAGTCTGGAAAGAAAAATTCAGAATGTCAACCCCTCTAAGAACGATTATGGCACTACATTTGGGTGAAAAATATTATTTGTCGTATAAACAATAAGTTATAAATTTAATAGGGTCTAATTTGACGAATATCGGTGAAAATCAGGCGAAAAGTGTCAAAGATGGGCTAAGTCTCTTTACAAGAGGACAACACGATGCACATTTCAATGAAGTGGTTAATGATCGGCGGCCTGTTGGTGGCCGCTATGGGGCTGTACCTGGGTTACGACGAGGCCCTGGCGGCCTTGCTGGTGCCTTTACTAGGGCTGGGTAAACACAAGCAACGGGGCCAGGCGATGTCTATGGGGACATAGCAGAGACCCACATGGATAGATCCCAGGCCTATCTCAATGAGGCGGAAGATTATCACGACCAACAAACACGGATCGCAAAACATACAGACGCAGATGAGACTATTCCTATTGAAAAGGTAGTGGACGATGCTAAAAAAGATTGGGATTAGTGTGTTGTTGTTCACCCTGATCGGGTGCAGTAGCCAACAAGCGTAGCGCGTTAGAAACGAAACCTGCTCACTAACTGAGTGTGCGTTTTTTTGGGGTAAGACCAACCTTCATTAAAAAAATATTCAATCCTAAGAGAGGTATTTTGTCAGGATCGAGTGTTGAATTGAATATCCTTTAAGTTGTTTAGTTGTCAGTGTCCCCCTACTATACAGCGACGGGCAAACACATGCCACCGGTTAGTATTACGTCCGGTGTCGGGCATTGCAGCTACCAACTGAATGAGCGGCAGGATTACAGCAAAGTCATTGCCTATTGGCCGGATCTGATCAACGCGGAATATAGTGAAGAGACCGAAGAATATACCCCCCCGTTGGGCAGCACGTCGTCCGGCGAAAATGTGCATAGGCTACCGCACCCCTATAATACGCAAGAAGAAGCTAAAGCCGCAGCGAAGTCCAAACTCGACGAACTCAATCGCGGTGACGCCAGCTTGAATATGACTTTGCTCGGCAATGCCG
>JAZFYA010000438.1:0-2474 GCA_036443315.1 Pseudomonadales bacterium
TACTATTGTGATCTTCTAATTTGGTTATATCAGTGTGTATGTGCACCAAAAGGAGGATTTTTTATTCCATCATGAACGTCCGTATATGGACTCCACCTATTTTACAACGTTAACTTTGCATAAAAATGTAAACTGCTTGCGTATATACGGCTTCTTGTTGAGGAAGCTACCCTCTAGCCTTCGATGTTTGCGCACCTGCCTTCCTTTTCGCTTTCGTAGCCTCTAAGGCTTGCGGACGTTACAGGTTTTAGGCGGGTTGGTTTAACCTTTTATGCTACGTTATCATTGCAGAATGTTCCTGTGTTAATTCAATCCTCAACTTATCTAAATAGATTGCTCTTCATCACCGACTCAGTAAAGCAGGTTCGTAGGATTTCCCGGTGGCTAATAATGCCCAGGCGGTCCTGACTGTTTTATTGGCCAGGGCAATACAAGCACGTTTAACACCCGCACGTTCAATCAACTTTAGTAACCATGCTTCTTTTACAGTTCGTGGTTCACTGGGTAATCGAGAAATAACCGATAAAGCTCCTTGGTAAAGTGCAGCCCTTAACGCTTTATTACCGCCTTGTTTATCGATCCCCCGCATATAGGTTTTACCGCCTGAACTATGCTGCTTCGGGGTTAAGCCTATATAAACGGATGCCTGGCGACCGTTTTTAAATTCTTTGCCATCACCCATGCTGGCATACAACATCGCGGCACAAACTTCCCCGATACCTTCCAACGCCATTAACCTTTTACAGGGTTCTAATTGCTTCACCAGCACCGCTCTGTATTTTTCTGTTTCTTTTAATTGCACCACGGTTAATTGATAGCGTTCCCATAGTAACTTTAGTGTACTTTTGAGACACATGGGTAAACGGGTATCAAGCGTATCAAGGTCAATAACAATCGTTTCTCTCAAGCTTCTTTGGCCCCTGTTCATGGTTATTCCATACTCGTACAGATAAGCACGTATATGATTATTTAATGCGGTCAGTTCTTTCTCTAAAAACTTACGACTGGTTTCTAATGTTTGCAGTGATTGCTGCTCTTCTTCTTTTATTTGGCTGAATACCATGCCGAACTGTGTTGATGCGATGGCGACGGCTAAGGCATCATTGGCATCAGTTTTATGCCCTTGCAGAAATGCTTTGACCCTTCTCGGGCTAATGATGCGAACGTCGTGCCCGTACTTTCGCGCCAGCCTTGCCCAGTAATGACATGACCCACATCCCTCCATGGCAACAATTGAAGGGATTGATTTTGCCAATAACTCCCTTAGCTTACTCGGACTGATGGCTTTGTTTGATATCAATTCTCCATGCTTGTCTATCTTACAAATCTGGATAACTTTCTTTGCCAAATCTATGCCAATTACGGTAGAATTTTTCATTGTATGGACTCCTTTGTTTTTGTCGACACCAGCCTACTTAATTTAGGTTGGTGGAGTCCATACATCGCTTTCAGTATTAAGCGGACATTGGCCGGTCTTGGGTGGCTTCAAACGCACCGATCTTTCCGACGCCCGATAGGATAAATATGATCGCTATGAACGCCCGGCAGGGGCATTAACGAATTTCGTGAGTTGATTAAACATTGCTGCGCCCTCCGTTACTGGCGTGGTGGATTGGTGGTTGAGAAGATGTACTGGGCGATCTTCCATTCGCCGTCATCCTGCTTCTGGAAGACGAACAGCTCCTGATTGGCTTCCGGCCCTTTATCACCCGTCGCATTGATGGTTACAAAGCCTTCGGATCGCGTGCGGGCAAAGGCCCATTCCGGTGAAACCTGGAGGATTTTATCGACGGTGAACTCGATGTCGAGCTTGATGGCTTGGAACACGCCGTTATAGGCTGCGCGGACGGCCTCTTTGCCGATATTCGGCGCACTGTGCTGCGGCATGAATACGCCGTCATCGGCATAGAGCGTCATCACGGTGTCAGCGTCCAAAGCGTTCAGTGCTTTCTCGTAGGTGGATAGAACCGTCTCGATCTTCGTGCGATCCCTATGGTGATCGGCAGCGGCGTTGCCTGCGGAAAAGGCGATCGCGGCGGCAGCAATGCCTGCGAATAATAGGGCGGTCGCAGCGGCAGCGGCGATGAGTGGTTTAATCAGTGTTTTCATAGTCTTTCTCCTATCCAGGTTAAAAATGTCAGCATCTCTTCTGAGCTGTTTTGTTCTCTCGCACTTGTGAATGAGTCGTACAGGAACCCAAAACCTTACACTCGGTCCGCGCGAGGCTATCCTAGGAAGGCCTGAAAACTAGGTGGGAAAACTGTCTTGGGGAAATTAGTGGGCTAAGATCTGCGATCGAGCTGATTACGGATACGGTCCCGGGCGGTCTCGCTGAGTCGGGCACCGGACCCTTTTACGTGGTTTTCATCCATCCCACTGCTAGCTTGGTTCATGAATTTGATATGCCGAACGTCTGCTTGGGTCGTTTGTTTCCTATCATTATTCATACCTGAATGTCTGCTTTCAGTATAGAG
>JAZFYA010000439.1:0-5592 GCA_036443315.1 Pseudomonadales bacterium
CCATTTAGACGGATACATATAGACAATCCTTGACCCCGAAATTGATTTAATGATATTCGATCTGGATGGACAAAACATTGAATCAATTAATAAAATTGTAGGCCGTTGCAAAAGCGTATCGGTTTTGTTTGAAACAAGTTATCCAGGCGTAGAGTTGGACTTCCGTTGTTGGGCAGCTGATGAAATAGTCTATAAAAGCGATGATGGAAAAAACTTGGTGGAGGCCGTAGCTCAGCTTTTAACAGGCAGTACTTCAAAATAACATAAAAATGGAAATAAAAATGTTAAATATTAAGCACATAGCTGCTGATTTGAAATCACCAATTTTGATACTTCGAGGCAAGCTCATGAAAGACGAGGCGGTTGAGCTCAAAAGAGCATGCGAGCAATATTTGAAAGAAAGGAAAAAACTCACACTCAATCTTGGAGAGATCACATTCATCGATATTTATGGAATTAAAGCTCTAAGAGAGTTGATACGCCAGGAGGTTAAATTATCTAACTGTTCCTTTTATATTTTCACGATGGTGGAGACGTTAAATGGTTGCTGAATGAATGAGAATAGAGGAAGCTCGAGCAGGAAACGCAGCCTGGAAAAAATGGAGTCCCCACTTAACTGAAAGGCAGTGGGGTACGGATTGCAGGGATTATGAGCGGCTCACTTCGTGCTGATTTGGGGTGTTTTCTGAGGGGATATTGAGGTTCAAAAAGGAGCGGATTTTATTTGGCGGCGACACCGAAAATCGTATCCGCTTCTTGGTTTCTCAAGGTTGAATTGAGTTCACAGGCTTTTAGATAATGCTGCTTGGCACCGCCATAGTCTTGAAAATGTTTGTAAAGCAGAATAGCAAAGTTGTTGTGAGCTTGTGCCAAATCGGGATTGACCCTTAGAGCTTTGAGGTAGTGTTCTCGGGCACCCTCATAGTCCTGCAAATGGTCCATAAGCAGAGTGGCATAGTTGTTGTGAGCGCCTGCATAATCGGGATTGACTCTTAAGGCTTGTAGGTAGTGCTGCTTGGCACCATCATAGTCTTGAAAATGTTTGTGAAGCAGAATGGCATAGTTGTAGTGAGCGTCTGCATAATCGGGATTGACCCTTAGAGCTTTGAGGTAGTGTTCTCTGGCACCCTCATAGTCCTGCAAATCGTCCATAAGCAGAGTGGCATAGTTGTTGTGAGCGTCTGCATAATCTGGATTGACTCTTAAGGCTTGTAGGTAGTGCTGCTTGGCACCGCCATAGTCTTGAAAATGTTTGTAAAGCAGAATGGCATAGTTGTAGTGAGCGTCTGCATAATCGGGATTGATATTTATTACGGCTTTATAAGCATCCGCGCTTTTGTCGTATTGGTTGAGCTCGGAGCAGATGAAGCCTAAATAAAAAAACAATTCTTCGTATTGTTCTGAAAAAGCCGCTTCAATCTTTTCAAAATACTCCAGTGCGGTGGTGTAATCATTTTTTGTATATGCTTCCAGTCCCAGCGTCCAGTAGATAATATAATCGATGTCTTTTTGCAGATAGCCCTGTGTTATCTCCGCCACGCTGGCAAAACGTCGAATATCGGTGCTGCCAACCCTTTCGATTTTGTATCTTGCTTCTTTAAGGAGGACATATTTTAGGCACGCTTTGGCAGTATCAAGTAGGCACTTTTCATAGGTTTCGCCCCAGATAACCAGGTCAGCATTAAAATCGTTGCCTATGTCCCTTCCTTCTGCAAAAGTCGCCGGGCATGCCTGAGTTGTTTCATATTTAACACTGATCTCAAGAGTGTCTTGTTCTTTGAGTGATACCAACCTTTTGTAGACGGCTTTAGCCAAATCAGATTCTTGAGTGCTGCAATCTTCCAGCGGGTCAAACGGCAGAATTAAAACCTTAAAGGCGCTATCATTTTCAGTGAATGGTTGGATGGCGATATCGGACAGTGTATCATCTTGAGCGCCATTACCAACGATGGGTTTAATATAAATTTTGTAGACAGAAAGGACGGGAATTGTGATTAGCAATAAAACAACCAGCTGTAGTGTATGGCGATGACAAACCAAAAACCTTGCACGGCTTTTACAGCGCTCTAAGCTCTTTGTTCGTCCAAAACATTGCATTGTACGCCTTTGTAAATGCTACTTTTTCAAAAATAAGAATTAAATCCCACAAAGACAAAAAAAACGTTTAGGGGGTCACTTTGGGGACTTTCAAAACTAAAAAACCCGACGATGTCGGGCTGTAAGACAGTGTTGTTTTGCACTCTCTGTGTCGTCTAAAAAAGGTTCCTTTTTTGAACACACGTTGCCATCCCGAAGGGTGGCTATGATTTTTTATACATTGTTAGCTACAGCTTTCATTTAATATTTTCAAGAATTTATCATACGCCATATTTCTTCCTGATATTACAGTAACTATTTTTTTATATTTCTTAAATATATCAGCATTCTTTCTAATTCCAGCTAAACCTACTATTCCGGATGGTTCCACATAGTGTTTGTGATTTTCCGTTGTCCATTTAAGAGTTTCTTTAATTTCATCTTCACTTACAACTATGAAGTCCTGAACAAATTCATTTATATAATTCCAAGTAATTGTGTCTTCTTCTACTTCCGCACCAATCCCTTCTGCTATTGATGGTTTCAGTTTAAAGTTCGTGGGATATTTCTTTGTCTTAAACCAGTCTGCTAAAAATGGTGCATTTTCTTGCTGCACTCCATAAATTCTTATTTCAGGATTTATAGCCTTCAAAACAATTCCAATGCCAGCCAAATATCCACCACCACCAACACCACACACTATACAATCTATATCTGGAATTTGACTCAACAATTCTATCCCAATAGTGCCAGCTCCTTCTATCATTTCAATATCATTATAGGCTGAAACAAATACATATCCTTGTTCTTTTTCTAACTTTTTAGCTTCTGATCTTGCTTCTGGCACCGATTTAAAATTCTGAATAGATCCCCCGTTATTTCTTATATCTTTTAGTCTGTCAGAATCAGCACTTTCGGGCATTAAAATATGTACTTTTGCATTTAATACCTTAGCTGAATATGATAATCCTACACCGTGTCCGCCTGCTGTTGGTGCTACAAATTCAGCATCAGGATTAGTCTCTCTTATTTTAAGAATTTTATTTAGACCTCCTCTAGGTTTAAAGCTTCCCGAAACTTGTAAATTTTCTAATTTTAAAAATATATCACTACCTAATTCGTCTGATAAAGGTTTCGAATACTCTAATGGAGTTTCAATAATATAAGGTGAGATTCTTTTCTTTGCTTTAAATATATCTTGAATCGTTATCATTGTTTTCCTTTTAGTTGTAGCTAACCAATGTATAAATCCATTGTTTTTATCGCTCTATATTAGCAGGATAAACACAATGTGCTTATCCACACTAGACACATAACAAGGAAAGTAACTTGTTTTTGGTTGCGGAAATGACCACTACTTCGTACGATGAAAACCACGCCTTTTTTGTTGCTGCTCCAAACACCTCAATAAGGGCAGTCACATCGCTTGTCAAAAAACCATCGAAGACTAAAATTCCAATTTTTGATGATGCTGCACTAGCGGAATTAACAATGAGGAACGCTAAACCAAAAACGGCTAGTATTGCTGATCGCTTTACCTTGCTCATACTTATTTCTCCTTTCCTTCTTGAAGCCATAACGCGGGCGTCAGGCGCCCCGACCCGCTCACACTGAATTTTCTAAAGAAACCATAAAGCTGCCGAACTATCAAACGTCGAAAAAACGCACCTGAGTAGGCGTCGCTTGCACGCAAAGTTAGGCATCCGGCTGAGATATTGCTGTGGGCCGCAATCCCTGATCCATTTGTTCCACGAGGATTACTCGCCGGGCTAGGCCTCAGGAAAAAATCCGGCGCAAGCAGATCATAATGTTAAACAGCAATGATTTTGTTTCTGAAAACCGGAATGCTTGAAGTTGTCAAGCAAATTCCAATTATTCTTGATCTTGTTCCAGTTTAGTCAGCAGCTTTTTAGCTTCTTTTTCAAATTTGCCGACGTCCCAGGATTCGCCTTTTTCCAACCCATGAAGCGTGTGCATCCAAAAATCGGGACTTGTGGGTTTCTTGTCCCATTTGGAATCGGCGCCGTATAGACCATAAATATCAAAGGCTGACACTTCCAATTCAAGCGCTTCGTTCCAGATGTTGTCAGTGATTTGATCGCCATCCCAGAAATAGGTTACCCGGTCATCGGAGAATTCGCTGGTGCGTTTGACGGCCCAGCTGCGGTTGTCAGCTGGCAATTTCGGCAGCCAAACAATATAGACCTCAAGCCGGTCATCTTTAACATTCTTGAGTAATTTTTGTATGTCGGAGTACCCCCGACGGCAGGCAGGTCAGGTAGGGGAAAGCGGGATTAGCAGTCGAACTTTTCCCTCACCGTTGTTAAACACATCAGTCAACTGATCAAACTTTTCCAGATCAGTCATTTGAATGTCAGTTGCGGCCTCTTCTGTCCGGGTGCAAGAAAACGTCAGCAGAAGCGCAATTGCCAGGGCCAGCACCCCGAAATTAAAGATTTTGTCTTGATTCATCTTAACCTCCTCGATTAATAAAACCATTCAACTGGTAAATAAGGCAGTAAATACGGAAACGAAGTAAAGATAATGGCGATAATTGTCACGACCCATAAGGTTATGCGCTGCACTTTTTGAAACCTGGGAATCGCGCACACTTTCCCTTCCTCGCAGCTCTTCTTTTGCGGCCGATAGGTTAAATAAAAACTAGTCCCCAGGAAAACAAAGGTCAAAATCGTAAAAGGTGTTTGATAGGGCTGCAAGGTCGCACTTACGGCCACTCCGCTGAGCCCAAAGACCGACAATATGATTGCTGCCATCGGTCCTATGCAGCAGACAGTGGGCAGCACTGCCATAAATGCCGAGAGGACTGTAACACCGTTGGGTACCTTATTTTTCATTTTTGAAGCAACCTCCGTTGACTTAAAATCACCTTTCTTCCTTACTCCGTTCCTACTGTCAATTGGTTTTTGTTCAATTGGTGCTGTACAACATGAGTTCGAAGTTAAAATTGTTTTGTTCATCATTCTATTTCTTCAAGTTTACGACAGTCCCAAAGTTATTTGATATTTGAACAACTATTTAAATACAAACCGCATAACGATGTCATTTCTATTTTTATTTCATCTTTTTTCGAATTATTTAAAAAAAGCTGGTAAACAAAAAATACTGCGCACACAATTCCGTTTAAGCTTAATTCTGCCTGCTTCTCAAATTCTCTTCACTTTTTTTATCAGAAATGTTCGCTTTAAATCCAAGTTTCTCGACCGCTTGCACAAATTTAACCTGTACAACATGCTTTCTTGAGCCATCCTACCTCTTTCACCGACCTTCTCGCATTAATATTCCTATAACACTTCAAAGTAAGGTAGTCTTTTGACCCGCCTTTATAATCACTTTGTAAGCTTAGCGCCTTAACTGCATCTGAATTCTGTATACCCCCTGGATTAGCCTTTGCGAGTTCAAGAACTGGCGCTAGATTCGATTCCGTTCTTTAAACTCACAAACGATAAGTTACCATTTCTTAATTTGAAACTAAAATAAATGTCTACCGGAGGAGAA
>JAZFYA010000440.1:0-14198 GCA_036443315.1 Pseudomonadales bacterium
GACGGTGTCTGCACAGCTGGCCGGGGTGATTGCCCATGCTCAGGCCACCGGCTCGATTGTGGCACGGGGAGAGGGGGAAGAAAAACGCGGTAGTGCCACGTTTAAAGGTGTTGCTGGAGCGCCGGGGGTTGCTATTGGTCAGGCGATGGTTGTTACCTCCCCTGCTGACCTGTATGCGGTGCCAGCGAAACGTTGCAAAGATATTGAGGGCGAACTGGAATTTTTCCACGAGTGCTTAGAAGCGGTGCGGGAAGATATCAAAGCCTTGGGGCGGAAGTTATCTGCCAACTTGGCACCGGAGGAGCAGGCCCTGTTTGATGTGTACCTGCGGATGCTCGACGACAATGCGCTGGCGGCGGAAGTCTACGAGCGTATTCGTGCCGGAGAGTGGGCGCAGGGGGCTTTAAGCCACGTTATTCTCAAACATGTGCATACCTTTGAGGTGATGGATGACCCCTATCTCAAGGAGCGAGCTACCGATGTAAAGGATTTAGGGCGTCGGGTGTTGATGTATCTGCAGGAGGCTAATGCCGGGCCGGTGGATTATCCCAAGCGCACGATTCTGGTAGGAGAAGAGTTGACTGCGTCGATGTTAGGGGAGGTGCCCACCGAGAATCTGGCAGGCCTAGTATCGGTGCAGGGCTCGGGTAATTCTCATGTGGCGATATTGGCAAGGTCAATGGGTATTCCCACGGTGATGGGTGCGTTGGATTTGCCATTCACCCAGCTAGAAGGCAATGAAATTATTCTTGATGGTTATAACGGTCACGTTTATTTTAATCCCTCCACCGAATTATTTAACCGCTTCCAGTCGATTTATGAGGAAGAGTTACAGTTTTCCAAGGGCCTGGAGGCATTAAAGGATTTGCCCTGTATAACCACCGATGGCCATAGAGTGCCGCTGTGGGTAAATACTGGTTTGCAGGCAGATATCGCTCGGTCCTTAGATCGAGGCGCAGAAGGTGTGGGCTTGTTTCGGACCGAGGTGCCGTTCCTGCTACGCGAGCGTTTCCCCAGTGAAGAAGAGCAGCGCAAAATTTATCGTGAACAGCTAGAGGCGTTTGCCCCTATGCCGGTAACGATGCGGACACTGGATGTGGGGGGAGATAAATCGCTGCCTTATTTCCCCATTAAAGAAGATAACCCTTTCCTCGGTTGGCGTGGTATTCGTGTCACCCTCGATCATCCGGAAATTTTTCTAGTGCAAGTACGGGCAATGATGAAGGCTAACGCTGGCTTGGGAAATTTACGGATTATGCTGCCGATGATCTCTAGTGTGCCGGAATTGGAAGAGGCGCTTGAATTGATCTATCGAGCCCATGATGAGCTGGTTGAAGAGCTGGGCTTCGATCTGGAATTGCCCGAAATGGGGGTGATGGTGGAAGTCCCGGCGGCTGTTTACCAGGCGCGAGCATTGGCTAAACGGGTGGGCTTCCTTTCCGTTGGATCTAACGATTTAACACAGTATCTGTTAGCAGTGGATCGCAACAATGCCCGGGTAGCCGATCTTTATCAGGCCTATCATCCCGCCGTGTTACAGGCGTTGAAAAAAGTGGTGGATGATGGCCATGCAGAAGGGCGTAAAGTGGGAATTTGTGGTGAGTTGGCGGGGGATCCTGCGGCGGCGATTTTATTAATGGCTATGGGCTACGATGTACTTTCAATGAGTGCCGCCAACCTGCTAAAAGTAAAATCGGTCATTCGCAGTATTAGCATGACGCGGGCACAGGAGGTACTGGCAGAGGTTATGACTATGGAAAGTGCTGTGCATGTGCGGGAGTTTATGGAACAGGCTGTGGTGGATGCCGGTGGTCAGCGGTTACTGCGGCTAGGGTGAGTGAAGAGATAGTTTAGGTTCCCCTAATGATATACCCAAAGCGATTGAAATTTAGGTGTTATAGGCCGCTCCTGCGCATCCATGCGCCTACGGCATTAGTGCATCCATGCACGTCACACCCCCTTTTTGCCCATGGCTGCGTTGTTTGAACTTGACAGTTTGAACTTGACAGTTTGAACTTGAAATATTGACCTATTCCTGCGTTCAAACGCCTTGCCATGAACAACTTACCATAAACAACTTTCCATAGATAAATAAGGGACGCACTCTAAAACCTAAATTTCAATTGCTTTGGGTATAGCTACGGTTTTTATTTCCACCTGACGAAAAATGGAACCGTTTTGAGAGCGATCCTGCTGAAGATTCCATGTTCATCTGCAGTTTATCATGGCGATGGTGTTGGGTGTTGGCCTGGCTTGCTGCATAATACACACTCAATAACAATGCTCATTGAGTTAAAGATTTATCCCTATGTTGACACACCCAAATTTTGATCCGGTCGCTCTATCGCTGGGGCCAATCACGGTGCATTGGTATGGATTAATGTATTTGATTAGCTTTGCGGTCGCCTGGGGATTGGCGGTGCGTCGTTCCAGATTTGATTACACCCCGTTACAGCGTGATCAGGTGGACGACCTGATTTTTTATGGTGCACTGGGGGTGGTACTAGGTGGTCGCTTCGGTTATGTGCTGTTTTATAACGTCGATAAGTTTTTACTCGACCCTCTGTGGCTGTTTAAAGTTTGGCAGGGTGGTATGTCTTTCCATGGTGGTATCCTCGGTGTGTTTGTGGCTATGGTGCTTTATGCACGGCATATTAAAGTGGGTGCTGGGGAGTTGTTAGACTTTATGGTGCCCATCGTGCCGATTGGTTTAGGTATGGGGCGTATTGGCAATTTTATTGGCCAGGAATTGTGGGGTAGAGCAACGGATGTGCCTTGGGCGATGGTATTCCCCGCCGACCCTGAAAGGCTTGCCCGCCACCCTTCGCAATTGTATCAGGCTGCTTTGGAAGGATTGTTGTTGTTTATCATTGTTTATGGTTTTTCAGCCAAGCCCCGCCCCTCCTGGTCGGTTGGTGGTTTATTTATCGCCTGTTATGGTTGCTTCCGGTTTGTGATTGAGTTTTTCCGTGAGCCGGATAGTCATATTGGTTTTGATGCTTTCGGTTGGATGACCAGGGGGCAGCTATTGTCGTTGCCGATGATTGTGGTGGGCGTGGCATTAATTGTGGCGGCCTACCGTCGGCAGGCCGCTAAGTGCCAGGTTTGATTATCCTAGAGAAAATAGTAGATTCAACGGTTTTTTCTAGGATTATTGTTAGGTTAAGCCTATGCAGCAGTATCTCGATTTAATTCAGGATGTGATTGATAACGGCACCGACAAAAGTGATCGCACTGGTGTCGGCACGCGCTCGGTTTTTGGTCGCCAATTGCGCTTTAATTTGAGCGCAGGTTTTCCGTTGCTAACCACCAAGAAAATTCATCTGAAAAGTATCATCTACGAGCTGATCTGGTTTCTCAATGGCAGCACCGATAACAATTGGCTGCAAGAGCGTGGCGTGTCGATATGGAATGAGTGGGCGCTGTCGAGTGGTGACTTGGGTCCTATCTATGGCAAGCAGTGGCGCAGTTGGGAATGTCCGGACGGTTCCACCATTGATCAGATCGCTGATTTGATACGGATGATTAAAACCAGGCCAGACTCACGGCGGCTGATCGTTAGTGGCTGGAATCCGGCGGATTTGCCCGATGAGTCTATTGACCCCCAACAAAATGTCGAGCAGGGTCGTGCCGCCCTGCCGCCCTGTCACACCTTGTTCCAGTTTTATGTGGCCGAGGGTAAGTTGTCCTGCCAGCTCTATCAGCGCAGTGCTGATTTATTTTTGGGGGTGCCCTTTAATATAGCCAGCTATGCCCTGCTGACCCATATGGTAGCCCAGCAGTGCGACCTGGATGTAGGGGAGTTTGTCCATACCTTTGGTGATTGCCATCTTTATACCAATCACCTGACGAGAGATATTGCCTTCGAACAGCTAAAGCGTAAGCCGCGACCATTGCCGAAACTGGTGGTTAGGCGCAGGCCCGACTCAATCTTTGATTACCACTATGAAGATTTTGAATTTGAAGGCTACGATCCGTACCCGCCGATTAAAGCGCCGATAGCTATTTAACAGATGAAATTAGAGAGTAGATCCATGGCGGGTGATATTGATGTCTCAATTGCTATGATTGTGGCGATGGCGGAAAATCGGGTGATTGGCCGCAATAACCAGCTGCCTTGGTATCTGCCCAATGACCTGAAGTATTTCAAGGCCACAACCATGGGCAAGCCCGTAGTGATGGGGCGCAAGACCTTTGAGTCTATCGGCAAGCCTTTGGTGGGGCGCAGCAATATTGTGGTAACCAGGAGCAAGGACTTCGCTGCCGAGGGTGTGCAAGTGGTTCACAGCATTGACGAGGCGCTGACATTGGCGAAAAGTATCGCCATTGTTGACGGCGCCCGGGAAGTGATGCTGATAGGGGGTGCCCAGCTCTATGTCGAAGCTTTGTCCAGGGTGAGCCGCTTGTACCTAACCCAAGTCCATGCGCAGGTGGATGGGGATGTTGTTTTCCCCGAGCTGGATTGGAGCCAATGGGATGAAGTGGCCAGGGAAGATTTTCAGGCTGAAGGGCTCAACTGTTACGATTACAGTTTTATCGTTTTGCGGCGTAATGGCTGAAAAACAGGCAAATTGCTTAGAATAAGTAAGCATTTCTGTCATTTGGTAGAGAGAGCTACTATGCTCAGTATCGAGATTAGTATTGAATTTATAGTAACCCTAGTGAAAAATCGTTACTTATTTAGCGATCTGATACGTGTTTACTTGCTTTGTGTTACATATATTCTGTCGAGATCGATAAGAAGATTGGTTCTTGAAATATGAATTCGGCGTTGCTTCATCAAAAAACGTAATATTAAAATGTCTCGTGGCTAAGTTAAGTCACTCCGTGGCGCCGCTGTAATACTAAGATCAAATTCTTATTAAACCCTGCTTTTTCAAACATCCCTGAAGGAAATGCAATCCCAATGAATATGCATCGATTCAAAACGACCGCGTTAACCATGGCTCTGTCATTCAGCGCGTTATTGGGTTACCAGGCCCAGGCCAACACAGTGGACGCTGTGTTGAAAGTCGGTCAGGCGAAAACGTCTGCCGCACAAAGGTCCCAGCAAAAAGTGGACAAGCTCGCCAGTGAAACCGGTGATTTACTGCAGGACTACAAAACAGTCATGAAACAGGTTGACGGCTTACGCGTCTACAATACCCGATTGGAAAAGCAGATTGCTAACCAGCTGCAGCGCGTTAGCAATATCGAAACCTCGATTGGCCAGGTAACCGTTATACAGCGTCAGGTGACGCCGCTGGTTATCCGGATGATCGATAGTCTGGAGCAGTTTATCAAACTGGATGTTCCGTTTCATATGGAAGAGCGCAAAGAGCGTATCGCTTTCCTGCGTGCTAACGTTGACCGCTCGGACTTATCCGTAGCGGAAAAATTCCGCCAGGTGCTTGAGGCCTATAAGATTGAGAATGAATTTGGCCGCAAAGTGACAGCTTACAAAGGCTCTCTATCGATTGATGGCATTGACCGTGACGTCAACTTCTTCCAGGTAGGTCGCGTAGCGCTGATGTATCAAACGACCGATACCGAGATATCGGGTGTTTGGGATGCAGAAGCAGGTGACTACGTACAGCTGGACAAAGGCGAGTACCGTAACGCGATCCTTAAAGGTCTGCGTATTGCACGCAAGCAAGCCTCTATCGCAATCCTTAAACTGCCGATTTCTGCTCCGGAGGCTGCACAGTAATGAATATGAAATTGATGAAATCAGCAATTGTTGCTGTAACGCTGACTGCTATATCCGCCACCGTGATGGCTCAGAAAGCTCGTTCGCTGGATCAGCTGCTTGGCTTTGTAAAGCAGGGCCAAGCGACTGAAGCCAAAGAAAATAGAGCCCGTGAAGCGCGTTTCAAAAGTGTCAAAAACCGCCAGGCGGGTTTATTGGCGGAAGCTAAAGTACAGCGCAACAAGGAAGAAAAGCGTTCTGCACGGTTGGAAAATACCTTCGAGATAAACGAATTGAAAGTGGCTGAGAAACAGCGTCAGCTGCAGGATCGTTTAGGTACCTTAACTGAGCTGTTCGGTCATTTGACGTCTACGGCAGGTGACTTGCGTTCAGGCTTTGCCAACTCCCTGATTAGCGCGCAATATCCTAGTCGTGAACAGTTCCTTGACGAGTTGATTGCCAAGATGAGTGGTGCTGAAAAGCTGCCAAGCATTAGAGAAATTGAGCGTCTGTGGTTTGAAATCCAGCGTGAAATGACCGAGTCCGGAAAGATCGTTAGTTTTGAGACTGAAGTTGCCAAGCCGGGCGGTGAGAAAGAGACTCGCACTGTAGTCCGTGTTGGGACGTTCAACATCGTCAGTGATGAAGGTAAGTACCTGGAATATATCTCCACAACTAATACCTTGGCAGAGTTGGCTCGTCAGCCTTCTGGTCCCTACGCGGGTTGGGCGTTAGATCTAGTGAGTAGTACGAGCGGGAAAGTGGCTTTTGGTGCTGACCCAACAGGCCCTAGCGGTGGTTCTTTCCTGGCAGCATTGATTAACTCTCCAACCCTACGAGAACGTTTCGATCAGGGTGGCACCATTGGTAGAGCAATCGCCATTGTAGGTGTATTTGCCTTTATCCTGGCCATCTGGCGTCTGCTGGTGTTGACGTCGGTTTACTCTAAAGTTCGCTCTCAGTTGAAGAGTGATAAGGCGAACGTTAATAATCCTCTGGGCCGTGTACTGATGGTTCACGAACAAAACCCCACTATGGATACAGAAACCCTCGAACTAAAGCTGTCTGAAGCGGTAATGAAAGAGATTCCCAAGATTGAGTTTGGTTTGAATCTGTTGAAGATCATCGCTGCGGTTGCGCCGCTGATGGGTCTGCTGGGTACGGTAACCGGTATGATTATTACCTTCCAGGCCATTACAATCTTTGGTGCTGGTGATCCTAAGGCCATGGCCGGAGGGATTTCCGGTGCGCTAGTAACGACTGTGTTAGGTCTGTTAGTTGCGATCCCAACGGTATTGCTGCATACCGTGACCAGCGGTCAGGCGAAGAAAGTTATTCATGTGCTGGACGAGCAGTCTACCGGCATTATCGCTGAGCACACTGAGGCTCAACTGGGAAAATAAATGTATCTCAATGACGTACTAGACATTATCTTTCGCTTCATGGACCAGGGGGGCATTGTTTTATGGTTTATCGCCGTCCTGACTTTCTTGATGTGGACGCTGGTCTTCGAACGTTTTTGGTATTTTCATACAAGCTTGCGTCAAGATATCGATGTGGCAATTGCCACATGGGAAGCCCGGCGTGAACGTAAATCCTGGAATGCCTATCAAATCCGTCGACGGCTGATTTCTCAGGCTCACCTGAAAATCAATGCAGGCTTGCCTATGATCAAAACAATGGTTGCCCTGGCGCCGCTGTTTGGTCTATTAGGTACAGTAACTGGCATGATCGAAGTCTTTAATATCATGGCGGTGACTGGCGGTGGTGATGCTAAGTCCATGGCGAGTGGTGTCTCTAAAGCCACTATTCCGACTATGGCTGGCATGGTGGCAGCACTGTCCGGTGTATTTGCCAATACCTATGTAACGCAAATAGCAGAACGTGAAGGCGTATTGCTTGAAGACCATCTGACAACAGATCATTAAGAGAATTATCATGCGCAGAAATGCTACTAGAAAATCGGCTGGAGATGACAGCTCGGAGATTGACCTGACGCCAATGCTGGACGTGGTCTTTATCATGCTCATTTTCTTCATTGTTACCGCCTCTTTTATTAAAGAAGCGGGTATTGAAGTGAATCGCCCGGAAGCCTCAACGACGACCAAGAAAAAGAACGTTAATATCCTGGTCGCGATCAGTGCGACCAATGAAATCTGGATGGATCAACGTCGTATTGATAGCCGTGCGGTTCGCTCTGTTATCGAGCGGCTGCATGCAGAAAACCCCAAAGGTGCTGTTGTTATTCAAGCTGATAAGGAATCCAATACAGAAACTGTTGTTGGGGTGATTGACTCCGCCCGTTCAGCAGGTGTTTATGACGTCTCTCTGGCCACGGAAAACGATTAAGCCACTATGAATTACCTACGCGTATTAATTGGCGCCGCGTTGGCGGCCGTCGTTACCACTGGGCTGTTTTATTTGATGCCGCTATTGATCGAAATGGCGGACAAAAAGCTAAATGAAGAGCCTGCAGCTAAAATTGCCGACATCACCATGTCTGACCGGGATATTGACGTCAATATCAGTGAAAAGAAACCTGATAAGCCTGATGATCCGGAAGACCCGCCACCTGATTTGGAACAGCCTGAGATTAGCGAAATTGATATCAACCCAGATGCGTTGAATATGTCGCCGCAATGGGGTGCTCGTATTTCCATTGACCTGGGTTCCGGTCTTGGTAGCGCTGATGGCGAATACCTGCCGATTGTTAAGGTGGCCCCCATGTATCCACGCCGTGCCAACAGTCGTGGTATTGAAGGCAGTTGTATTGTTGAATATACGGTGACTAAATCCGGTTCTACTCGTGATGTTATTGCAATTGAATGTCAGCCTAAGGGATATTTTGAGGGGGCATCCATTAAGGCGGCGAAGAAATTCAAATATAAGCCCCGCGTCATTGATGGTGAGGCCATTGATGTATCGGGTGTTCAGAACCTCTTCACCTATGAGCTTGAAAAGTAGTGAACTTGAAAAGTAATAGACTTTAAAACTTCGGATTATCTGAATGATTATGAATGCTTTACCGATGGGCATATTAAAATGCTGGGGCCAAGCACTACTGCTTAGTGTGCCAGTGTTGGCTGCCCAGGCAGTGGTTCCGGCTTTTTTGATGCAAACCTACACTGACCAAGCCTTGGTCGGTGTAGCCCATTCCGCAGAACACAAAGAACAAAAAAAAGAACGAAAAACCAAACGCACCCAGGCGATGCATAACAAAGTTTATAAAAAGCTACAGGATGCTCAGGAAGCTCTTGAAGCTAAAGACATCGCTGAGGCTATGCAGATTCTTGACGATTTAAAGAATCGTAAAAAGCCATTAAATGATGCGGAAATGGCTAATGTTCTAAATATGTATGCATTTATTTATTACAGCAAGGAAGACTACAAAAACGCATTAAAAGCATACCAGCAAATCATTAGCTTACCTAAGGCGTCTGAAGGTACTTTGGTTCAGGCTCGCTACAGTGTTGCCCAGCTCTATTTCGTCACTGAGGATTATGGGAAAGGCGTAGAAGCATTACTGGAGTGGTTTAAAGTTACCTCCAGTCCGTCCTCAAGTGCTTATATGTTGTTGGCGCAGGGTTATTATCAGTTGAAGAGTTATAACCTTGCTCTAAAAAATGTAGAAATAGCCCTTACTTTGTATAAAGAGAAAGGTAAGGTTCCGAAAGAAAACTGGTACGGCTTGCAGCGTTTTCTCTACTACGAAAAAGAAAACTATACAAAAGTAGTGTCAATTCTTGAAGAGATGCTGACTCACTATCCCAAGAAGCAGTACTGGGTTCAGCTTTCTGGGATGTACTCCGAGTTAAAGAACGAAAGCAAGCAGTTGTCGGCGATGGAAACCGCCTATGTGCAAGGTATGTTGAACAGGGAAAAAGAGCTGATCAATATGGCTCATTTATTCCTTGCCAGCGAAGTGCCCTACAAAGCGGCGAAAGTGTTAGATAAAGGTATCAAGGAAAAAATAATTGACACGACTTCGAGAAATCTAGAGTTATTGGGTAACTCATGGCGATCGGCCCAGGAAATTAAAAAGGCGATTCCTGAAATGGTCAAAGCGGCCGGAAAATCTAAACAGGGCAATTTGTGGGCGCGCTTGTGCAATATTTATCTCGATGACGATGAGTATAAAAAGGCTGTCGATTCATGTGAAAAAGGTTTGAAAAAAGGTGGAGTGAAGCGCGCCGATACAGCTTATTTAGTTAAAGGTATGGCCCATTTCAACCTCAAGCAATATAAATCTGCGCGTAAAGCTTTTAATAAAGCCGCTGAAGATAAGCGCAGTAAAAAATATGCGGATCAGTGGATCAAGTTTATGGATAGAGAGCTGGCCCGGCAAAAGAGCCTGGAACAAGTTTAAGAAAGCGATCTCGGGGGCTGGTGGTCGAGCAGTCGGTTTGAAAGAATTTTTTTATTGCCTGTAATTATCCTAGAAACCGCAGTTGGATCACGAAAGTCTATGCAATCTATTGGCGCACCTAGGAGGCAGTCCGAGAATAGACTAACCTACTGCGGACAAGCCTGATGGGCCAGATTTCCCGCTCCTTTTCGTCAGATATACCCACTATACCCAAAACCTAAAATCCAAAGCACTCCACAACAAGCGTGTCGCGGGACAGGCTCATTTAAAATACCCAAAGCACACCAATAGATTATTTCGCGCCCAACGGTGGTTCTAGGGTTGTTATTTTTCTTAATCAATTAAAGTGGTTGCAGTTCACTCTACAACAGGCTTTTTAGTCGAGCATACTGAGATCCCGAACGGCGCCCCTATCAGCACTGGTCACCATTTTGGCATAGGCTTTCAGTGCCGTTGACACTTTTCTGGGTCGATCTTTAGTTGGCTTCCAGCCACCGTCTTCGCGGGCATCCATTGCAGTACGGCGGCGGTTTAGCTCTTCATCGGGTAAATCTACTTTAATACTGCGATTGGGTATATCGATCTTAATCAGGTCACCTTGTTCGACCAAACCAATGGCGCCTCCGGCAGAGGCCTCAGGGGAGGCATGACCAATCGATAATCCAGAGGTGCCTCCCGAGAAACGACCGTCGGTAAGTAAAGCGCAAACCTTGCCCAAACCTTTAGATTTGAGATAACTGGTGGGGTAAAGCATTTCCTGCATGCCTGGGCCGCCCTGAGGGCCCTCATAGCGAATAATCACTACATCCCCTGCGCAGATACGACCTTTCAGAATGTCGTCCACAGCGTCTTCCTGGCTTTCACAAATATGGGCAGGTCCCTCAAACATAAGAATGCTTTCATCGACGCCGGAGGTTTTAACCACACAACCATCGCTGGCGATATTGCCGAACAGTACCGCCAAGCCGCCTTCATGAGAGTATGCATGCTCAATGGCGCGGATACAGCCATTCTCGCGATCATCGTCGACGCTTGGCCAGCGCGTGTTTTGGCTAAAGGCGGTTTGGGTGGGGATGCCGGCTGGGCCGGCCTGGTAAAATTCTTTAATGGCAGCATCATTGGTCTGCCGAATATCCCACTTTGCCAAGGCCTCTTGCATCGAGGCACTATGAACCGTGGGAGATTCTCTGTGCAGCAGCCCTGCTCGATCAAGCTCACCGAGAATGCCCATCACCCCACCGGCACGGTGTACATCTTCCATATGGTAGAGCGGCGTATTCGGGGCAACCTTACACAGCTGGGGTACTCGCCGAGAGAGGTGGTCAATAGAGCTCATGGTGAAATCTATTGCGCCTTCCTGGGCCGCTGCCAATAAATGCAAAATGGTGTTAGTGGAGCCGCCCATAGCAATATCGAGGCTCATGGCATTTTCGAAAGCATTAAAATTGGCGATAGAGCGGGGCAATAGCGAATTGTCATCCTGTTCATAGTGGCGGCGGGTGATATCCACAATGATGCGACCGGCTTCTAAGAACAGCTGTCTGCGGTCGGCGTGAGTGGCCAGCATAGAACCGTTACCGGGTAGTGATAGCCCTAACGCTTCAGTCAAACAATTCATAGAGTTGGCGGTGAACATGCCGGAGCAGGAGCCACAGGTCGGGCAGGCAGAGCGTTCGTATTCGGCTACTTTTTCATCGGAAGCTTGATCGTCGATGGCAACCACAATGGCATCAATAAGGTCCAGTTTTTGTTCAGAGAGCTTGGTTTTTCCAGCCTCCATTGGCCCGCCGGAAACAAAAATCACTGGAATATTCAAGCGCATAGCGGCATTCAGCATCCCGGGAGTGATCTTATCACAGTTAGAGATACACACGATGGCGTCGGCACAATGTGCGTTCACCATGTACTCAACCGAATCGGCAATAATATCCCGTGATGGCAGGCTATAGAGCATGCCATCGTGACCCATGGCGATCCCGTCATCCACAGCAATGGTATTAAATTCTTTGGCCACTCCACCGGCTTTCTCTATCTCGCGGGCAACTAATTGTCCCATATCTTTTAAATGGACATGGCCAGGTACGAATTGGGTAAAGGAGTTGGCAATAGCAATAATCGGTTTCTGAAAATCATCATCTGTCATTCCCGTTGCACGCCATAGCGCGCGGGCTCCAGCCATATTGCGACCGGCAGTGGATGTTTTGGAGCGATATTCTGGCATTAGTGAAATCTCGAAGAGGGTTGTGAGCAAGGCAGTGGTAAAGGGCGATAAGGATAGCATAGACGAGTGTTGTCGCCATTCTTTACAAGGCTATAGTTGAGTGAGGTTGGATAAACCCATAAATTTTGAGAGTTTAGAGATTGATGGGGAAATAAAACGGCTAAACGGATGTCGGTAAGTTTTACAGCTGAAAAAGGGTGGCCGGGCATATAATTACGTAACCTATTGTTATATCGTATTATTTTTATTTTGGTATGAAATGTGCCGTATTTTAGGCGGAGTAAAGGCTATAGATAAGTCAAATGTTGAACTGTAAAGGATTGTTAAGATGTTAGTGTGTATTAAACTTATGAGCAAGATTATTTTAGGTCTGTGTGTAGCTGCACTGTCATCGGTAGCGAGTGCCGGGATGATCAACAACGGAACCTGGGCCGGTTGGACGCAATTTGCCGATGATGGCATTGTTGGTCCGGGTGGTGGCGGTGAGATGTTTGATACGGAGTATTTTTTATACAAATACAATGCTAATACCAACGTTCTCTCTATTGGCTTGCAAACGGCCTGCCTAGAAAACACCCAAAACGTTGCACGGGGCGGGCTCCTTTAAAATCCGCAGCACTCAGCGTAGCCCGTAATACCCACTACGTTTCGCGGGGCTGGCCATTGGATATTATTTCCTATGCACGCCAATAGATTGTTTCATGCTCAACGGCGGTTTCCAGGTTAAAGTTTATGGGACAGCGATGATCTGTAACCTTAAATATCTCCAACAGAAGCGTTAAAATTCAGCAAGAATATTGTTAAGGAATTTTCTACCTATGGGGGTGGGCTTGATGGTGCTGGAATGTTCCGCCAGCAGCTTGCGATCGATTAGGGTGTGAATTTTTTCTTCTGCCATACTAAATGACAATCCCGTTCTTTGGCTAAACAACTCTTTTTGAAAGCCAGCGTTTAAACGCAAGCTGTTCATCATAAACTCTAGTGGTAAATCCTCCTGGCTAATCTCTTTGTTGCCAGCGAGGATGTTGTTATCTGTGCTTAGATAATCCTTTGGTGCGCGTGTTTTCCAGCGTCGCTGAATGGTTTGGTTAGACAGGGAAGTGATCTTGCCATGGGCGCCAGCACCAATACCAATATAGTCGCCAAACAACCAATAATTTAGATTGTGTTTTGACTGTCTATTTGGTTGGCAAAAAGCCGAAATTTCATACTGCTTAAAATTGTTTTTGGCAAGCATCTGCTCACCTGCTTGCTGGATATCGGCTAAAAGGTCGTCGACGGGTAAAGTGGGTGGCGATGTATAAAAAACCGTATTAGGTTCAATGGTTAATTGGTACCAGGAAATATGGCTGGCATCTAAATCCACCGCTTGCTGGATATCCTGCAGGGCATCAACCTGGCTTTGTTCCGGTAGCCCATGCATTAGATCAATATTGACATTGTGAAAACCTGCGGTCTTTGCAGTTTGGACAGCATTAATGGCTTCGACGTTATTGTGAGTACGACCTAGTGATTTTAGCTGGTGTGGATTAAAACTTTGTACACCAATGGATAGGCGGTTAACACCAGCTGAATAATAGCCAGAAAATTTTTGTTGCTCGACGGTGCTTGGATTGACCTCAAGTGTTATCTCAATCTGAGATGAGAAAGGAATACGTTTCTCGACTTCAGAGAGAATGGTATTAATAGCCTTTGCGGAAAATAGGCTAGGGGTGCCACCACCAAAAAAAATTGAATGAAGTTGCCGTCCCTGTACCGATTCTAACTCTTGGTCGAGGTCGGCAATTAGGGCCTCCACATAATTCTTCTCTGGAATACTATCGGTGGTATGAGAGTTAAAATCACAGTAGGGACACTTGCGCATGCACCAGGGGATATGAATATATAAACTCAGTGGTGGTAAATGAAGTGGCGTGGATTCGGTTGTCACGACTAGTGGCTCA
>JAZFYA010000441.1:0-4469 GCA_036443315.1 Pseudomonadales bacterium
AGCCCCTTTTGCGACACCCTCGTAGGCGGGAATCCATTTGCCTAGATGTCGCTAAAAACCTGGATTCCCGCCTACGCGGGAATGACGATTACGTGATATTTTTCAATTTATGGATGGGCACTAGTTAAAATCCGCTAGTCAACACTATGCATTTTAGTGCAAGGCTTTAGCTGCTACACAGTGATGTGTAGTCACTCAAACCCTTAGCGTTTTAGCCTCAACGTTTAATCTCATCTGACTTGCGCTATACTCAATGACATTGGTTGGATGTCTGCTATGGGTTGACAGAGTACTATCCAATGTTACTATCTGCGCCCATAAAAACTCGATCAAGGGCCATTAATGCATATCCATATTTTGGGTATTTGCGGGACGTTTATGGGCGGGCTGGCAATTCTTGCCCGTCAGCTCGGTCACACCGTGACCGGTTCCGATGCCAATGTGTATCCACCGATGAGTACGCAGCTGGAACAGCAGGGAATATCGCTGACTGATGGTTATGATCCCTCACAACTTGAACCTGTCCCCGATCTTGTTGTCGTGGGTAATGCCATGTCCCGCGGCAACCCGACGATAGAGGCCATGCTGGATCAGGGCTTGCGCTATACCTCCGGTCCGCAATGGTTATCTGAGCATTTGCTGCAGGATCGGTGGGTACTGGCGGTAGCAGGCACCCACGGTAAGACCACCACCAGCAGTATGCTTGCCTGGATACTGGAATATGCTGGCATGATGCCGGGTTATTTGATCGGCGGGGTGCCCGGCAATTTTGGCGTATCGGCTCGGTTGGGGAAGTCATCGTTCTTTGTAATTGAGGCGGATGAGTACGACAGTGCGTTTTTTGATAAGCGCTCTAAGTTTGTTCACTACCGGCCCCGCACCGCGATACTCAATAATCTGGAATTTGACCACGCCGATATTTTTGATGACCTGACCGCCATTCAGCGTCAGTTTCACCATTTAGTTCGTATTATTCCTGGCAATGGTCGGGTGATTGTGTCGAAGGATGATGACAATCTTGCGGCAGTATTGGAACAGGGCCTGTGGTCCGATCTGGAGCAAACCTCCTTAAGTCCAGGCGAGTGTGATTGGGTGGCGCAGTTAAATCGGCCCGATGGCAGCGATTTTGATGTCTTGTTTAAAGGTAAAACCGCCGGGTCGATTCATTGGTCCCAGACGGGTAATCATAATATCAACAATGCACTGGCCGCCATTGCTGCAGCCCGTCATGTTGGTGTTACTGCAGAGATTGCTGTTGAAGCCCTGTGTCAGTTTGAGGGGGTTAAGCGTCGGATGGAGTTGCTAGGTGAGGCTAATGGCATAGCAGTTTACGATGATTTTGCGCACCATCCCACCGCTATTGAGACAACCCTGGCGGGGTTGAGGGCGAAAGTTGGTGAGCAGCGCATTATTGCGGTAATTGAACCGCGCTCTCATACTATGCGTTTGGGATCACACTTACATCGTCTTGCGGCTGCAACAAGCCAGGCGGATCAGGTGATTTGGTATCAGCCTGAGGGGCTGAACTGGTCGCTTGAGTCGGTGGTGGCGGAGAGTGATGGTCGCGCCGTGGTCGAGCAGGCCGTTGAAACTATTGTGAACAAACTAGTTCAAACGGCTAAAGCGGGTGACCATATTGTGATTATGAGTAATGGTGGTTTTGACGGCATCCATCAACGGTTAGTTGACGCTCTGCAAACTCAGTAACTGTTTCCATAGAGACCCTCTAACACGTTCCCAGCGATTAACAAAAAAGGTTTTTAAGTGAAGAATCGATTGTTTTCTATTTATGAAACGTTAATTTTACGCTGGCCATTAGTGTCATTATTGGTGACTCTGGCAGTGATTGCTTGGTTGTCGACCCATATTCCCAGTTTTAAATTGGACGCCTCAGCTGATTCGTTGGTGCTGGAGGGTGACGTGGCGCTCGAGTACTACCGTGAAATTGGCAAGCGCTATACGACCGAAGATTTTTTATTGGTAACCTACCAGCCTGAACAGGAGTTGTTGTCGGATCCGGTACTGAAAAAACTGGATAAATTGCGCGGTGAACTGGCAGCACTGGAAGGCGTGTCATCGGTGGTCACCATTCTTGATGTGCCGCTGTTGGAAAGCCCCAAAGTAACGTTAGACGAAGTGGCAAAAGGGGATGGCATTCGTACACTGAGAACAGCCAATATTGATAAGGCGCTAGTGCGTCAAGAATTAAAAAATAGTCCAATCTATAAAAATCTATTAACCAGTGCTGACGGCCGGACCACAGCGCTGCAGGTTAATTTACAACGGGACGAAGCCTACCATTTATTACTGACTACTCGTGAAGATCTGCGCGAGCAATCCAGGGATGGTACATTATCTATTGAGCAACAACAGCAGTTAGCACAAGTAGAAGTAGACTTTCGTGAATACTCGGTTAGCGTTGATGAGCAACGGAGTCAGCTTGTAGACAGTGTGCGCAATACCATTACTCCTTATCGCGATGATGCCAGTATATTTCTTGGTGGCGTACCGATGATTGCTGCCGATATGATCAACTTTGTAAAAAGTGATTTGGTGACTTTTGGTAGCGGAATTATCCTGTTTATTATTGTAATGCTATCGATTATTTTTCGTCGTATGACTTGGGTGGTATTGCCGCTGGCCACCTGTTTGCTCTCCGCTGCTTTTATGTTAGGCCTGATTACCTGGCTCGATTGGCGGATGACCATTATTTCTTCAAACTTTGTTGCGCTGCTATTAATTATTACCTTGTCGATTACCATTCATTTGATAGTACGCTACCGCGAATTGTTATCGACCAACCCCGAGATGGATCAAAAGCAGCTAGTGAAGCAAACTACCTATTATATGATTAAGCCTTGTATTTATACGACTTTGACCACTGTGGTTGCGTTTGCCTCGCTGGTTGTCAGCGGTATTCGTCCGGTGATTGATTTTGGATGGATGATGACCGTGGGTGTCACTGCGTCATTAATGATTGCCTTTATTATTCTGCCTACTGGTTTGTTGTTGTTAAGAAAGCCGGAGTTTGTCGCGACCGGTAGTTCCGGCGTGGCAATCACCTTGCGTTTTGCCGCTTTTACCGATCGTCATGGCACGATGATTTTATGGGTCACTGCCGCATTGACCACACTGAGTTTTTGGGGTGTGAGCCGTTTGGAAGTGGAAAACCGGTTTATCGATTACTTCCATGAAAGCACTGAAATTTATCAGGGTATGGAGATTATCGATGCCCAGTTAGGTGGTACGATTCCGCTGGAAATTATTATAGATGTGGAAAAGGAAGAGTCGGTTGTTGAGCCTACGGCCGTTAATACTTCTGTTGTTAGTGCCAGTGAAGAAGCAGTCGATAGCGATGACTTTGATGACGAATTTTCTGATGGCTTTGATGATGAATTTGGTGACGATTTTTCTGATGGTCCAGATGGTGACGGGGCTGAGCCCAGTGCCTGGTTTAATCGCGCAGGTTTGGCCCGTATTGAGCAGGTGCACGATTATATCGATTCTCTGGAAGAAACCGGCAAGGTTATGTCGCTGGCAACATTCTACAAAGTGCTGCGGGGTTTAACCCCGCGTATTGATGATATTCAACTGGCTATCATTCAGCGTAGCTTGCCGGATAATATCAATGCGATTTTGATTGATCCTTTTTTAAATGAAGATATTGATCAGGCGCGAGTTACCGTGCGGGTAATGGAGACCAGCCGCACTTTACGGCGTGCTGAGTTATTGAAGAAAGTACAATATCATTTAGTAAATGAGTTGGGTTTTCAGGAAGAGCAAATTCACCTAACGGGTATGTTGGTGTTGTATAACAATATGTTACAAAGTTTATACCGTTCACAGATTTTAACCCTGGGTGCGGTATTTATTGCTATTGTGCTGATGTTCGTGGTCTTGTTCCGCTCGCTGTCGATTGCCTTGATAGCGATTGCGCCCAATATTTTGGCAGCAGGGATTGTGCTGGGAGGGATGGGTTTGACCGGTATACCCCTGGATATTATGACGGTCACCATTGCGGCGATTTCTGTGGGTATTGCTGTCGATAATACCATTCACTATGTGCATCGTTTCCGCACTGAATTTCCCAAGGATCGCAACTATCTGGCCACCATGTATCGCTGTCATGGTTCGATAGGAAAGGCGATGTTTTACACCTCAATCACCATCATTATGGGGTTTTCAATTTTGGCTTTGTCGAATTTTACTCCCAGCATTTATTTTGGTTTGTTAACGGGTGCCGCCATGTTTGCGGCGTTGATGGGGGCGTTGCTGTTGTTGCCGCAGTTATTAATTACATTTAAACCATTAGGCCCTAATGTCGAAGTCTCAAATTTGGATGGGCTCGGCGTTACTGAAGTGGCGCAAGTTATAGGTTAATGTCTTTATAAGTGTAGGCTAGGTAGTGGTGCTTGTTATATACCCAAAGCGATTGAAATTTAGGTGTTATAGGCCGCTCCTGCACATCC
>JAZFYA010000442.1:0-6190 GCA_036443315.1 Pseudomonadales bacterium
CCTCGGTAGTCTAACCCCTCACTCGGTTGGAACCCCACGCCCTGGTGAGGGGTTAGACTACCGAGGGTGGCTAGACTGTGCAGTATCCAGGTACCACCGGAGTAGCTGTTCGCAATGCAAGGCCCGCCTAAAGGGCGTGGGGTTCTAACCGATAGTGGGCCTTGTATTGCGAACAGCGGGTTCAAAGCTCCTCAGTGATAGCCTTAAGTAAGTACTATTCGTGTGGGTAGATAAACTTACGTGGTTAGTTGAAAAGTGTCGAAGTCAGGAGTATCCAGGTACCACCGGAGTAGCTGTTCGCGATGCAAGGCCCGCTAAAGGGCGTGGGGTTCCAACCGATAGTGGGCCTTGTATTGCGAACAGCGGGTTGAAAGCGCCTCAGTTATAGCCTTAAGTAAGTACTATTCGTGTGGGTAGATAAACTTACCCATTTAAGGCAATAAATGCTAGCAGTAAATCACCCTGTCAACGCTCTCACCCCCCTACTCTTCCCTATACAAATCCTCGGCCAAGTCGGCGTAGGCAAGCGCCTACTAAGGGGTTGGGTCATCAATCTACCCAAAGCGTTTGGATTTTAGGTCATATGTCATTCCCGCGCAGACGGAAATCCAGTTGGGCATAGTGCTATTTTCAAGCATGGATTCGCTCCTTCGCGGGTATCGCAAAAGGATTATAAATTGAATCCCCCGGTCCTTGAAAAAGCGTTTGCAACACCTGCAAAGGCGGAATGAGGGACTGAGTTAAAACACCCAAATCTTAAACGCTATGGGTATAACTTGTCGTTATTGCGAGTTAGCTGACGGGCGGGGTATCCATGTCTTTAATCACCCCAATATCATTAACGTCAACAGTGTTTATCGCTTGCGGGTTAGCCGCTATTATTTTTTTCGCCCCGTGATCGCCGCTTAGTTGTTGTAGAGCCGGGAACCAGTGTTTTGAAAAAAGCACCGGATGACCCGATTGCCCCTGGTAACGGGGCAGCACAATGTTTCCTTCGACATAATGTTGTAATAACCGATCGATGGTTTCAACCTGAAGCCATGGCATATCTGCCAGCATAATCAACACAGCCTTAATATCCTTTAGACTGGATACAGCGCAAGCTAATGAGTGGCCCATGCCCTTTTCCGCATCGTCGGCATAACCTATGTTGAGCTGGGGGTGATCAACAGCATCTCCAAGCAAATCACCCAAGTGCGTATGATCGTCTGGATGGAGTAGCAATAAAGTTGGAATATTCAGCAGCAATGGTTTGGATAAAGACTGTTGCAACATTGAACCGCTTGCAACCGGAAACAACCGCTTATCACTGCCAAAGCGTTGGCTGCGCCCTGCGGCAAGCATAATCGCTGATACCGGCAGAGGGCTAGCTGATTGATTCGTCATTGGCTATGACGAGAATGCTGGCTGGGCACGCAGGGCAATTAATTCTGCAACAATTGCGATGGCAATTTCCACGGGGGTCTTGCTGTTAATCTCGAGACCAATGGGGGCGTGTAAACGCTGCAATTGATCAGCGTCCACACCTAATAGTTGTAATCTTTCGCGGCGTTTGGCGGAAGTTTTTCCCGAGCCCATAGCACCAATATAAAAAGCATCGGTGCCAAAAGCATCCATTAGTCCCATATCATCAATGCGGGGGTCATGGGTCAGTGCGACGATCGCTGTCTGGCTATCAGCCTGTTCGCGGATAACATCATCGGGCATTGCGGTGAGGCAAACCGCGTTATCGACTTTCCATTGTGCCGCTAGTTCAGGCCTCGGATCACACACCGTGACACGGTACCCGGCGGCCAGTGCAAACTCGGCTAGAAACCGGCTAACCTCGGACACACCGATGATGATCAAGTGGCAAACCGGCCCATAAACCTGTCGCAGTCGAACCGGTGCACCCTGTTGATCTCGTTCAAACTCCAGGCTGGAATAATTTAGAACGGTTGCTGTTGTCATATTGTCAGCTGGCCAATGGCAATTCCGACTTATAATTGTGCGTTGTTGCAGGGCAGTTTCAATGGCGGAAAAAACGCTCAACTGGGCAGGTAATAAGGGCTCAATTAATATCCCCAAGGTGCCGCCACAGGGTAGTTGAAAGCGCTCAATCTCTTCTTTGGTCTGACCATAGAGTTTGTATTCTGCAGAGTGCTGAGCCAACTGACCATCACATAAGCGTTCAACCAGGTTCTCCTCAATACAACCGCCTGAGAGAGAGCCCACGGTGACCCCCTCCTGGTTACAGACCATTAAACTGCCCGGTAATCTGGGTGCCGATCCCCAGGTATGAATGACCGTACACAACCAGATCGCCTGCCTCTGTTGTAGTCCCTGCTGCAACCACTCGTTGATCTGCATGATCACTTTTTCGTCTAGGCTTAACATCCAGACTTAACTCAAGCACAGCGGTAGTTTACACAACCGCTGACCAGTGGTAGTAAACAGGGCATTAGCTAGTGCAGACGCTAGGGTGGGCACAGCAATGTCACTATTCTCAGTAGGTGATTCCAGGCTTTCGATACTATGCACCGCCATTACCGGCACTGCATATATTCTCAATATGGGTAAAATCATGGCAATTATTTTGCACCACTTTGTCATTTTCTAGGGTTACTGGATGTTTAATCGCTACTATAAATCATAAACAAGCGCGCTTTCCACTTGGGCTTTAATAATAACAGGGCTAATGGGTAAACCACAATTCACAGTCTTTTCCAATGTGTTTACCCTCTTTGAGTAAACGGTCACTACGTTGTTGTTTCCAGGTTTTTAGATTGGTGTCCGATATTACACCTGTTGCTCATGTGCAATGTGAGACTTGATAATCCTAGACATTATGTATTGACTTGCCAACAGAACGATATAGTGAGAGTAACAAAACGGTGGCAAGTTAATACATAATGTCTAGGATAATGGTACTACTAAGCAGTACTTACTTAGGCTGAACAACTAAAGAGCTTTGAGCTAGGCGCAACGAACCCGCTGTCCGATACGAATGGCACTTACTTAAGGGCAGTGCTGTTAACGGCTTACGACCGTAGTATCCCGCCGCCACCCTCGGCAGTCACTACCCTCACTCGGTTGGAACCCCACGCCCTGGTGAGGGTAGTGACTACCGAGGGTGGCTAGATTGTGCAGTATCCGAGTCGGTAGCACTGCAGTAGCTGTTCGCAATGCAAGGCCCGCTAGAGGGCGTGGGCTTCCAACCGAAAGTGGGCCTTGCATTGCGGACAGCGGGTTCAACGCTCCTCAGTTATAGCCTTAAGTAAGTAGTACCATTCGCGCCCAATACTGCGTTTTCCAGAATTATAGCGGCCATCCCTCTCATAAGAGCGTGAGGTTGCAACCGAGTGAGGGATTAGACTACCAAGGGTGGCGAGGCCCGTACCAGCGCAGAAGTCGCAAACAATTAACAACGTCCTTAAGGATGGGCTAAGAAAGCATAGGAAAGGGCCATTCATCCCTTCTTAAGACAGTCTGGCGGGCAAGTCTAGATCCGGTACAATGACGTCATCATTAAACATCATTAAATAATTATGCCCCACACCACCAAAGCCATCATTAATCTTGCCGCCATCCGTCACAACTTATCTATAGTAAAACAACTCGCGCCCCACTCAAAAGTGATGGCCGTCATTAAAGCCGATGCCTATGGCCATGGCCTTATTGAGATAGCCCAAACCCTTGCCGATGCTGAAGGGCTTGCCGTGGCACGACTTGAGGAGGCGTTATTGCTGCGTGGAGAAAACATAGAACAACGAATCCTGTTGCTTGGAGGCTTTATCGATATGGCAAGTCTGCAACAGTGCGCAGAACACAGTATCGACATTGTTATTCATAGCTGGAACAGCGTTGAAACCCTATTAACAGCAACGCTGGAAAAACCGGTCAATGTCTGGTTAAAACACAATAGCGGTATGCATCGATTGGGACTAAGCATTGAGGAATTTCGTCAGGCAGACCCATTGCTCGGCAGCTGTGCCAATGTTGCTGAGAAGATTTTCATGACCCATTTCAGCGCTTCAGATGAAACCGATAGCACGAGTACAGATCAACAGCTAGCTGCTTTTCAACAAGCAACCGAAGGTCTTGAAGCCCCTCTAAGCCTTGCCAACTCCGCGGCTATTATCAAGCATCAGCACACTCACGCTGATTGGGTACGACCCGGAATTATGTTATTTGGGGCAAACCCTATTGGCGCTAATTCACAGCCACAATTTCCGGTCGACTTGCTTCCCGCGATGACACTAAGTGCACATGTCATGGCTATTCGCACTATCGAAAAAGGCGCCAGTGTTGGCTATAACGGCTGCTGGATTGCAGATCGCGAGAGCAAAATCGCTACTGTCGGCATTGGTTACGGTGATGGCTATCCTCGCCATGCAAGCAATGGCACGCCGGTATTGGTCAATGGCCAGCGAGCCACATTGGCGGGAACGGTTTCTATGGACTTGATCACCATCGATATTACCGACTGTCAATCTGTGAATATCAGCGATGAGGTCATTCTATGGGGCGAAGGACTCAAAGCCGAAACCATAGCTACCTATGCCGACACCATCAGCTATGAACTATTCACTTCTATTTCAAAACGAGTGCCAAGACTTTACCTAAACCCTGGCCCGAATCGCACTATACCCAAAGCGATTGAAATTTAGGTTTAGTCTGACCCCATGATTTCGTGGTCACCGTAATTTTCAACTGACCCCAGTTTTCTTTGTAAATCAGCCTGCTGCCTGCTGTTTGCAATAAGGATTGGCAGCTGGCTTGCGCTTTGCTGTTGGCAAGACAGATGACAAGCCTTGTTGTAGACAGCAGAAGCCCTATTATCGAAGTGTCCGGCGGCACAGTATCAGGTGTCTGGCAATAAGTTATTCAGCTCTACAGTTCGTCCGGCCAGTGCTGTTTACTGTGCAATAAAGCCAGTACCTGGAGTTCATTATTCTCTGCGATGTAACCTATCAGGAAGGAGGTATCTTTAACGACCCACTCGCGGGTATCCGCCACTCGTCCGGGGCGACCCAATAAGGGATTCTCTCTCAACAGCCGGGTGGCTTTATAAATACGTGTTGCCACCTGACGGGCAGCAATGGGGTTTTCTTCGGTAATATATTCCAGTGCATCATCCAGTTGCCGCTGTGCTTTCCGTGTCCATCTAATCCTCAACCTGCACACCCCATTTGGCGAAGGTGTTTTTTACTTCATCGTCATCAGCAAACTCGCCCCGGCGAGCTTCCGCTAATCCGGCTTCCATTTCCTGCCTGACATACGCCTCATAAGCGACATCTTTCCAGGTGGCATTGTCCGGTAATTCATCTGCCAGATGATGAAGCGCCTGTCTGATATTCTGTGCTGTCTGCATAATCACAACCTCTGGTTTATCCAATGGAGCCAGCATATCAGGATTCCCCCTCTTCTTCCGCCTCGGCGGCCAAGGTCTGTAATAAATCACCGCTATCAGACTCTGGTAGCGCCTCCTGTGGCGTTTTCCTCTCCAGTTTCGCCGGGTGGGTCGCGGTATGGATTTCCTTTAATTGCCGGATACTCACCTGCGTATAAATCTGTGTTGTCGATATATCCGCGTGGCCCAGCATCGCCTGGATAAACCGGATGTCCGCACCATTCTCTAACATCTGCGTCGCCATCGCATGACGGAACAAGTGGCAGGCTCCGGTTTTTCCAATATCGGCTTTCTGCACGTAAACACGCACACAATCACTTAAACTGCTGGGCGTAAAGGCGTCACCAAAGCGGCTAAGGAATAAAGTGCCGTCATCCAGCCCACTCACCAGCTCCGGGCGGACGGTCAGCAGGTATTTATTGATCCACGCAATGGCTCTGTCGCCGATGGGGATTACCCTGTCTTTCTTGCCCTTGCCCTGCCGTACCATCAAGGCACCGCGTTCCATATCCACGTCATGGAGCTTTAAACCCGCCAGCTCCATACGCCTGACCCCAGTGGAATATAACACCTCCATAATGGCGCGACCTCGTAAACCGAGTGGGTCGGTAATATCTGCCGCGTTCATCACCGCCGCGACTTCCTTTTCATTTAACACCGCTTTCGGTAAGCAATAATTGGGGTCAGATGAACATTTCATTAATCAACAATTCTACCCCTTCTTTTTAGGTCGTCCCGCCTTCCTGGGTGTTACCCGGCGGCCGTGCAATAACTCAACCTCATCTTTAAACTGCTCAC
>JAZFYA010000443.1:0-16813 GCA_036443315.1 Pseudomonadales bacterium
GATCCGACGCTGTTTCTCATTCATGAACGGTAGAACACTAGAAAGTTTTAGTCTAATATGCTTCGCTTCTTCATCCATTTAAAAATTATAGATGAGGCTAAAGATATGTCCAGGTTATTTTTTCACAAAATAATGGGGGTCAGATGAAAATTTCTGAACCATAATTTTCATCTGACCCCGATTTTCTTTCTTTTTGGGATAAA
This sequence comes from Pseudomonadales bacterium, assembly GCA_036443315.1. Lineage (GTDB taxonomy): Bacteria > Pseudomonadota > Gammaproteobacteria > Pseudomonadales > Dasaniaceae > Oceanicoccus. The sequence goes on from JAZFYA010000443.1 coordinate 204, forward strand.
TATTTTATTCAACAACCACAGCAAAGCTAACGGCCACAAGATACCACGCAATATCGCCAAAAAGGCGTACCTCGGCAGGATAGTGAGAAGGCCGGCATAGTAGCAGTACACAACAATAAATATAAATGAAGTACTGGTGACTGCCTTTTTCTTAAAGTATCCCGCCGTTAACCCCAATATCAACATGCCTATAAACACGCCCGGCGAGCCAAAATCCAAATACAGATCGGCGATTATATTGGAGCCGACCCCCCAGTTTGAGTTGGGGCCTAGTATATACCAGGTCAACCACTGGCTTGTACCGTGAAATTGCTTTTCAAAATTACTTCTTTTTTGCGGAAATAATGCCCGTCCAAAGGGAATAATGCCCAGAAATTCTCGTTTCTTGAGATCCCCCATAAAATAATCAAACTTGGCGGGAACTGCTGACACAGCCGTCAAAGTCAACAAACCACTGGCGGAGATATTAGCTAGGCCCGCATCAACCGAGACCTCCTCATGCTCCGACGTAATCACCTCCACTAGAGACTCAATGGAACGCTCGTCAAACGACCTGGCGATTCTGGCCGCACTAGATATAAAGGAGAAACACAAGACCGCAACAACAAGAGGGACAAAGGAAATATTTCGGAAGGACACTACATAAGCAAATAGTAATACCGCACCAGCGTAGACAAACTCTGAACGATCCCCAAGAATCAAGTACATTAATAAGATGACAAGATATAAGGCAATCGGCAGTTTTCCATCTGGAATGATTTTATTTGGCTTGGATTTGCACAGTATTATCATTGCAATCCCAACCTTTAGGAAAATGCCCTGCAACATATACATAGTACGCACGGCTAGGTTACCAACATCCGACCCCTCATAATGACCCTCAAAAGCAGAGGCTCCAACGGTTAAAGCATACACCACCGTAAAGATACAGCCGGTATAGAAAATAATATTGCCAAGCATTAGCCACTTCTTTTTAAAACCAAACTCGATAAATAACTGTCGCCCCCCTCCACTGGCAATCAGATTAAAGCCCAGCACAAAAGCCGCCATGCCCATTAATGACAATGCTAAGGAATAATTGATACGTACAGGGTCAATCGTTGATGGTAGACGGCCTATTTGCTGTAGGCCAATCATATCGGACATCCACATCCAGAACAGCACGAAGAAAAACATGATCAGAAAAAACAAATCGATTTGCACCCAACCTTTATCTTTTTTCAATGCTAACGTGACAAAACATTGATGAAAGAAAATAAATAATGCAAAACAGACATAGACTTTAACCCATAGATCTTCATTACCTGGGCCTGCCGTGATAATTAATACAACCGATACCAAGGCAATAAGTATCGAGCTACTAATGATGTAAAATTGCTTACTTTTGTTCATAACGGACGTTCGCTTATTAAAATACTACTACTTAAATATTGTCTCAACTAAATAAAAATTATTGGGCTTAACATTCACAATATCGGCACTAACAGCAACCGGATCACCATTGTCAGAAAAAGTATTCATCGATAATATTTCAGCGCCATTAATCATCTTAGATTGCTTAATGATATCTCCCGAACTGAGCTCAACAACTTTTTCCGACTTATTAAAAAACACAATCAACACCTTCTTCTCACGCTTATGCTCGAAGAAACTGACATAAAAACCGTCTTTAATTTTTAGACTTTTCTCATCCCAATAACCATGAAAAATCGACTCTCCTAGGCCAAATGAATCTAGAGGTTTATAGAAATTCCTTCTTAAGGACAACGGTGTCACTACCCACACCTCGGCATCATGTATTAAAGAAAGCCCAAAGAAGCCCCTTAACCCCTCTTTATAACGATCTGAAGCTTGCCAACTGGGCATAGGCTGAGAACGGGGCTTACCCCCTTCAACCCGATGATTCCAAAGCTCAGATAACCACACACTATCAATACCATATTGATTGGGTGAGAATTTTGATCTGACCTCATCAATATTAGAGGAGGTGGAGTAATTTAAATTCTTTAAGTAACGAATATATTCTTCACCCTGAACAAGGTGGGTAGCAAAGGTATAAGCGGGTATCACCGGCACCATTGAGTTATGCACATAGATATAGCCTTTCTTATCATTAACCTCAAAAATGGTGGCCAGGCGTTTAAAGAAATTTCTAAGACCCATGATATCCATAGAGGGCTGTTTATTGCCGTTGGAATCAATCCAAAGACCATGATTTGGATTCGCCGATTGAATGACGCCACCCTGGTCAAAGTAAAGGCCTTCATAGCCTAATTGTTTGATCGTCTGATCAAAGTGGTAAATAAGATAATCGGTGTAGCCAGGCGCGGATTGTAACAGCCAAGGTTTCGCAATCTTTGCGGTATAAGGCCTATCGGATTTCGGTGGAATCACAAAGGGCGGCTCCACTTCCCAGAGAGATCGATATTTTAATAACATCGGATCGATACCGGATAACACATGGGCCGAAAAATAAGGAATACGCTCAATCCCGACTTTTCTCCACTTTGCTAATAGCCGACGATTCTCTAAAAGTCCTGGGTAAAGCTCAATATCCTTTGCCGGTAATTTACTTTTGGTACCGGGAGGATAATCGGTATAGGGCAAATCTTGATGAGAAAACGCCGTAGTCCACCAAATTTTTCGATCCGAATATTTTGCCTCTTCTTTAGAAACGACTCTTGCGAGGTGTTTTGATCGCCTTTCATCGACAAGCTCTCTAACAGGCGTTAACAAATAGTTAAACGAGAAATTCATTGGTTTATTGACGACATAGTTAGAGCCAATCAAATTCTGCTTAAAGGTAACTTTGTCATCTGTTGAGTTGATTTCAGTGACGGCATCACTGTTCCAAATCCAGCCCTTCGCGTTATCTGCAAACCACCAAAAGGAATGCTCACCATTAGGGAAGCCAATCGCATTAATAAATTCGCCGCGATAAGAAAACGGGAACAGTAACTCTTTAACTCGACCACGAACAGTACGTGCTTTAAATCCCATGATGCTGGTATAGGGATTACGGTTAATCGTTGCGACAAAACTCAGGCTATCTATGCTAATAGCCTTTTTCGGTGTCAGCTCAATGGAAACCATCGCCACACCGTCATACTCGACGGTGGTGGTTACGACAAGATCAAGCGCTTGCTGGTATTGACTCTTTGCCTCGACAACAACCTTAGTTGGCGTCGACTCTTTTATCACAACAGTTTCAGCCTTAAGATTAATAACCTTGCCGCCAATCACCAACCGCAGCGCTAAAGGGCCAGCAACCTCTCTATCTTTATGTGTTAAGGCATAAGGAAACAGCGTATTTGCCCAACGGTACTCACGCCCGGCCCCTAGCTTAATAGTTGTACCTTCAACGCTTAAAGGAGAAAAACCGGGGATGACCAGATCATCATAGCCAACCTCAGTGTCAAACCACACTTCCTCTTTAAGCGCTGCCATTAGCTCGGCATCTTTTGACGAAGCAATTGCCAAATCAGACAAAACAACCGGGCTGCTTAGTGTAAGCCAAGACAGTAGAATTAAAAAAACACATGATTTCATAAATTGCTTCACCAACTAGCTAGCAAAATGCTAGGTTATCACCTTGATCGTTTTAGCCGGGATACCGCCTACAATTGTGTACGGCTCTACATCTTTACTTACAACACTACCGGCAGCGACAATAACGCCATCACCAATAGTTACGCCTGGTAATACAATACTATTGGCTCCAATCCAGGCATCAGCACCGATGGTCACCTGAGCCTTATCATGTCCAGAGCCAAATATTCTTCCGCCTCCTTCTGGGATACGGTGATTCGCTGAAATAACTTGTGCACGATAACCAATTAAAGTTCTATCACCGATTTTAACTCCGCCTGAAGTTGTCACCAAAACACCCAAAGCAAAATCAACATCATCCCCAACAACAAGATTTCTACCCGGCGCTATCCATACCCCAGGATAAAAGGTTGCTCTCGCGCCAATTTTCGCACCATTCAACATGAGGAATCTTGCCTTGAACCAGTTAAGTAGCCGGTACCGAGGCAACATAAATAATAGCTGCTGAATAAACTCGTAGCTAACGACTAGAACTGGCTTAATGAACTTCATGCTTTACCCGGTCAACGTGATTTTCAATGATAGATAAATAGCCCTTAAAACGCTCTTCAGGGCTAGGATAGGTCGCCAGTTGCTGAGTACCCGCAGCAACAATTGCCATAATATCAATACTGCCATCAACCAAAGCTTCTATTTTTTCCACGATGGATACTTGATTAAAGAAATCAAAATAGATGGCGCCTTCATCGCACAATGATTGACACCAACTCAAATCACTAATTAGCAGTGGCTTTTCCATCGCCCAAGTCTCAGCAATCATATTGCTAAAGCTTTCCAAGGTTGAGGGAAGTATAGAATAGTCACAGGCGCGATATAATTCGCAGCAACCCTCTTGGGGCACCGGACCAAAATTATAAATCCAACTTTGTAAACCCTCTTCAGCAATATACTGAAATAGGTTTTGAACTTCCTTCTTCTCTTTTGGCAGCGTTAAAACAAACTTAATATCTGTTCGTCCTTTTTGCTTTAATAAACCTGCCGCCTTTACTAATAACTCAATATTTTTATTGGGGTGATAACCTGAAAGCAATAAGACTTTTTTTCCTTCTGGGAGATCTTCACAGCGTTTTCTAGTCTCCTCGTGTCTCGACTCTTTAGTGACAAATGAGCTCACTGCAGCACGAACAAAGGTAATGCGATCCGATGAAAGATTATATTGTTTCGCTGCCCGTTTGGCCAAATCTTCGGTTTCGAAAATACAAACATCCGACCTCAACAATCGATTAAGCCTTTGCCAATCGATGATTTTCTTCAATAGTCGTTTGTGCCATGGTAGCGAGCCCCAAAAATCTAATTCGGGGTAAAACAAATTGGAATAGGCACAGCCTGCAATATTAATCGCATCTGCTCCGGGCCAAATTGGACCAAACTGGGTGTAAATCACATCAGGCTGATGTTGCTTGATCACCGCCTTACATCCTGAGTATTCAAATAACAGTCGACCCTTTAAATTATCGGGTACTTGATGAACAATACTGCAATTATCTGCCAACGCTACTTTGGTGAACTGGCTGTTTTCTCTAACCACTAATAACCATTCATGGGCGCCACCATGTTTTTTTGTCTGCTGCAAAAAATCCAGAGCAACCTGCATGCCGCCTCCAGTCGAAAGCGGTAAAAAGTTCAGCATTATTTTCACAATAACGACCTATAGACTTTATCGTATTTATCAGCCATAGCTGCTATAGAAAACTGTTTACTATGTTCTAGAGCATTCGACACTTTTTTGTTAAATAACATAGGATCACTTAAAAAAGTTTTTACTTTTTCTTGAAACACATACTCATCACCAGGAGAAAACCATTCCACACAATCGGTATCCTTCACCACATCCCGCGAGGCAGGAATATCCGAAGCGATTACTGGAACACCGACGGAGAAAGCCTCAACTAATACATTGGGCATACCCTCATATAACGAAGGAAACAGCAACAAGTCCGCATTCAACATCACCTTACTGGGATTTGATGTAAACCCTTTAAATGTAATGCGATCTGCTAAGCCCAGTGCTTGCACCAATTGTTCAAGTTCAGCTCGCAACTCGCCCTCGCCAAATATATCTAAATGCCAGTTATCACTATCCTTTAAGCCAACAAAGGCTTTTATCACAAACAAAACATTTTTTTGAGCCGTTAATCGACCGATAAATATCAATCGATAATTTGACTTCGGCTCTTCAATTAAGGGCTTGGTTCTTGCCAGTTGTAATACAGCGTTATAAATTGTTTCACCCTGCTTGAGCTTATAAAGCCATCTAAAAGGCACTATTGACTGTTCTATAAGATTATTCGAAACAATCTTATCCACGCATAACAGCGCAACGACGTACTCCGGATAACTGATTCGCCTTTGGAAAAACATTCTATTTCGATAAGAAAAAATAACCGGTATGTTTTTCCGCCAAGCAATTAACATTGTTGGAATCGTGATAGCAGCCGGCAGCCATGCATGAATAACATCAGGTTTAACCTCATCTACGATTCGAGATAATTCGTTAAAAATTCTTCGATCATATTTAGAACTGCGCTTAATAACATTAATTGGCGTATCTATTAGCTCAGTTCTAATAGGATCGACGCAGGCATAGTGGGATTCAATATTTCGAGCTTTTAGACCATTGCACAACAATTTTGCCTGGGTCTCAGCGCCACCGCCTTCTAAAGAATGGATGCAGTGCAATACCTTCATTGATTATCTACCTTTATTAATTGCATCAACCTCTTTAACTCATAATGTTAGATATAAAATGATCAGCTATTTTCTAACTGGTTCGCTTATCTGGCGCCCCCCATACTTCTCAACTAAATATTTCCGCTTATCCGCTGGACTATAACTGCGAATATTTTCTTTACGATCTTTAAACGACTCATAGTACTCGTCTTTACTCATGATAACTTTTGCCGGGCAACCAACTACGACGACATTATCAAGCACATCTCTAGTCACGATGGCACCAGCACCAACAACAGAGTTCGAACCTATCTTTACACCGGGCATAAGGATAGCGCCGTAGCCTATAAAGACATTGTCACCGACAACAATCGAGCCAAACACGTCAATATCTGGCTCTTCAGGTCTAAACACCCAAACCCCGCCATCATGGGTAATGAATTGTACGCCACCGGTGATCGTCACATGGCTGCCAATCGTAATAAGATAGGGCTCTGATCCGAAAGAAAGTGCCAGGTCCAGGTTTGATGCTGATAAGCCTGACATCATCGCCTACGGTAACGCCTAAACTTCTCGCATAGGATACCGGGTTGTGCTTAACCCAAATCAAATCTCTAATAGTTCGATAAATTGATTTAATCATCAGCCTTACTCGCTATCATCATTGGCTTTATCCATTTTTAGTATCACTGTATAAAGAAGCATTGAAAGCAAATACCGGAAAGGTAAATGGATAAATTAAAGAGTATTTATTGTTAACCATCCATTTACTATCGTATTTAACCGTTTCCAAAGGCGTATCCGTGTTTTTAAATCGACTTCCATAGACATCATGGACGACTTCAGTTTTTACATTGACGTCTTCTTCAATAAACTCTTCCATTCGGCGCCACTGATTAGCAGAGTCAAACACTAATTTTTCATATTGAATCAGTAAGACCTTATCGCCAAAGCGAGACAAATAATTAATGTTGTTCTTATTCGCCTTCATCCAGCGGTAGCTTTGATAAACCGCGCCATAGTCGGGCATATTGTTTAACCTTAGATATTTTCGAATTGACTCTACCCAACTCCTAAAATCCCTGACAATATAAATAATTTTTAAATCAACATCTGAATTATTTTCATAATAATCTCGTATGGCGGTGATATCTTTAGATGAATCAATAATTGTCCTATTGCCATAGAGCTCAATAGATCGATCTAGCAAATACTGATGTAATCCTTTTTTGTCCAACGCTGAATGCTTGTTATTGACATCGCTCCAATAGTCGCACTCGGAAATGCTCTGCCCACAAGAGCATTTCCTCTTTGAGATATCCAGCCAAGGCCTTTTCGTTAAATCGTCAGCGGTTGCCTTAATACCATCTATGGTTTGGGCCACCTCACCCAAGCCCACAAGCAGATATTTTTGGCAAAGCATGAGCTCTAAAAAAGTCGTGCCACTTCTGACGAGCCCTGCTACATAGATGACCTTCTTTTTCATGTCAGTGGCTCCCAATACGTTTGGAAATCAAATGGCTGCCCCGCTTAACTAAAGTTTGTCTATTGCCCACTGGCATCAAAAACAGGTAGATGCCGAAAACAACAACACTAAGTAATGCGCTGTTTAAAATAAGTTCAAACCATGAAAGGAAAAGTAGTTGTTGGCCAACGTACCAACAAAGAATAAGTACAAGCACTTTCAAACTCAGCTTAACAAAATCGATATCAAATAAGTTGATTTTAGCTCGAACGAGTCGCTGCGAAATTATTGGAAAACTATAACTTAAGGGAAGGCGCCCTATCAGCATCGATATGCACAAACCCACAATGCCATATTCAGGTATCAAAATACCACCCACAGCCAGGCAAATAATTAACGATATCAAACCCAGTATTACTTTCTGCTTAATATTAATCCCCAAGTTAATGAAGCTGGCATCTTTTCGAATAAAGACCAATTGCATGGCACAGATGACAATAAGTATATTCTCGACAGAGCCTGCAAACAGCTTACCGCCGGCCCAAGCATTAACGAAGGATTCATTTAACAATAAAACTAAACCGCCGATTGAAAAAATGAGCAAACTGATATAGGCCGTTGATTCATTGCGTAATTTAGCCGCCTTGGCATACTCTTTCTTTTCTAGAATACTGCCAAAACCTGGCAGGGTAGCGGCTACAGCTGTTACAACGACAAGGGTAACGGTACTGGCTGCAAAAGCTGAAATCGTATAGGTCGCCACTAAATCGCTGGAAGCAAACAAACCTAGAATAATAATCTCACCTAAAAATACCCCTTTACTAAAAAACTCCCAGAGCATGAACCACAGACTCGTCGAATAAAAGTCTTTAACCTGTTCGCTACTTGGACGCCGCAGTTTCAACCAAGGTAAATGTTTTTTGACGACAGCAAAAAAAATCACCAGATAGATAAAAGAGGCACAGACTTGAGCCATAGCAACGGCTCGAATATCGCCGCCCGTCTTTACTGCATAAACCGTTAACACGCCGCCAAGCACAATGGTAAAGGCTAATAGCCCTACTCTTTTGTAGCCGATATTCATCCCTCTGAAAACGGCTTCCAGTAAAGACGTAAGACCCAGGATAACAATATTAAAAATTAAGATCCAACCAGCGAACTTTGCCACTTCTAAATCTTGCGCATTAACATTGCTCAGGCTTGGCATATAGCTAAAGAACAACCAACAGATCAATACTAAAAGCGGCAAATGCAACAACCAAATAATGAATGCGCAGGCCACTTGAAACTGTCGCTCTTCAACCGCGTCATCAAGCTGCAAATTAGAAATTTTCCATTTCAGAGCTTCGGGAGAGCGCCCATCGACCGGCAATAATTGTTGAATGCTTCTAGCAAGAATTTGCCAATATCCAAACATGGCTTCGCCAAGGCCCAACAAAAGGATGGGGATAACAACTAGCTGCACACCGACCCTGGCAACTTGATCAACAACAGCTGCCAGGAAGTTTAAAATTGCTTTGCGGGTTAACATGGTGGTGGTTACCTGTCTATTTATTTGATAATCCCTCTAGTATCAATCACAACCTTTTCACCAAGTTCAGCCGCTTTAAGCCCCTTAAACTTTTTATGATCAACCAACAACAATAAAATATCGGCTTGGCTAACCGCCTCTTCAACCGAAACTAAGTCGAAGTCTTTATGGGAATTCAGGTTTGGTTCACAGACCAAAAGATTTCCAACTTTTTCTTCTTGTAGTTTTTTAACAATATCCGAGGCCGGTGATTCACGCAGGTCATCTACATCCGCTTTAAAAGCCAAGCCTAAACAAGCGATGACTGGACTTTTGAATTTATCGGCACATTTTTTAACGCGCTCAATTACCCAATCTGGCTTTGAGTCGTTAACCTCACGGGCGGTGCGGATCAGGTTGGAGTACTCGGGGGTGCGATCGACAATAAACCAGGGGTCAACGGCTATACAGTGACCGCCTACGCCGGGGCCGGGTTTGAGAATATTTACCCGTGGGTGGCGGTTAGCCAGTTCGATCACCTCCCAAGTATTGATCCCCTCCGAGCCACAAATCATCGATAACTCATTGGCAAAAGCGATTTGTACATCGCGAGAGGAGTTTTCGGTGAGCTTGACCATTTCAGCGGTTTTGGCGGTGGTGGCCAGCACTTCGCCGCGAACGAACTCTTCGTAAAAGTCGACCGCAGCCTGGGTAGAGGCCTCGTTAACTCCGCCGACTACCCGGTCGTTTTCTACCAGCTCAATGAGAATGCGGCCGGGCAGTACGCGCTCGGGGCAGTGGGCGACAAAGACTTCGTCACCGACGTTGTGGCCTTCCTCTTTTAAAATCTTGGTCACCACTTCGTCGGTGGTGCCTACCGGGCTGGTCGACTCTAAGATAACCAGGTTGCCGGGCTTGACGTAGGGGGAGATTTTTTTAGTCGCTTCGGCTACATAGCTAAGATCGGGCTGCTTTCTATTAGGCTCAAGGCTGTCCTCTTTAAACGGGGTGGGGACAGCAATAATGAAAATATCGGCTTCGCAGGGTTCCAGGCTGGCCTTGAGTTTTCCGCCTTGTACGGCAGATTTTACCATGATATCCAGATCGGGTTCGACGATATGGATACGGCCATCGTTGATCGTATCAACTACGTTTTGGGAGATGTCTACCCCCTGGACGTTGTAGCCTTTGGTGCCGAGTAATGAGGCGGTTGGCAGGCCAATGTAACCCAAGCCCATTACGCAGATTTTTTTAAATTTATCGCTCATTGTTATATTCCTCGGCTCCCTTCTACGCGGGACTGACGGTATTGTATTGGGTGGAATACATTCCACCCTACGCTTTTAGATCCCCGTTTTCACGGGGATGACAATCAATTTTTTACGACAGTACTTCGACAATCCTCTGGGTGGCTTTACCATCCCCGTAGGGGTTTATGGCAGTGGCCATGGTTTTGTAGACGCTTTCGTCTAAAAGGATTTTTTCCACGCCCTCTACAATTTTTCGGGTATCGGTTCCTACCAATTTAACGGTGCCCGCGTCCACTGCCTCCGGGCGTTCGGTGACATCGCGCATGACTAAGACCGGCTTGCCCAGTGAAGGCCCTTCTTCCTGGATGCCACCCGAGTCAGTGAGTATCAGGTCGGATTGGTTCATAAGCCAGACAAAAGGTAGGTATTCTTGCGGCTCTATCAAGTGTACATTTATCAAACCTGCAAGAATCTCGTTGACAGGTTTTTGCACATTAGGATTCAGGTGAACGGGATAAATTAATACCCAGTCAGGATGTTTTTCTGCTAGCTCTTTGATGGCATTACATAAGTCGACAAAACCCTGACCAAAGTTTTCACGGCGGTGGCCGGTTATCAAGATTAACTTCTTGCCCGAATTCGTGATTTGATCATAGTTTTGCTGGCCAAACTGTTGCTGCCAATAGCTATCGGGCATTGCTTCGGCTTTATCGCGCACCATTAACAGGGCATCAATAACGGTATTGCCAGTGATATAGATGTTGGCAGGGTCGACATTTTCGGCCAGCAGGTTATTTTTTGCCGTCTCGGTGGGTGCGAAATGATAGTTAACCAGTCGCCCGACCAATGAACGGTTGGCCTCTTCTGGAAAAGGAGCCTTCAGGTTACCGGTACGCAGACCTGCTTCTACATGCCCAAGCTTAATGCCCTCATAAAATGCCGCCAAGCCCGCGGCAAAACAAGTGGTGGTGTCACCATGTACTAATACCACATCCGGTTTGGCTTTGCGTAACACTTCACGCATGCCCAACAGCACCCTTGAGGTGATGTCATATAAATCTTGTCCCGGTCGCATTAGGTCCAGATCATAATTGGCCTTAAGGCTGAAAATATTCATCACTTGGTCTAGCATTTCACGATGCTGTGCGGTGACACATATCTCGTCATGCAGCTTAGGAGAAGCTTCTATACCTAATGCCACTGGAGCCATTTTAATGGCTTCCGGGCGAGTACCCAATACGGTTAGGATTTTTTTTGTCATGGTACGGCCTAAATGGTGTGGTGTTGGCGGCGTTAGGCCTCTGCTAAATCTACACCCTGAGTTTTTATCAGACTCTGGCGTACCCGCTCAACCTGCTCTATATCCTTAACATAGCGATTGATACCACCAATTTTTCTACCACTTTTTACGATTAGCGCTATTTCAAAATCTACGGTTTGTTTATCCGAGGCATAGGCGTGAACCAGCGCATAATCACAGAGGGTGTTAACCAAACGAGGAACACCGCCAGTAAAATAATAGATAGCGTTTATAGCCGCCTCTTCGAAAATTTCTGGGTTTCCGCCGGCTATTTCCAGGCGGTGCTGGATGTAGAGCGTTAATTCGTCCAGGTCTAAGGGTTCGAGGTGGTATTCAACGGAGACTCGTTGGGCTATTTGTGCTAGTTCTGGTTTCGCTAATAAATCTAATAGTTGTGGCTGGCCGACCAGCACTATTTGTAACAATTGGTCGCGGTCGGCATTGATATTGGTGAGCATACGCAAGTCTTCTAGCGCGCCTGCACCCAGATTTTGGGCTTCGTCAACGATGAGTACCGTGCGCTTACCCGCTGCGTATTCGGCGATTAAAAATTGCTGGAAGTCTCTAAACAGCGCAACGTTATTTTTACCTTCATGCTCCAGGTCAAAGCAGGAGGCAACCCAGCTCATTAGCTCTTCCTGGATCGTACTGGTGTTGTTGATAATACCTACTGTCAGTTCGCTGTAATCAATACGGCGCATTAATTTACGTATTAAGGTAGTTTTGCCAGCGCCCACTTCACCAGTAATGACGGTTAGTCCGGCAGCGGTTTCCATTAAGCCGTATTCGAGTAAGCTTAAGCCTATTTTATGTTTTTGAGACAGGTAGAGGTAATCCGGATCGGGGGTCAGATTGAAAGGTTTGTCTTTTAAGCCGAAATGTTGTTTATACATGTTAATTTTTTGGTGGATTTATAATCCACACTACGACTCCGCCTTATTTAATATAGTGCCTAATAAATGGGTGCCTTCTAGTAGCTGTAGGGCGCGCTCTACTTCGTCGGGGGTTGTTATGCCGTCTTCGACGACCAATAAGGCTGCATCGACAAAAGGAGTGAATACTAACGCATCATCGTTGCTGAGTAATGCGGGGAGGTCAAAGATAATAATACGCGACTCATAGCGATGGGTTAAATCGTTAAGTAAGGCTGTCATTTCCGGTGAGGACAGTATTTCTGAACTGTAATTAGGGTCAGCTTTGCCCGGCAAGATTACCAGCCTCTCAAAGTCAGGGTTAACTAGAATATCCTCGACAGAGACTTCGCCTTTCAAATGATCCACCAGACCCTGCTCAACATCAATGGCCAGGGTTTTGAGTACCTTGGGGCTACGCAAATCCAAATCGACCAGCATCACTGTTTGGTTAACTTCCATGGAGAGACTGATGGCCAAATTAACGGCCGTTAAGGTTTTACCGGCATTTTCATTAGGGCTAGTAATGGCCAGGGTCTTCCAGCTATTGCTGCGCAATTTTTGTAAGACTTGTGTTCTTAACTGGCGATAAGGCTCTGCGCGCTTGTCAAAGTTAAAGCCGGCGATGACGCGGTTTTGCCGCAGGGCGGCTTCGTTCAGTTCGACCTGACGAGTTTTGGTATAATTGATGTCACTGAGCACGCCTTTCTGTACAGCGCCATTTTTAGCGACAACAGGCGCAGTATCTGCTGCACGCTCTTCACGCTCCTGGCCGATTTTGCCTTGACGTTCGTCTCGGGCTTTATCAATTGCTTGTTGTATATAGTCCATCTCAATAACCTTAATTCATCAGCACTTAGTATCAGCTAAGACCAAACTTTCTTAATAAAATAAACCAGATAACATCCAGTGGCTTGAAGAAGACGTGTATTAACAATAGTCCCAAACAACCCGCTGTAAATGCTGCGCCTATCATGTAATAAATGGTTTTGTTCTGCTGGCTTAGCTCTTCTTCTAAATAAATATAGGGCACACTGATCATCGGTGTAGTGCCAAGCACATCGGCCAATTGTTTTTCTCCCCGAATTCCCTGGTCTATCGCTTCGACAATCATCACTGCACCCAGCCCTACGCCAATGGAAAGAATCAAGCCCACTAAAACAATGGCTGCTCGGTTTGGGCTCACTGGCTTTTCCGGCAATATCGGTGCTTGTATTAAAGTGAAGCGCTCACCTTTTCTACCCTGCTCAAGCGTTTGGCCCAGTTCAGCGTCCATTAGCTTGGCTTTTATTTCCTGGTATTTGGCTTGAGCGTTAGCGTAATCTCGCTGCAGACTTAAATATAGTTTCTCTACCTGCGGGCCTTTTAGAATCAACCCCTCATAGTGACGGATTTTTTTCTCCAGCTCGGCAATTTTTTCTGTCAACACCTTCATTTCAATTTTGGTAGATTCTAGCTGTGCGTTCTGGAAAATATACGCGGGATTATCGGCGACAACATCTGCCGTTGTATTGTCTACACCCCCCGAAGCGAAACCCGATAGTTGTTCAACCACTCTTTTTTGAGCAATGACTTTGGGATGATCGGCCGTGTACTGTGCGGATAATACTGATAATGTATCCTGCTCAGCTCTGAGCAACTCTGCCTGATCCTGCAGATTAATATCGCCGCCCAAGGATGCTTTTAACACATCAATTTCTCGAACTAGGCGAACCACGTCGGGATGATCCGTATTGTATACGGCTGACTTTCTACGGTACTCAGACTGCAATGATTTTAAACGATCATAGTCACTCAATACCCGCTCCCCAGTGGGTAAAACGATGGGCGCATAGGGGCTAAGCTGGATTAACTCACCTTCCAGTTGGATTTTTCTCTTTTCCAACTCGTTAATGCGTGAACGACTATCCAACAGCTCACGCTCGGTACGCTCGATAATCGTCACATTGTACTGGTACAGCTCAGGTAGGCTACCTTCGTTTTCAGCTTTAAAAATTGCCAAGTTAGTTTCCAGCGCCTCTAACTGCGATGCAAGATTGAGGGATTCTGACTTTAAAAATTCGGATGTACTGGCCGTTTTTTCCGTTCTGGACCGCAAATTTTCATTCAGATAGAGGGTGACTAGCTCATTGGCCACCTTTTGTGCTTTTGCAGGATTGTTATGACGATAACCCAGGGTGAAGGCGATGGTCGCTTCCGTCGGCCTTCCACTACGCGGATCAATGACCTCAGCACTCACAATATCTAATGTCACATCCTCGTCGCGAAACTCCGTCGCAATTTCTGTTTTTGTCAGTCGCTTTAATTCAGCCTCATCATAGAGTTCATATTTTTCTACCAGCTCCATAATATTTTTCAAGGTCATGGTTCGCTGGGTAATGATCTGAATTTGCTGATTGGCAAAACTGGTGATTGTGGAGCGCACCAGATCTTTGGGGATTTCTTGCTCCTCAATCAAAATGGTTGCGATGGATTGATAGGTCGGCGGCCAGAGAAAAGCCAGCAGCAGCATGATCACAAACGTGATGGCAGCCGGTACAAACAATTGCTTTTTGCGCCGACGTACGATTGCGATATAGTCCTTTAGCGATTTACTGTCTTCTTCAAACTCTACGGCCATGTTCATAGTTAAGCTCTTTGTCTATTTGTCTATTTTACCACTGGGTAATTACTGTGTTATTTAGACCACTGTTTGGTTTGTGGGCGATACGTTATTGCTATTCGGCCACCGGTAGCTTCCGCAGCACTATCATCACTACCTCTATCTTGGTATCGGTAATGAAAACTGGCACTAACCGACCAATTTTCTGTAAGCTGATGACTGTAGGCAACAGTGGCAGTATTGTATTCACGATTGCTACGATTTGTCTGCAGCTGCTCGTCCGGCACTTCCAAAGCTTTATTTTCACCCCACCTAGCTGTTGTATTTAGGCTATTTTTTTCACTGAGCTGATAGTGCCAGTTCAGGGTCACTGCCTCAGCCTCCGTCACATAACCATTAGAGCTTGGTTGCGTTTGCACGGTATAGCCTGCTGTCAATGTTTGCCTTTCTTGTTTCCAGCTAACATTAGTCTCTATCGTTTTGGTTTTGGCGCTTTGATCCTCAAGTGTACAAGCACCCCGGGCAATCCAACCAGACTCTGTAGCAGTCAGGTTACAGAGATCAAACTCATCAGACACCTCATACTTGCTATCATTCTCAGACGATCCGAACAAGCCAAACAAGGTCAGCTGTTCGGTAAGCAGGTAATTGGCGCCTAACTGAAATCCTGACCCTGCTGTCTTGGTAATATAAGTTTGCTCAAACTGCTGCGCGGGTGGATTGAGAAGGGACAGATTTACAAAAGTAAAATTCTGAGTCCTACCATCGGACTCATATTCTGAGACATTAGCCCGGAGAAAAAAATTCACATTTTCGGTATAAATATGGGTCCACTCGGTATAAATCTGCGCATTGTCATAACCGGTATAGCGCTCATCGCGGTAATCGGCCATCGACAAGTTTGCGCTTATCGCCAGTGTATTTCTATCCGTTATAGCGTATGACCACGATGACGCCAGCGAATAAAATTTGCGGCGCTCGTTGGAAAACCGGCCGGAGTCCTCTGCTTCACTGGTTCGGGTTGTGTCGTGGGTCGCGTTTCCACTGAGGCTAAATGAGGACTTTTCTCCGCTCCAACGTGTAAGCAGGTCTACATACTGATCATCACTGTCATAACCGCGACGATTAAAGTCTGTAAACCGCAAGTCTGTGTCGATTGATGTAACCCAAGTTTCTGTTTTCATTTGCAGCTTGGCGGATGGATTAATCGTCTCACCATACACGGAATCCTGATTGGTCACTTCCAGATTGATATTGTCATCGTGCTGGGCTGTCACTTTAAGAGCGCTTTCC
>JAZFYA010000444.1:0-2222 GCA_036443315.1 Pseudomonadales bacterium
GTTTAACGCAATAAATTAGCGGTGATATTATTAAGCTGCCTTGGATGCTGTACAGAAACGCGCTTCATATTCTGCAAGCAACATGGGTAAGCCCGTGCGGATATACTGCACCAAACTTTCTTTTACGAAATGGCAAAAAGAGAGTTGCCGTAACTGGCAGGTCATCGCGATGGATTGGATGTTAACAATTGAAGAACTGCATAAGCCCGTGCCCCATCCGCTGACTTACTACCGCCTGAGATTTTACGTTTAAGTACCCCTTTTTTAATAATGTATTCACCATAGTTGTTGTGATGCTCGCCCCCCTTATGCTCAACAAAAGTTAATATATAATCTTCTTGTCGACGAACCTTTTTAATCGCATCCGCCAAAATAATATTGGACCCAGTATCCTTTCAACGACTTGGCCGCCCCGGGATCCATCCGGCCAGTAGTAGGCACTTCGTTTATTGGCGAAGATCCATAACCACCACAATTTGCCATTGACTCGCCAGCCCGTTTCATCGGCCCAAATTTCAGCGCCTTGTTTGACGTTGCTCAGTATCTCTTCATAAACGGGTTGAAGTATATTACTCAATCGAATCATTATTTTGGACATACCTGCTGCAGACATCGGATTACCGTCTTTATCCCATGCCGGCTTCTTTGAGCTAGGTTCATTAACTGTTTTATTGATCGCTTTATTTTTTTCTTCAGCCCTGGCCTGATTTAGCTTATCAAGCTGTTGTGTTCATTCGACTATTTTAGTCTCTTTCTCAACAACAAGCTGAATTAGCTCAGCCTTCGACAGCTTTGCCAGTGCGACTCCGTCTCGTTTAAGATCTCCTTTCTTATCCGCCAGGTGGGGGGCTATTGGCGGATATCCAAGGCATCGACTTCCATCAGGGAGACTAAAATAGCAAGACGTTCCGCCTTCGGTAACGCCTGGTATTGCAACATTTTGGCTGCAACCTATTAACTACGCGGGCTGTAGAGATTTTTTCAAAGTGCAACGTTGCACTTTAAAAAAGTGGAAGTGAAACGCTACAGCCCAGTAACCACAAGGCTCAAGCTAAAATGTTTCATTGTTTCACTTCAAAAAGGGGGTACTGGGAAAGGTATACATAAGCACATTATTAATGTGTTTTCCTTAATTTGAGGAAAAGTTTTAAATCAAATCAGAAAATCAAAATAACAATGACCGTTGCCACTCAAAATGACAATCTTCAATCACTAAATTTAAGGAAAATAAAATGAAGAAAGCTCAAAAATTTTATCAAGATTGGGTTTGTGTTGGCACTAATAATCCCGATGCTACCTATAAAGTTCAAATGTATTATCTAAAGAAAGATGGCAACAAGCAAAACCTCGGACACATGACAGGCCTCTCTGCACTGGGTCTATGTTTTCTGTCCTATAAGCCCTGCCCTTACACTGGTTATATTAGAGGGCAAGTACTCGCCTGTGCCAAAGAGAAGGGGTACGGATGACAAGTACAGTGGCATAATACTAGGTGAGTAATTAAGCTTTTGCTTGACCATTACACACCGCCTAAACTAAAAGACTGACCACCAACACAGAGCCTTTGAATAGCGTCTACAGGGATTGATCGATAACCTAGCTTGTCCATATCGAACACGGTTAAGAGGTCATGCACCTTAGCTGAGTAGGCTTTGCCGCCTCCTTTTAAATGTTTCTTAACGCCAGTTCTACAGCGCATCTTTCTCAGTTCACTAGTGGAGCGCTTGATAAAATGAATGCTAAAGACTTTACCATCAGAGACTAAGCGCTGTAGGTTGGGCTGGGTGAATTGTGTGGTGTTCATGCTGCTACCTCTATAGCCTGGGTGCAAACGCTGAAGCTATCGCCTTCTGATGTACCACGGGTGTTTAGGTTTTCAAGATTTGTTAGTAGTGTTGTATAGTTGTTGGTAGGCATTTTCAATATCTCCTAAAGAACTATTTTGTCTCTATTTAGATATATTATAGCTCTTTTAATCTATTGGTCAACTATTTTGTTTCTATTTATCGATATAATGGCCTAAAATAGGTCAATATTAACTATTTTGTGAACTAATATGACTCAAATATTAAGTGGCGCTCAAATTCGAGGTGCTAGAGGTATTCTTGGATTTTCTGTCCAACAACTGTCTGACGCCTCTGGTGTTAGCGTGTCAACGATCAAGCGAGTAGAAACTGTTGACTGCATACCAGACACAAAAACATCTTTACTTATAGCTATCC
>JAZFYA010000445.1:0-2924 GCA_036443315.1 Pseudomonadales bacterium
TGAAATTTAGGTGTTATAGGCCGCTCCTGCGCATCCATGCGCCTGCGGCATTAGTGCATCCATGCACGTCACACCCCCTTTTTGCCCATGGCTGCGTTTATGTCCCAGTAGGAAACAACATTTCTTAACAATAAATGGGTGGCTCAAAATCCCCCTACGTTCCTCCCAGCCCTAGCGCCAAGCTCCCTAAGCCGCTATTATTGCGCCCAATTAAATCGAACTAACTAATTCGGGCCAACAACAGCAGTAATAACGGAAATCATTATGAGTATTAAGTCAGACCACTGGATTCGCCGTATGGCGGAGAATGAAGGCATGATTGAGCCTTTTGAATCGGGTCAGGTTCGCTATGGAGAAAACGGTGAGCGGCTGATTTCCTATGGTACCTCCAGTTATGGTTACGATGTGCGCTGCTCTAGAGAGTTTAAAATTTTTACCAATGTGCACTCGGCGACTGTTGATCCGAAGAATTTTGATGAGTCCAGTTTTGTCGATATTGTTGGTGATGAGTGTATTATCCCGCCAAACTCCTTTGTTTTAGCTAGTACCGTTGAGTACTTTCGTATTCCGCGCAGTGTGTTAACTATCTGCCTTGGCAAATCCACTTACGCGCGCTGTGGCATTATTGTCAACGTCACGCCCCTGGAGCCAGAGTGGGAGGGCCATGTGACGCTGGAGTTTTCCAATACGACTAATTTGCCAGCGAAAATTTATGCCGGTGAAGGTGTGGCACAGATGCTGTTTTTTGAATCTGATGAAGCCTGCGATGTGAGTTATAAGGATCGCGGTGGCAAATACCAGGGCCAAACCGGCGTTACCTTACCTAAGGCATAGTGTTACAGATGGGAGCCGTTATGACTAGTATGCGTTAGGACTCTCAGCCTGCACCCCAAAGTATAGACGGGAAAGTGTAGAGGGGACATTCTTAAAGTCCTGCCTTTAATATAGCCGGCATTCAAATGCAGGCATCTGTGATCCATCTTTTATCTGTTGAGTAGATCAAGAGCCACCCAATATATGCGAGGTTGTCGATGAGACACGATGTCTTCTTTTTGTTAGTTTTTTCTTTTTCCAGTTCTTTGTTCGCTGCACAGGAGTCTATTGGTGATGATGGTCGCCAGGTGCTGTTGAATGATGATGGTACGTGGCGTTATACCCATACCGACCGTTTTGCGATTACCGGTGACGGCAAAAGAGTGCGTTTAAAGCAAGATGGCAGTTGGACTTATGTTGGAGAAAAGAGTACAGGCGAAAAGAACACGGGAAAAAATACTTTTGGTCGAAACGTTATTGCCGATCAGCGGTATGTCGATAAGCAATTACTTGAGGTGGTATTGAACGATCTTGTTATCGAAAGTTACCGTGGCAAAAAATCAGCAGCGCATAAAAATTCCCGAAAGAAAACCCAGTCAGTTTTTCACCTCAGTGTAATCAATCATCGTGCCATCGATCCCAGAATAATGGCTGAAAGTGAGGTTGCTGATTCTGTGGTTTTGACGGTCGATAGTAGCGATTTCTCGGTTAAAGATACTGACGGTCGCGAGTATCCGGTGCTTAGTGTTGAATTGGCTACGGCGACGATTAAGCTAGGTGAAGAAACGACAATTGTTGTGCGTGCCGATGGCTCTCCCCATTGGTGGACCACAAAGTCCATGAGTTTGACTATCGATAAAAAAGTGCTGGCAAGTCGAAAAAATATTGTACTAACGCGTCTTATGTCGAGTGTTAAGAAAAAGAATGTGGATGGTTTTGACTAGTCGCCCTATTGATTCCATGACCCTGTAGTTAGGCTATATAGTTAGGCTATTAAATGGATATAACTATTGAGTATGCACTGCTATTGATTATTACCGGTTTGGTTGCTGGGGTGATTAATACGCTGGCTGGAGGCGGGTCAAACCTGACGTTGCCTGCGCTGATGGTTATGGGTATGCCTGCTGAAATAGCCAATGCCACTAATCGGGTTGGGGTGGTCTTGCAAACTCTTGTTGCGACCCGAGGTTTTAGTAAGCACAATAAATTGCCGGTAGAAGATATTGGCGCGGTTATATTGCCCACCCTTGTGGGTGGACTGTTGGGCGCTATTGCTGCGTCCTATGCGCCGTCTGATTTATTAAAGCCGTTATTGTTGGGTGCGATGGTGGCCATGACAATGATTATGCTGGTTAAGCCTGATATTATTTCGCCACCGGCGGGGACGGTACCTTTACGTATGCGAGAGCACCCGTCAGCCTGGTGGTGGTTGGGGGTGGCTGGCTTCTATGGTGGGTTTGTTCAAGCGGGTGTCGGCTTTATTTTAATAACCGCTCTTGCAGGAACACTGCGTTATGATTTAGTGCGTACTAACGCATTAAAAGTAGTCTGTACGTTGGCATTTACCTCAATAGCCTTGATAATATTTATTGCTCGTGATCAGGTGTTGTGGTTGCCGGGATTGTTATTGGCCTGTGGTACGATGACTGGCGCCCAGATCGCGGTAAAATTTGCCATCACCGCCAGGCCCTCAACATTGAAATGGTTTTTATTTGTAATGACGATTTCTGGAAGTGCTGCGGCGTTGTTTTTTTAGCGTGTTTTTTAAAGGGTGCCTCTATGAGCAGCTTCAAGTCATTTCCAGATATTCACGGTATTCGCAGCTTCACCTCTATGGGTTTTCGTTGGCCTAGGTGCAGCAAAGCCTTGACCACTATGGAAGGTGGAAATGCAGGTTTTGCAGGGGCAAAAAACTGTCAAAATCACAACGGGTCTTAGTTGAATGGTACTGACTTAAGGCTATAACTGAGGAGCTTTGAACCCGCTATTCGCAATGCAAAGCCCACCCTCGGTAGTCACTACCCTCACCAGGGCGTGGGGTTCCAACCGAGTGAGGGGTTAGACTACCGAGGGTGGCGGCGGGATACTACGGACACAAGCCGTTAACAGCG
>JAZFYA010000446.1:0-4575 GCA_036443315.1 Pseudomonadales bacterium
AGCGCCGCTTGTGCCGCACCAGCCGCAATGACAAACCAGCTTGCGACGGGCCACCGTGTCAATTGTCGTGCAGGCCCGGAGTGCTCACACTGAATTTTTATTATAACTTTCCCGCTGAAACTCTAAACTCTAGTTTAATTCTTTTTATACATTAACTATTTAGTCAACCCCTCTTTATAAAAAAATCTACTTTCTTTCAGGGTAGAGCTACGTTTGGAGTTTCGATCTTTTCCGGTTATTGCAATACACATCGCTAAATCCTTTAGGTTATTTCCAATCTGTTATTAGATGAATTCGTTATTGGCATTGATTTAGCCACGCCACTATTGTTAATTACAGGTTCACGATTTATTCAAGTAGTAGAAGTCAGAAGGGGCCTGATCGATGAAACGTTTTTATTACCTTAGCGATGATATTGAAAGCACTGATCGTGCTTACCATCAGTTAGAGCAATCAGGAACCGGGCTTTTTCAGCTGCATGTTGCCGGTAGCGATTGCTCAGCCCTTAAAGCCCACCATCTAGAACCTCCCAATATTTTTCAAGCCCATGAAATTGTCGAAGATGGCATATTTGGTGCTTTAAGTGGCCTTTGTATTGGCATCGGGCTATTTGTCACGTTGTTATTAGCACAAACGTTTTTTCAACCCTTTAGCCTTAATCTATTTGGCGTGGTGATTGTTATTACGTTAATCATAGGTGCTTTAGCCGGAGGGTTATATGGCTTAAAGAATGAAAATCACCATTTAAGCCCCTTTCATGATGCTATACATGAAGGAAAGTTTTTATTAATGGTCGATACCACTACCAAGAATGAAAACATTGTTGACTCCGTAGTCAAGCAATATCGAAACATTCGAGGAGTCGGTAGCGAAAGTATTTCTCTTCCTAGTCTTACCTAAGCAACGACGTTGTATAAAAACCTCTTTCCAAAAATTCTTTGTCCGAATTTATAAAATCTATGGCAAATCAAAAACCCCAAAATATGTTTGAAAGTAAATTTCAATCTGTCTATTAATGAGCTAATTAAATTACTATCTAATAGAATAACTAAACAGCAATATTTTTCCGGTTTTCGCCTTGATCCATTTCAACAGGGGGTTTTCTATAGCCTCAACACCAAGATGCGGCTCTACTGCGGGTTTACGCAGATTGCAAGATAAGCCCGTGCTCCTGCTTGATCTGGGCAGGAAGTGCGTCTCAGCTAAATTTTTTGCTGTTCAGTGGGACTGATTATCCGTCGGTATATCTTTATCGGTTTCGTCTGCCTCTACCCAGCCTTTATCCCAGTCATAGTGCTTCCAGTTATTAATAGCCCATGGATTTACGCTCATGCGTTTATCCTCTAGTCTGGCATCCCAGCCCGCGTCAAATGGACCGTACTTTTCCTCTGGAATTGTGTCTCGATGTAAATCAACCATTGCCCTTGCCCTCCGTTATTACCT
The DNA here is from genome assembly GCA_036443315.1 of Pseudomonadales bacterium. Lineage (GTDB taxonomy): Bacteria > Pseudomonadota > Gammaproteobacteria > Pseudomonadales > Dasaniaceae > Oceanicoccus. Next base: position 1,444 of record JAZFYA010000446.1, read on the forward strand.
ATGCTGTATTATCCTACTGAGGAGTCTAGGATAATAGCCAAACGCATTATACGCTAGCGACATTAACGCCGCAGAGCCCCAAAAGCGATCCCGAAAGTCGTCCATGCTGATGCTACACTTGCTGTTTGCTGGTTATAGATAACCTGGGTTACTCATTAACAAACGATAAAATAAGCTTACGCTTTTCTGGAGGCAAACAGTGTTGATCATCACAGGCCTGAAGTTCTAATACTACTGTCACCGGTTGTTTAGTTGTACCAGAAATTGCCCCCTGCACCACAACGGAGCCATTAAACAGGTGCAGCGGATCGCTCTGGAAGGATAAGGCTTGAGATTTTGCTGCCGGGTATTGCAATGTTAAATGGGGTTGGGGATGTTGATTACTAGTAGGCAAGTTAATGCTCGTTGCAATCAGGTTTTTCTGCGTAATGTGATTGGCATTGATATGCCAGCCTGGCGCTATCGATAAACTGACTTCGAAAACTTGGTGTTGGTTGTCAGTCCACTCTATTGAAGCGTGAACGTGACCTGCCGCCAAACTTATCTTCGAATCGATTTCACCATTCAGAGAATCCGACAAAGCCCGTAAAGCATAGCTATGGGATCCCCCTTGTTGTTTTAACGCCCCTGAAAAAAACGCCAGGGTTTTGTTTAGAACTTTTTGGTTTTCCAGGTTTTCGGTTTGACCTACCATGCTCACTAGTGCGGCTAAGGCCACAGAATTACCCGAGGGAGTTGCGCCATCTCGTGTACTTTTGATATTTGAAATTAGTGGTCCATTAGTTTGTTTCGCACTCAAATAGAATCCACCCGTTTCTTTGTCCATAAAGCGCAGGACCATCTCATCCATCACACGTTGTGCCCGATCTAACCACATTGCATCATTGGTATTGTGATAGATAGCCAATAAACCTTCAGAAAAATAGGCATAATCTTCCTGTGTGCCTTGAATCGATACTGTTCCGTTCAAGCTTATCCGTGATAGGCGGCCTGATTTGTCAAAATGTTTTTCCCAAAGATATTCAGCGGATTTTTTGGCGGCATTAAGATAGCGATCATTGCCGAGTACGTCAGCTCCTTTGACTAAACCGGTAATCATCATGCCATTCCAGGCGGTAATGATTTTTTCGTCTCTTAAGGGGTGAATGCGTTTTTCCCTTTCTCGATAGAGCGCGGCTTTTATCTTTTGTAAGCGTGCTAACCATTGTTTTGCATCTGCAGCCCAATAAGCTTTTGGTATCTCCGGCAGGTATAGCAGATTTCTCTCCTCAAAGTTTCCTGCCTCACTGATATCGTACAGCGATTCCACAAAGAGATAATCTTCTTTACTGAGAAGGCTTTGTAATTGCGCTTTATCCCAAACAAAGAATTTACCTTCTTCGTCTTCGCTATCTGCATCGGTCGCTGAGTAAAAACCACCCGATGCTGCAGTCATGTCACGAAGCACATAATCAAACGTTTCTATGGCTATTTGTCGATGAAATAGGTTGCCGGTTAAAAAATAGGATTCCGCATACACGCGCCCAAGCAACGCTTGGTTATAAAGCATTTTTTCAAAATGCGGGACCAACCATTCCTTGTCCGTTGAATAGCGATGAAATCCTCCTGCAACTTGGTCGTAAATGCCGCCTTGTGCCATGCGATTAAGAGTATGAGTAATAGCTTTTTGCAGACTTGAATCTTTAGCTTTACTACGTTTTAGTTGATCCAATAACAGTAGCAAGTCAGTCTCATTGGGGAATTTAGGCGCTGCAGTGAAGCCACCATTAAGGTGGTCATAACGTGAGAGGATTTGTCGTGTCCAATAGGAGATTAAGGCGTTTTCTAAGCTTGCCGCTTGCAAAGAACTGGACATATAATCACTAACTTGCTGCGCGACTTTGTCGGCATCCTGCCGTAATTTCTCTTCTTGCCCAGTCCAGGCTTGATTAACCCGAGTCAATAAAAGCTTAAATTGTTGTTGTGGGTAGTAGGTTCCGCCAAAAAATGGTTTTCCATCGGGGGTTAGAAAGCTCGACATTGGCCAGCCGCCATGACCAATAAAAATCTGCACAGCCGTCATATAGATTTCATCTAAATCAGGACGTTGCTCTCGATCGACTTTGATACTGATAAAATGGCGATTAAGTATTTCTGCCACTTCTTCATTGTCAAAACTTTCCCCTTCCATCACATGACACCAGTGGCAAGTCGAATAACCAATCGATAAAAATACTGGTTTGTTGGATTTTTTTGCGGCTGCGAAAGCTTCATCGCCCCAGGCGTACCAATTGACGGGATTGTGCGCATGTTGCAGTAAATACGGAGAATCTTCGCGAATTAGACGATTAATGTACTTGGGCGAACCATCCTTATTAATATGCTCAGTTCGCACCTCATAACTCGAGGTTTTGTCTTTCATTATCTTCCTAAGCTTATCGAGTACTGCTGAAGGTTCTGAAAATAGTATCGTTGAGAGTTGCGAGTCTTCCACTGAGGGCTCCATTTTTCTTTCTCCGTAAGAGTGCAGCGAATATAATCCTGCACTTAACGTTAAAGATACTAAAATAACGGTTAATTTTCCTCCCATAAACCCTATTCCAAGAAACGGTATGCTGGCCATATAAATAAACACTATTTGTCTCTCATGGTCGTGAAGTATAATGCCATGCTGCAAAGTACGAGACTTAGCCGTCAATAGCAAGTTAAGTCGAACAATCGAAAAACTTCACTGAAGCCAATTCAGTCTAACAGGAGGTACCGATAAATTATGCCCTCCTGAAGATAGGGCTCGAGTGAATTTTTAAACGATTTTTACTGTTTCAGTAAAGCCATTTTTTTGAACTGTTCTTTCATCACTGTGCCAGGCATGCTTAAGATACACGCGACGACATTACTCAGTTCACATGAGGTCGTTACAAGATCGCCTCTCTATACCCAAAGCGATTGAAATTTAGGTTTTAGAGTGCGTCCCTTATTTATTAATGGCAAGTTGTTCATGGCAAGGCGTTTGAACGCAGAAATAGGTCAATATTTCAAGTTCAAACTGTCAAGTTCAAACAACGCAGCCATGGGCAAAAAGGGGGTGTGACGTGCATGGATGCACTAATGCCGCAGGCGCATGGATGTGCAGGAGCGGCCTATAACACCTAA
>JAZFYA010000447.1:0-4140 GCA_036443315.1 Pseudomonadales bacterium
TAGCGGGCGAGCAGGCTGTTATTATTGCTTAATGCCAGTTTAGTGCGCTGCCAAACAAGAGCGTCAGTTTGACGCCCGGCTTGTTGCCAGCGTTTAAATAGTGGGTTACAAGCATCTGGCATGGATTTACCATTTAGCCAGATATCATTGGTTTGCTCCAACGCAATGTTAGTATGACCTGTTTGGTGGAGCCCTTCTAAATACCAGCAGCGCAATTCATTGTTGGCAATATCGGTTCGATAATAACGGATGTAGTCTGACCAGCGTTGTTTGTTCGCCAAAATTTTGAGCCATCGTTTGTGTAACTGTGTGGCGGCAACGGTGCCCTGATAGTTCAGCAAAAACTGGTCGACATCGTGATAAGGGAGTCGTTTTAAACGCTTGGTTAATTCAGCTTTTATTAGATAGGGGTATAACGGGTAATTCTTTAATTCCCTCATTCCCTGTTTGATTGTAGATTTGTGTCCTTTGTATATAGCGCTTAGTGTTTGGCGGTATAGGTAGGCCTGGTTTTTTTCCTGACCAGAATTTATCAGGGAGGCGTCATCTGTAGTCTTGGCGCTGGCAAATTCCAGGGCGTAGAGGACAAAAACCAACATGAGGAACAGGTGGTGTAGTAACTGTGTTGGCTTGTGGTACCGGTTCATCGGTTTCCCATAAAAATTGACCCATTGTCTGTTAGCCATTTGTGACAGACCTGAATGGCACTTACTTAAGGGTAGCGCGGTTAACGGCTTGCGACCGTAGTATTCCACCGCCACCCTCGGCAGTCACTACCCTCATTCGGTTGGAACCCCACGCCCTGGTGAGGGTAGTGACTACCGAGGGTGGCTAGACTGTGCAGTATCCAGGCGCCACTGGAGTAGCTGTCCGCAATGCTTGGCCCACTTAAGGGCGTGGGGTTCCAACCAAAAGTGGGCCAAGCATTGCGGACAGCGGGTTCATCGCTCCTCAGTTATAGCCTTAAGTCAATACCATTCGCGACTGACCTTTTGTATTCCATTTTGTATTATGGAATAACTACCTCTGTGCCTGCTCCTGTGATAGTTAATATCGTCAAAAGCGGCCAACCAGTGATAGAATATGCAGTTTTTGGGATGCTGAGTAAAGCTTAGCTTGATTCCCTGGCATGAGCCAGAGTTCATCGATCCTCAAGCCATTTTATAACGGTTTGTTTAATCATTAAATCAACTAAAGTGTGAACTAGCTCACAATCTGCGGTTTCGCTTATTTCTTCTTGTTATGGAATCATGATACGGCAGCCTTTGTTCCGATTTCTCTTTCTCTTCAATACGTTAAACCAGGAAATTTCTGCATGCCATTACTACGTGTCACTAATTTAGGGTTGAGTTTTGGCCATCATGTCTTGTTGGAGCAAGCAAATTTTCAGCTCTATAAAGGGGATAGGGTGTGTTTGGTTGGTCGCAACGGTGCCGGTAAATCTACGCTGATGAAATTGATTGAAGGCCAACTCAAGCCGGACAATGGTAATATCTGGCATCGTCCAACGATTAAAATTTCCAGGTTAGACCAGGACTTGCCAAAAGCGGATCACCAGACAGTGATGCAGGTAGTAGCCTCGGGTTTATCAGAGATTGCAAGGTTGCTCAGTGAATATGAGGTATTGCTATCTCAACCTCTGGATGATGCTGGTTTAAAAGCGCTGGACCGCCTCCAGCACCAACTTGAAGCCAAAGATGGCTGGAGTTACCAACAGCGGATTGATGAGGTACTGAGTCGTTTATCCCTACCGAAGGATAAACCCATGTCTTCCCTATCGGGCGGTTGGCGTCGTCGAGTGGCGCTGGCGAAAGCACTGGTCACTTCACCGGATTTATTATTGCTGGATGAGCCGACCAATCACCTTGATATTGAGTGCATTGAGTGGCTGGAGAAGCAGCTGCTGGATTTTAAAGGCGGGGTATTATTTATCACCCATGATCGTGCTTTGGTGCGACGTCTCGCTACTAAAATAGTTGAGTTGGATAGGGGCCGGTTACGCTTATTTCAATGTGGTTACGACAACTACCTTCAGGAACGAGCTCATCTGTTAGAGGTAGAGGATCAGCAAAATGCACTGTTTGATAAGCGTTTAGCTCAGGAAGAGGTTTGGATTAGGCAAGGGATTAAGGCTCGTAGAACCCGCAATGAAGGTCGAGTACGTGCACTTGAAAAACTTAGGGAAGAGCATTCTCAACGATGTAATCAGCAGGGAACGGCAAAAATTACAGTAGAGTCTGCAAGTCGCTCAGGTAAATTGGTCGCTGAGGTGAAGGGTGCTGGCTATAGCATCGACGGTAAGCTGATATTTGAAAACCTGACTTTTAATATTATACGCGGCGACAAGATTGGCTTGTTGGGTCCCAATGGAGTGGGTAAAACGACTTTGCTGAGAGTGTTGCTGGGAGAGCTGTTACCCACTACCGGCTCTGTCAAATTAGGAACGAAATTGGATGTTGCTTATTTTGATCAAATGCGCGACAAACTGGATGATGAAAAAACGCTTGTCGATACCGTTGGGCAAGGACGCGAAAGTATCACTATTAATGGTAATACTCGCCATGTCTTAAGTTATCTGGGTGATTTTCTATTTTCCCCAGAGCGCGCTCGCACGCCCCTAAAAGCACTTTCTGGCGGGGAGCGAAACCGAGTGCAACTGGCCTGTTTATTCAGCATGCCCGCTAATATACTCGTGCTTGATGAGCCGACTAATGATCTCGATGTAGAAACCCTGGAACTGCTTGAAGCCGTGTTGGTGGAATTTACAGGTACTGTGTTACTGGTCAGCCACGATCGCGAATTTATGGATAATGTAGTGACTGATGTCTTGGCTTTTGAAGGTAATGGCAAGGTGATTGAGTACGTCGGTGGGTATCAGGATTGGATGCGGCAAGGTGGAACCTTTACTGGGGGTGATAGCGTTGATAGTGGCGCAGATAACAACAGTGCTGTGGTTAAAGAGCTTGCTGATATTGCGGGCAAGGACAAGAAAGTTGCCACGCTTAAGTCGAAAACCGAGTCGTCATGCAAGTCGGCAAGCAAGCCAAAAAAATTACCTTACAAGGATCAACGTGAATTGGATGTATTGCCAAATCTCATTGAATCGCTAGAGAAGCAACAGGCAAAGTTGGAAGAACAAACATCAGCTGCTGATTTCTACCAGCAGGATCACAATCTAGTGGCTGAAAAGCTGGCAGAGTTGGCAGCTGTGACCGCAGATTTGGAGCATGGCTACGAGCGTTGGCTGGAGTTATCGGAAGATTAGGAGGCTGTCCGCGGCAGGTCAGTCTATCCCGAACAAGCTCCCTGGTGGTGCAGGGCTGTTAGAGGCGTAAGGAGCGGTGTTTATCGCTTGCCAACACGAACAGCTAGTACGTCGCAAGTTGCACGATGTAAAACCCCATTAGCGGTAGATCCTAGAAGCAAGGCAAGGCCATGGCGCCCATGGCTGCCTACCACGATGAGATCTGCATCCAGCTCTTCGGCCATGGAGTGGATCTCCTTTTCTGGACGACCGATGGCGATATGTTGTTGTGCTTCTGGTATGCCATGGCGTGTGGAAAAGTCTGCTAATTGGATTTGCGCTTGTTTCTGGATCTCATCCTGAATGCCGGAAAAATCCATGGGTATATCTCCACCATAGGCGAAGCTTAATGGCTCGATAACATGAATAATATGCAGTGTGGCGTTATTCGACTTGGCCAGAGACAGTGCTTTGCTAGCAACGTGTTCGGCTTCGTCGGACAGATCGATAGCCAGCAATACAGTGTGGGAATCACTCATAACTAGCGCCTTATCAAAATAGCTTTTGTTTAGTGTAATTAACGTATAGATTTGTCGCCAAGTCCACTGATCTAGGTCAAATAATAACTGGGGTGTGTCCCGAATGGTACTTACTTAAGGCTATAACTGAGGAGCTTTGAACCCGCTGTCCGCAATGCAAGGCCCACTATCGCCCATTATCGCCCATTATCGGTTGAAACCCCACGCCCTTTAGCAGGCCTTGCATTGCAAACAGCTACTCCGGTGGTACCCGGATACTGCACAATCTAGCCACCCTCGGTAGTCTAACCCCTCACCAGGGCGTGGGGTTCCAACCGAGTGAGGGGTTAGACTACCGAGGGTGGCGGCGGGATACTA
>JAZFYA010000448.1:0-14153 GCA_036443315.1 Pseudomonadales bacterium
GGAGCTAATGTCTTCAATATGGCACGATACTAGGGCCTGCAGGAGGATGTACACGGTGGCCAATCAGGGCGCGTTTAAGCTTGTTGGTCTTTGCGGCGTTTTTAGCGAGGACTGTCTGAGCGCAGCGCGTTCCGCAGCAGCCGGAAAGATCAACAAGCTTGCGACCGGCCACCGTGTACATCCTCCTGCAGGCCCGGGGTGCTCACGCTAAAATTTTTCGTTATAATTTTCTTGCTGAAACTCTAAACTCTAGCCTATAAGCTAATCGGAGTTTAACCTCGGTGGAACCCCCAAAAAGCAGTATACCACTATAGCTACGTTAGTGTTTTGCAGTATGCATTGTCTTGGCTGACGTATACCCGAGCAGTAGACTCTTTTCTTGAATGATCGCTTGTACTATATCAGACGCGATCGTTGAAGCAAATTGCAAGACCTGAAAGGAGGTGATTATCATCAATGCTTTACAAGAAATGCAAAGTTCGTCTAGAACCAACACGATCAAAACACTAGTCACCGTTTGCGTTGTCAGCGGTATGGGCTGTTTACTGTTGGAGCACCGCGGCGTGGAGTACAATGTTGCTGTCGTACAAGCCATTACCCAGGACTATACCGCAAGCGTGATTGGATTAAGTATCAAAATACTGAACCGGAACGAAGTAAAAAAACACCTCGTTCGGTTAGCATAAGCGTTATGACTTATTCAGAGCATGAATTGAAGTGTATCGAATACGGAAACCCTACCGGAAAAGTCGTGGTATATTTCCATGGAGTTCCAGGCGCGCCGGAATTTCGTGTTAGAAACACGCACTGACTTCAGTATCATCTCGTATTGGAAGAGGCTAGGGGTAGCGCTTTGCCTAAAAATGTTATCCAATAGCACAAGTTTGCGTGGGATGGGCGACCATCCGGCTGCGTTCATAACGGCCTCCAGAAAGAAATGGGTATCACTTCTTTTTGGAGGCCGCGCCTTATACTGCGTTAAAAAGACAAAGCGGTATAAGACGCGAATATTTTCCACCGTTTGCGTCAAGTTTTTGCAAATTTTTTAAGGTATTGCGGAAGAAACTAATGTCTTCAATAGGGCACGATGCTAGGGCCTGCAGGACAATTGACACTGTGGCCAATCAGGGCGCGTTTAAGCTTGTTGGTCTTTCCGGCGTTTTTAGCGAGGACTGTCTGAGCGAAGCGAGTTCCGCAGCAGCCGGAAAGACCAACAAGCTTGCGACCGGCCACAGTGTCAATTGTCCTGCAGGCCCGGGGTACTCACCTTGAATTTTTTGTTATAATTTTCTTGCTGAAACTCTACAGAGGAAAAAAAGGTGGACTTAAACGTATACCTATCCGGTGAAATACATACTGACTGGAGACAACAACTAAAAAATGGTTGCGCATCGCACAATCTGCCTATCCTATTCACGTCTGCCGTCACAGACCATCAAGCTAGCGACAGTGCAGGAGATGTGCTGGGTACTGAAGATAACAACTTTTGGCGTGATCACAAGTCGGCAAAAATCAATGCAATACGAACAAAAACACTGATTGAAAACTGTGATGTAGCGGTGGTGCGTTTCGGAGACAAGTATAAACAGTGGAATGCAGCATTCGATGCTGGTTATTGTGCGGCATTGGGTACGCCCTACATTACCCTTCATGACGAGGATATAATACATCCGCTCAAGGAAGTGGATGCTTCGGCATTGGCATGGGCCACAACGCCAGAACAAGTTGTAGCAATACTAAAGTATGTTATTGCCAAAGAGTGAACGTATCAACCGGACAATAAAAGGCACTGCGTTTTCGAGGCGGTTATACTGGCGTTAACACCCTGTAAGCGGATTATTTAACAATGAAAGAAATCACCAGAATCAATCATGTTGGCCTTAGGGTTAGTAATTTGAAGATTACTCGTGAGTTTTATGAAAAGTTAGGATTTGAGTTTATAGTTGGGCCAATCGGGCCTGAACCTGTCGCGATAATGGAACATCCGTCAGGAGTCAATATTAATTTCATACTCAATGCTTCTGATAGCAAAACGCTAAACCTACTGATGGATGTGCCTGAAAAACATACCGGCTATACACATATTGCCCTCGAAGTTACTGATTTAAAGTCAGTGCAAAAATACCTTGAATCTATAAACTATACGATTACAGAAGGGCCTATTGTAATCCCAACTGGGGCCTCACTCCTCTTTATAAGAGACCCGGATGACAATGTCATTGAATTTCATCAATCTGCATCGTAGAGAAAAGCAGTTAACATCTATACGACCAACCCTGTCAAAGAACAATAAACCACCGACATCGCTCGCCAAATAGCCGCAATGCGGCTAGGGGAATATGGGCAGCATACTGGCTGGCCCCTAACATAATAATCAATAAACCCAGCGAATGAATGGCACCCGAATAACCGGTTCTACCACCAGCGTGGATATTGGCCACTAAGGAGGTAAAGATCCCCACCATCACTACAGTCATCGGACCGGTGGGACCGGACACTTGACGGCAAGTGCCACCAAACAGTGCAGCAAAAAATCCGACAAAAATAGCCCCGTAAAGACCGGCGGCTGGCCCCGCACCTGAGGCGACACCAAAAGCCAGCGCCAATGGCAGGGCAACCACGGCGGCGGTCAAACCACCCATAAAGTCCATGCGCAGATGACGGGTACTGAGAGCGTTAAATAAGGATCCAGACATAATTCTTTTTAAACCAATAGTAGGGGCGCGGTATTTTATAGGCGTTTATCGAAGAGGTAATTAACGCAGCTTCCTGATTTTAAACTTTCGCCCCTTAATTTTGCCGTTCTCTAAGCGCTTCAATGCTTCATCGGCAATACCACGTTCAATAGCTACATAAGCAACAAAATCAAAAATGGTGATTTTACCGACCGATTGCCCCGGAATACCGGCCTCACCGGTTAAGGCGCCAAGGATGTCACCGGGGCGCACTTTATCCTTACGTCCTCCGCTAATACACAGAGTCACCATCGGCGGTTGCTGAGGGAAAGGCATTGTATCCTGCAGTGTTTCGATGGCTTCGAAATCCAACGTATTATTTTGATAATCGGAGATGGCTTCCAGCTTATATTTTTCTGAGTCAACAAACAAACTCAGCGCTACCCCCTCTTTGCCGGCTCGCCCGGTACGACCAATGCGATGGATATAGATATCAGGATCGCGGGGCAAATCAAAATTAATCACCGCAGGTAAATCATCGATATCCAGCCCCCTTGCCGCAACATCTGTTGCCACTAACAGGGAGCAACTACGATTGGAAAACTGTAGCAGTACCTGGTCGCGATCGCGCTGTTCTAAGTCACCGTGCAAGGCTTTGGCACTAAAGTCCGCCGCGATTAAATAATCACAAACTTCCTTCACTACTTTGATGGTATTACAAAATATAACGGCCGATGCTATAGACTGATTCGCTAACAACCGGATCAATCCATCAAGTTTGTTTTCCCTGTTGCAAATAAATGCGCATTGCTGAATATGGATACTGCTGTGCAGAGACTCAACACTGACCTCCACAGGGTCGCGCTGAAAAGTTGAACTTAAGGTTTTAATTTTGTTGGGATAGGTGGCAGAAAACAATAAGGTTTGCCTCTGGGCTGGCGTCTGCTGAATAATATTGTCGATATCATCAAAGAAACCCATATCCAGCATACGATCGGCCTCATCCAACACCAGGGTATTGATACGGGATAATAACAAGGTTTTTTTACGCAGATGATCTTTGATTCGTCCCGGCGTACCGACAATAATATGAGCACCATGCTCTAACGAGCCAATCTGTGGGCCAATAGATTGACCACCGCATAAAACGACCACTTTAATATTCTGCTGATACCGGGCCAGCCGACGAATTTCAGTTGCCACCTGAGTGCTTAATTCACGAGTGGGACACAGTACCAAGCCCTGGGCTGCAAAATCCCGAAGATTAATTTTAGTGAGCATGCCAATAGCGAAGACGGCGGTTTTACCACTGCCAGTTTTGGCTTTGGCAATCAGGTCTTTGCCCGTCAGTACCAAGGGCAAACTCTGTTGCTGGATGGGTGTCATCTGCAGATAACCCAATTGTTGCAGGTTATCGAGTTGGGCAGTGGGTAATTCCAGGGAGGAAAAAGCGGTATCGGTCACAGAAAACTCTAATGGAAAGCTAATTAAGGGCGCGAAGTATAGCAGCTTGGCGCTACAATTAATGTGTAGTCTGATCGAGTCCGAATGGCTCTTACTTAAGGGTAGCGCTGTTCATTGTTTGTAACTTCTGGCGCTGGTGTGGGCAACCCGCCACCCTCGGCAGTCTAACCCCTCACTCGGTTGGAACCCCACGCCCAAGTGAGGGGTTAGACTACCGAGGGTGGCTACAATGCGTCGAGGGTAATGTATCTTGTATCCGGGCACCACTGGAGTAGCTGTTCGCAATGCTTGGCCCACTAAAGGGCGTGGGGTTCCAACCGAAAGTGGGCCAAGCATTGCGAACAACGGGTTCAAGGCTCCTTAGTATTTAGCCTTAAGTAAGTACCATTCTGATCGGGCTCCTTAATCTAGATTGAAAGCACTTAAATTAAAAGCACCTAAATTGAAAGCACTTAAATTGAAGATTTGGAAAATTGTCGATAACCCGATTTTAAAAAGCTAAGAAACAAGGCCGATGAAATTCCCGCAGCGGCAAAGATCATACACATCACCATGATCTGGTAGCGGGCGGCAATCAAAGGCGAAATTCCCGACAATATCTGCCCGGTCATCATCCCCGGCAATGACACCAAGCCAACCGCAAACAAAGAATTAACCACTGGGATTAAAGAGGCACTAAAGGCAATCGCCCTAGCTTCCTCAAAGCTGTCAACACGCCCGATTTCTGAGAAAAATCTCTCGGCAGACAGGCTGACACTAGTCATGGCATTGGCAAATACCATGCCTCCTAACGGAATCATATATTGGGGTAAATACCAGGGATCGATAAGCAGCACTACCTGGCTCATTATTAGCAGAGTGATACCACCACCCAGCCCAATGGCTGCACAGGCTTTTACCCAGAGTTTGCGGCGGCGCTCAACCACTGTATTGAGCGCAATCCAGCTGGAGATGGTAATCATCATCACCAACACCGCAACCACTATGGCGGGAATGTCAGTGGCCAAGATATAAGCCAGACAATATCCCACCGTTATCAGCTGTACCAGCATGCGGACAACCGCATAGGCCGCGTTACGATAATTGAGTGACCAACGATAGTAAATCAACAACACGACAACAACTGGAATAAAGGCCAGTGCCAAATTGGCGAGATCAACGGTTTGGATTAAGTTTTGCATTATTTTTTCCAATGACTCGATCAGTGCCAACACGAATGGCACTGACTTAAGAACAACGCTGTTAATGGTTTGCGATTTCTGGCATTTGTGTGGGCTGCCCGCCACCCTCGGTCGTGTAACCCCACACTCGGTTGAAACCCCACGCCCTGGTGAGGGGTTACACTACCGAGGGTGGCTACACTACAGTATCGCCTTAACAATGTAGTATCCGGGCGCCACTATACTCAAAGCGATTGAAATTTAGGTTTTAGAGTAGCTGTCCGCAATGCTTGGTCCACTGAAGGGCGTGGGGTTCCAACCGAAAGTGGACCAGCATTGCGGACTGCGGGTCCATGGCTCCGAATTCAAGGCTCTTCCGTTGTTCAGCACTTAAGTCAGTGCCATTCCTGTCAACACCTCGTTAACACATTCAGTAATACCCCGTGCGGCTTCGCTAATGTTTACGCTGTCATAAATACCATAACCCGCCAATACCACCACACTATTTGTCATCACCACATCCCTCCTCTCGGCTCTTGATTCTACTCTAGCAACAGGCCTCACCCGCTCCAGTACCAATATGCTGACCACCTTTTGTTTCCGATACGGGTCGAACCGTCCCCGGCGGTTTACAAAAGCACCCTAAATTACTCGCCTCAGTAGGAACCATACAAACAAAGTCCTTGGCATAGGGGCCATCCTGTATTAACTCAAACGTTCTACGAGAAACAGCAATACGCTCCCCGCGGGGATAGATATTGCCCAGGTCATCTCGTACTTCGCTATAAGGGCCTTTGTATAACACGGCCTGTCCGGCATCGTATAAATGCTCTCGACTTGGCTTGGTGGCCAGTAAGGTTACTGAACGGAACTCAATATTTTCCACCACCTGCCAAGGCTGATCGTCCCACTTATCATAGCCAACTGCGACAAAACCTGCGCTGAGGAAGGTCTGTAAAAATTCTTTTTCCTCAAAAGCACCGGAAATACAACCGCTCCATAAAGTGGAATCATCCTGTAAACTTTTCGGCACAGACTCATCAGAAACAATATCAGAAATTGCCACCCGCCCACCGGGTTTTAACACACGGAAAATTTCATCAATCATTTGTTGGCGATTGTTTTTATCCACTAGATTTAGTACGCAATTTGAAATAACCAGACTCACAGAATCATTCGCAATCATGGGGCTTTTCTGCCGCTGCTGCTGCTTCCACGTGTCTAACATGGTTAATTGTTCAGCGTTATTGATTGGCGACTCTTTTAGCTTCGCCTCCAGCGCATCAACACTGAGCGCCAGATCCTGAATATAACCCTTTTTAAATTCGACTCTATCACTGCCTATTTTTTCTGCCATTGACTGTTGATGCCGACGAGCCAGCGCCAACATTTCATCGGTCATATCAACACCAATAACACGACCCGGCTCTCCTACTAATTGCGCAGCCATATAACAAATCTTACCTCCACCAGAACCAAGATCCAGGACTACATCCCCTTCGCGAACATACCGGGAGGGGTCTCCACAACCATAATCTTTTTCAATTATTTCCTCAGGCAACATTGCTAACAATGATCGATCATAATCAACAGGACAACAAAGCGCCTCCTGCCGTTCTATAGCACCTTCGGCATACCGCTCACTTACATTTATTTCTACTGACATTTGCTCTTTTCCTCGGTTCTCATTTAATACTTAACGTCTAGCGTCTAAAGCCATGAAATCTTTCAACCCACCGCAACAAACCCTCAGGTTTATGATTTTTCTTCCAATTTCCCGCGGCGTATTTATTCGCTTCATTTAACGTTGGATAAATATGGATAGTACCCAACACTTTATTCAAACCCAAACCATGGCGCATCGCCAAAATATACTCAGCGATTAACTCGCTGGCGTGATAGCCGACAATGGTAACACCTAGAATTTTGTCTTTGCCAGGCACCGTCAATATTTTCACAAAGCCGTGGGCTTCAGAATCGGCAATGGCCCGATCGAGATCATCAATACCGTATTTAGTTACTTCAAATTCGATACCTTTGTCACGCGCTTCTTTTTCATTTAAGCCGACTCGCGCCACTTCAGGATCGCAAAAGGTCACCCAGGGAATCACCGAGTAATCCACTTTAAATTTCTTGAAACTGCCAAACAAGGCGTTCACTGCCGCATACCAGGCCTGATGAGCGGCCACATGGGTAAACTGGTAAGGGCCTGCGACATCGCCGCAGGCATAAATGGTCGGGCAATCTGTGCGCAGATATTGGTCTACAGTAACGGTGCCCCGTGAAGTACGTCCAATACCCACCGTTTCTAGGCCCATATTGTCTGTATTGGCGACTCTGCCTATAGCAAACAATAGTTGATCACACCTCACTGAAATTTCATCGCTATCGTTGAGCAAGAGACGCAGTGATTTTTCACCGGCATTATTTTCTAGCTGGATAATTTGAGTTCTGATCAAAATGCGAATACCTTCCCGCTCAAATTGTGATGCCACTTGTTCAACGACATCATCATCTTCCTTCGGCAGTAATTGGCTGCGCACCACTATTGTGACTTCACTACCCAAACGATGAAAAGCCTGCGCCAGTTCGCAACCAATCGGGCCGCCACCCACAACCACTAAACGCTTCGGCAATGCTTGCAACTGCCAAACAGTATCCGAAGTCAGGTAATCACCACTGTTCAGGCCTGGGATTTTCGGTACCGCTGGACGACCGCCGCTGGCAACAATGATATTTCTTGCAGTTATTGTTTGACCCTGCACCTCAACCGCCCAGGGCGAAATAATTTTTGCTTCACCTTGCACACAATTAACGCCCAATTCGGTATAGCGCTCGACGGAATCGTGGGGTTCAATCGTGCTGATAATATTTTCTACCCGTTTCATGACTGCAGTAAAATCCACATCGCCACTGACATTTTTCAAGCCATAATCGCTGGCACGCTGCAGATAATGATGGATTCGACTGGAACGAATGATGGCTTTGCTGGGCACGCAACCTGTGTTTAAACAATCCCCGCCCATTTTGTGTTTTTCTATCAAAGTCACTTTCGATTTAACTGTAGCGGCGATATAAGCAGAGACTAAACCAGCGGAACCGGCGCCGATCACCAATAAATTATTATCAAAAGAAGACGGCTTTTTAAACCCCGACATGGCGCGGCGCTGTTTGGTAATAGCTACCAACCCTTTTGCACACCAGGGAAACAAACCTAGTAACACAAAGGAGCCAATCAATGCGGGGGATAAAATTCCGGACAAACCATCCAACTGTGCCAACTGAGTGCCCGCATTAACAAAGACCACCGTACCCGCAAACATCCCCAGCTGACTAACCCAATAAAAAGGCCAAACTTTTATTGGCGTTAAGGCCATGACCAAATTAATCACAAAAAATGGAAATAGCGGCACCAACCGTAAAGTGAATAAATAAAACTCTCCGTCTTTTTCAACACCGGCATTAATCGCCGATAAATGGTCCGCAAATTTTTTCTGCACCCAATCCCGCAATAGTCCACGGGCAATTAAAAAGGCCAGGGTAGCACCGATGGTTGAAGCGAAAGAAACGATCAACAAGCCCCAAGTAAAACCAAATAACGCCCCACCTACTAAGGTCATCATTGCCGCGCCAGGCAACGAAAAAGCTGTTATCGCCACATAAGCTACAAAATAAATGGCAGCAACCTGCAGGGGCTGCTGCTGTTGATAATGCTGAATGGAGCTTTTTTGCTGGTGGAAAAAGTCGAGGCTGAGATATTGCCCAACATCAAAAAAGAAAAATCCTGCAACAGCTAGTATCACCAGGACTAAGAAAAAATATCGCCACATAGATATAATCCATTGTGAAGTGCTATGGGTTCCAACACACCGACGATGTTGCGCATTGATGTGCAACTATTTACCATTCTGCTCCGCACCCATCATTACGAGTGCACCTATATATCCAAGCTCAGCCAATCATTACGGCCTCAACAAACGCGAGGCAATACCCTCTCTTAAACCTGCCTGCGACAATTGCATTGAATCGATGGCAAGGCTATCGAACAAGGCTAATACT
Source organism: Pseudomonadales bacterium (assembly GCA_036443315.1). GTDB lineage: Bacteria > Pseudomonadota > Gammaproteobacteria > Pseudomonadales > Dasaniaceae > Oceanicoccus. The sequence goes on from JAZFYA010000448.1 coordinate 9,359, forward strand.
ATGCAGATACCCGTCGCAAAAATACTGCGCCGATCCTCCTTCAAACCCTGAAACCGCACGCCATCAATCGAATCAAAGGCTAATAATGCCGTCTTTAGTGCTTCCAAACCCGCGCGCGTTATCCCCTGTGGAAAGGAGCCCTGCGGAAAGAGGCCCTGTTGAGACCGGCCCTGATCCAACCAGCCCTGCTGTATCAACACCTGCTCCACCGCCAATAGGGTTCCCGAACAACCCACCGCGACATGCCACTGATCAGCAAACTGTTCAGCGATGGGCGTCAATACCTCGCAGGCAGCCTGTCTTGCACTGCTAAAAAACGCCTCCCTAATACACCATTGGGGAAATGGTCCAGGTAAGCAACACAACCCACCGGTACTGTCGCCACTACATTCACCGCTTCACCACAACCGGCAACCAGCTCTGTGCTGCCGCCACCGATATCGACCATCAACAACGACCGCTGTAATAGCAGGCTCGCCTCTACACCCAAGTAAGTTAGCTCTGCCTCCTCCTCACCTGGAATGATTTCTATTGCGTGCTGCAATAAATCACTGGCACGCTCAATAAAATCGCCACTATTCTCGGCAACTCTTAATGCCTGGGTGCCCACAACACGAACCCTCTCTACCGGTCGGCCACGAGTATAAGTAGCAAACTCTTGCAGACAAGCCAATCCACGCTCAATAGCTTGGTCACTGAGCCGGTTATTGATCATATCCAGCCCTAGCTGCACTTTGCGACCGAGGGCTATCACCGGCTCTACCTCATTGTTTGCTAACCGAGCTTCCAATAGATGAAAACTATTGGAGCCCAGGTCAATAGCGACAACTGGGTCACCATAAGCTAATAGCGATTTAGTATGGCTCTCTGGCTTTGGCACCTTGAATTACGCTTTTGTACCCCAATTATTGTTCCACTAACAACGATATACCCAAAGCGATTGAAATTTAGGTGTTAGAGTGCGCCCCTTTTTGTTTATGGTAAGTTGTTCATGGCAAGGCGTTTGAACACAGGAAACTGTCAATATTTCAAGTTCAAACAACGCAGCCATGGGCAAAAATGGGCGTGCTATAACACCTAAATTTCAATCGCTTTGGGTATATAACAGGCCAGGATGCCAGTGGATCTTGTCAGCGCTGCAGTGAATGTTATGATGTCGCTCCATAAAGGAGAACCATTATAACGACATAGCAAACCCTAAATATTGGCTAGCCTATTGTTTGTCACTTACTGTGAATCAATAGCAGCCGTTAAATTGTAACAATTATACTCAGGTCCAGCGCCTGTTTATTGTGGAGATAAAACCATGAGCGACAGTATCGTTCACGTAACTGATGCAAGTTTTGAAACCGATGTACTGGGTGCCGATGTACCCGTACTGGTAGATTTTTGGGCTGAATGGTGTGGCCCCTGTAAAATGATTGCACCGGTAATCGCCGAAATCGCCACTCAATATGAAGGCAAGCTGAAAGTTTGTAAAATGGACGTGGACGCGAATACCGAGACTGCCCCCAAATTTGGCATTCGCGGTATTCCCACACTGATGATCTTTAAAAATGGCAATGCTGAAGCGACCAAGGTAGGCGCATTATCCAAGACTCAACTTAGCGAATTTATCGACAGTGCGTTGTAGTACACTCAAAACCAGCCCTAAACGCTCAAAAATATCGTTTGGGGCTGGACGCACAGCAGTATCAATGCTACATTTATCTAAGTCTGCGAATACCAGCAGCGGCTACAGCTTCAATCTCAGTCTTATTTCCCTAAAATTGATACCATAAACCCATAAACCCAGAAAACCTAATACGCGTTCGCGTACCTCACTTGTAGTTTTCATTGCCTAAAGTCTATTCCAAAACCCTATGAATCTAACTGACTTAAAAACCAAACCAACCCAAGAACTACTCGATATTGCCAAGGAAGTCGGCCTCGATAACATCGCTCGCCAACGTAAACAGGACATTATCTTCTCGATTCTGAAACGACATGCCAAAAGTGGCGAAGATATCTACGGCGATGGTGTATTGGAAATACTACAAGATGGGTTTGGTTTTCTGAGAAGCGCTGATTGCTCTTACCTCGCAGGGCCTGACGACATTTATGTCTCCCCTAGCCAGATTCGCCGCTTTAATCTGCGCACCGGCGATACTATTTCCGGCAAGATCCGCCCACCAAAAGACGGTGAACGCTATTTTGCCCTGTTAAAAGTCAGTGAAGTTAACTACACCCAGCCCGAGCAATCCAAGAATAAAGTCCTGTTTGAAAACCTTACGCCACTGTTTCCAGATGAACGCTGCATCCTGGAAGCGGGCAATGGGTCTACTGAAGATTTGACTGGTCGCGTTATCGACCTGACCTCGCCCATAGGCAAAGGCGCCCGCGGCCTGATTGTGGCACCACCGAAAGCCGGTAAAACCCTGATGCTCCAGCACATTGCCCAAAGCATGTTGCGCAATAATCCGGAGTGTTACATGATAGTACTGTTGATCGATGAACGGCCTGAGGAAGTGACTGAAATGCAGCGCTCGGTGCGTGCTGAAGTAGTCGCATCAACCTTTGACGAACCCCCCTCGCGTCACGTACAAGTGGCCGAAATGGTTATCGAAAAAGCCAAGCGACTGGTCGAACACAAAAAAGATGTAGTGATACTACTGGATTCTATTACCCGCCTCGCCCGCGCCTACAACACGATTATTCCCTCTTCCGGCAAGGTACTGACCGGAGGTGTCGATGCCCACGCCCTGGAACGTCCGAAACGTTTCTTTGGTGCTGCACGAAACATTGAAGAAGGCGGTAGCCTGACCATTATCGCCACTACACTAGTCGATACTGGCTCGAAAATGGACGAGGTAATTTACGAAGAATTTAAGGGCACCGGCAATATGGAGCTACACCTCGATCGCAAAGTTGCGGAGAAGCGTGTCTATCCTGCCATCAATATTCGCCGCTCCGGCACCCGCCGCGAAGAGCGTCTTACTGGTGACGAAGAACTGCAGCGGATGTGGATACTACGCAAATTATTACATGGCATGGAAGACCTTCCAGCGATTGAGTTCATACTCGACAAACTAAAAGATACCAAAACCAATGACGAATTCTTTTTATCGATGAAGAGAAAATAAGCAACAAAGGCTAGAAACATGATCTCGAAACAACAGTCATGAACTCATAGTAATAGCCATGCACTCAAAACAATAGCCATGAAATTCAGCTCTCGTTTCTCGCCCCTCGATTCTCACTGCTAATGAAATACAAAGACCTTCGCGACTTTATCGATTTCTTAGAGCAACGCGGCGAATTAATTCGCGTTAGCGAAGCTGTCGATCCCAAATTAGAAATGACCGAAATTTGCGACCGGGTCTTACGCAAAGGTGGCCCCGCCATCCTGTTTGAAAACCCCATTGGTTATTCCACCCCCGTATTAACCAATCTCTTTGGCACCCAACAACGGGTCGCACTGGGCATGGGCCAGGACAATATTCTCAAACTTCGCGAAGTGGGCGAGCTACTAGCCTATTTGCGCCAACCTGACCCACCCAAGGGATTAAAAGATGCCTGGGACAAGGCGCCAATCTTAAAGCAAGTGCTAAACATGGCACCCAAGTCTGTTAACAAGGCGCCCTGCCAAAAAAATATTATTAAGGGCAACGATGTCGACCTTAATCAATTGCCGATTCAAACCTGCTGGCCCGAAGATGCAGGACCCTTGATCACCTGGCCTCTAGTCATCACCCGAGGCCCCAATAAAGAACGGCAAAATCTCGGCATTTATCGCATGCAATTAATCGGCAAAAACAAGCTGATTATGCGCTGGTTATCTCATCGTGGTGGCGCGTTGGATTTTAAAGAATTTCAGGAACAAAACCCTGGCCGGGCTTATCCCATATCGGTGGCTTTAGGGGCTGACCCTGCCACTATGTTGGGCGCTGTCACGCCGGTGCCTGACAGCTTGAGCGAATATGCCTTCGCTGGTTTGTTACGCGGCAGCAAAACTGAGCTTGTTAAATCCCTGAGCAATGATTTACAAGTACCCGCCAGCGCCGAATATATTTTGGAAGGCGTTATCAAAGCGGGTGAAATGGCCGACGAAGGACCCTTTGGCGACCACACCGGTTATTACAACGAAGTGGAGCAGTTTCCCGTCATGACGGTGACGCATATTACTCACCGCGACAATCCAATTTATCACAGCACGTATACCGGGCGACCACCGGATGAACCCGCGATTTTAGGCCTAGCTTTAAACGAAGTATTCGTGCCGATCCTACAAAAACAGTTTCCGGAAATTGCAGATTTTTATTTGCCTCCCGAAGGCTGCTCTTATCGCTTGGCCGTGGTGACCATGAAAAAGCAATATGCCGGTCACGCCAAACGAGTGATGATGGGTGTGTGGTCATTCCTACGCCAGTTTATGTACACCAAATTTATTATTGTCACCGATGACGATATCAACGCCCGCGATTGGAAAGATGTTATCTGGGCGATGACCACCCGTATGGACCCACAACGAGATTGTGTTTTTATCGACAATTCACCGATCGATTATTTGGATTTTGCTTCACCGGTTTCAGGCCTTGGATCAAAAATAGGCTTTGATGCCACCAATAAAATCGCTGGTGAAACCGATCGCAAATGGGGAACACCTATTGCAATGAACGACACAACCAAACAGCTCGTTGATGAACTCTGGGATAATTTAGGCCTTGAGTAACCTGAGCCACTAGTCGTGACAACCGAATCGACGCCACTTCATTTACCACCACTGAGTTTATATATTCATATCCCCTGGTGCATG
>JAZFYA010000449.1:0-5619 GCA_036443315.1 Pseudomonadales bacterium
TCAAGTTCAAACAACGCAGCCATGGGCAAAAAGGGGGTGTGACGTGCATGGATGCACTAATGCCGCAGGCGCATGGATGCGCAGGAGCGGCCTATAACACCTAAATTTCAATCGCTTTGGGTATAAAGAGATACCCCGAACTTTCTAGCCAAGAGGGCTAATCTGTGATTGATGCCGATGGTTGAGTCTCCAGCTGATCCATAGTTGCCCTGCCTACTCGATTAACTGTTGTATCTTCAATAGGTTCAACCACTTCAATACCCAACAACGCCAACACCTGAGATGCTCGCAGTAAACCCGAGACTAAACGACCATCCGCTGTCACCATCGTTGGTAATCGCTTAACCCCCAATGCTTCTGCAAGGCGGGCATGCTTGTCCATCAACCCTTCGGTGCACTGCTTCGCAGTCACCGAACGCCCCTGCATTAACAGGTCTAGCGCTTGCTGTGGCTCTTCAGCGCACCAGGTGTGCCGCACCTTGTGATAGGCCATTGAGCCCGGTTTTTGCCGATTCAAGGCCAAATAACGCAACTCAATACCTGCCGCCGTCAACGCAACCGCTTCTCCGTGCTGTAATCGGCAGTAGTAACAATCAATATCAACATAAACATACACCACGGCTTTGGGTGGTTGCTCGACTGCAGCTAGCGTTAAATATTCATTGGGCTGAAGTCTGACCAATCGTTCAGCGCGCACTACCTGACGCTTCTGCTCCGATAAATTAACATAACCACCCTCTACCGTTTTATATAAATTGCCTGTCAACAAATACTGCCCGGAAGGCAGCGCATACAACAATAAGCCGCTCATAAATTCCACCTGATACAAGCCACCATCTGCAACCCGTATTATCGATCGGATCTCTCTCAGGGGAAAACTTGCCGCCAGGCGTTGGCGAATCGTTTCTTCAGGGCTGACAGGTAATGAATGACTCGCCAAGGCTTTGTGCACTTGCGCAAAAGACAATTGCGCTACCAACATACATAGAACAGCCATGCAAAGGAATTGTGTTATTTTCATACTTTAGCGGGCCATTATAGATTGACATAGATTTTATAGTGCTGGATTTTAGGGTGTAACACCCAACACCTCTGCCAGCTTTTTGGCTGGCATATAACCGGGCAGTAATTCACCCGATGCGGTCACCAGGGCGGGTGTACCCGTTACGCCTACCTGCTGCCCTAAATTAAAGTGCTCTGCAACTGGATTATCGTCACAGACATTCATCGACCGTGATTGACCCATCTTCATCTGCGTCAAGGCTTTGTTGCGGTCTTCCGAGCACCAGGCAGTGGCAATTTTTTTGTAGGACTCAGATCCAATGCCCGCCCGTGGGTACGCTAAATAACGCACCTCAATGCCTAAGCGATTCAATTCCGGCACTTCTTTATGCAATTTTCGGCAGTAACCACAATCAATATCGGTAAACACTGTGACGTGCGTTTTCGCTGCTTTTTCTGGCGAGAAAATAATCATCTGGTTAAGAGCAATTTTCTCGATCGCCTGTGCACGCAGCTGTTCCCGTGTCTGTTTAGCCAGATTGACAAAACCACCGGAGGCAATTTGATAGAGATCACCAGCAATAAAGTACCCACCGGTGCTCGATGCATAGGCCAGCGGACCATTCAAAATCTGCACTTCATAAACACCGGCTATAGGCGATGCTTTAATAGACTGTAATTGCCAGTCAGGACGGGCGCGTTGAAATGCGGCGACAATCAGGACCTTAGCATTGATGATACTCACCTGGGGTACCGTGACAACCGCCAGCGGTGCCGATGAAATCGATTCTTGCAATGCCATTTCTTGCGGTAGCTTGATAGGCACATTAGCCTTAAAAAGGTCGAGTTTGCCGTCAATAAATGCAGTGGGGTTTTCTGCCGCTAACCAACGCATGATCGCAGCATGATTTCCTTCAGCAGCTATCACCTTGCTAGCGATATCCGCCAACGTATCACCCTGTTGGGTAAGATATTCTTCCGCCATTGCAACAGTGGACATTGCAACAGTGGATGCCGCGACTAAAATCAGCGCTTGGGCCGCTTGCTTAAAAAGCCATACATTCATTTTTATAAACCTCACAACATTCGCAATGTACATTGGAGTGTACCGCTATTAATAAGTTCAGCACCATCCAGTTAACCTCGAGGATGGTGCATTGCATGTAATTCCTGCATTCGCGCTTGCGCCACATGGGTATATATCTGCGTGGTGCTGAGATCACTATGCCCCAATAACATCTGCACTATACGTAAATCAGCACCATGATTAATCAAATGTGTAGCAAAAGCATGACGCAACGTATGCGGCGACAAGGATTTGTTGATGCCGGCCCGGTTAGCGTACAATTTTATCCGGTACCAAAAAGTTTGCCGAGTCATCATGGTACCCCGTTTAGAGGGAAACAAAACCTCACTCATTTTTGAACCCAGCAGCAACGGTCGGCCCTGTTGCATAAATTTCTGTAGCCAGTGTAGTGCCTCCTCGCCAGTGGGTACCAGGCGCTCCTTGCTACCCTTTCCCATCACTCGCACTACGCCCTGGCTCATACTTAACTGACCTATATGTAGCGATACCAGCTCCGTTACCCGCAAACCCGATGCATAGAGTAGCTCCAGCATGGCTCGATCCCTCAACTCAATCGGCTCATTACTATCCGGCGCGTCTAACAACGCCTCTACATCCTCTTCGCTCAGGGATTTGGGCAATGGACGACCTAACTTGGGACTATCAATTTCCAAGGTCGGATCAATGGCTATTCGTGATTCCCGCAATTGGTAGCGGAAAAACCCCCGCAAACAGGACAGCAACCTGGCCGTTGACCGTGCGGATTGTTTCTTTTTCAGCCTAAAGGCTAAATAGTCTTCAATATTACTTTTCTGGACGTCAAACAGTTTTTTACCAACGGCATGTAACCACTGATCAAAGTGCGTCAAATCAAGACGATAGGAGGACAGGGTATTCTGACTTAAGCCCTTTTCCATCCACAGGGCATCCAAAAAGCTATCGATAATGGGATTGTCGTTAAGCTGATTGTCGTTACGTTCTGCGGCCATCATGTTTTTATTCTCTTGGCAACACGTGTTCAACTTGTAGGGTGGCAATGACGCTGCCGACACAGGCCTCGCTGTGACGTAATATCGACGCATTAACCGGGTACAAAAAAGGCAGCCTCGGCTGCCTTACGCGTCTAGCTACCGACGTCTAGCGGCTCTACTTTGCCAGTTTTTCTTTAATGCGTGCCGCGCGACCACTCAACTCACGTAGATAGTATAGTTTGGCCTGACGAACATCACCACGGCGCTTAACAGTAATACTGTCAACCAACGGGCTATACGTCTGGAAAGTACGCTCCACGCCAACACCGTGAGAAATCTTGCGCACAGTAAATGCAGAGTTCAGGGCTCGGTTACGCTTGCCAATCACCACACCTTCAAAGGCCTGTAGACGCTCGCGGCTCCCTTCCTTAACTTTTACCTGTACCACAACAGTATCACCGGGGCCAAACGCAGGCACGTCCTTGGTCATTTGTTCCGCTTCAATTTCAGCGATAATTTTGTTAGTGCTCATGATTGGCTCCTAAAACTTAACAATATATTCTCTATAGCTTCACAGCTAGGGTTTAATTCTATTGACTTACTGTTCACGGATATTGTGTTTTTCAATACGCTCAACGCTCATTAATACTCTCATGAATACTCTCATTAATGAACTCCGCCAACAACATCTCTTCTTGCTCGCTCAGCCCGCGCAGCTCAATCAGCTCACGTCGCCGTAGCCATGTTTGTCCTAGCGCTTGCTTTAAACGCCAACGACGAATATTGTCGTGGTTGCCACTTAACAGCACCTCCGGCACTGAACGACCTTGGTCATCTTCAGGTCGGGTGTAGTGCGGGCAATCCAGCAAGCCTGTTGCGAAGGAATCTTCCTGAGCCGACTGCTCATGCCCCAACGCACCGGGCAATTGACGTATCACCGTGTCGATCATGACCATCGCGGCCAGTTCGCCACCACTGAGTACATAATCGCCAATAGACCACTCCTCATCGACTTCCGTTTCGATTAACCGCTGGTCGATACCTTCATAACGACCAGCGACTAAAATCAGTTTTTCTCGACGACCTAGCTCTTCAACACCAGCCTGATCCAGCTGCCGCCCCTGGGGAGACAGATAGATAACCACTGTCTCTGGCCCAAGTTTTTCCTTTGCTGCCCTAATGGCGCTACGCAAAGGTTCAACCTTCATTACCATCCCCGGTCCACCACCGTAGGGACGGTCATCGACGGTACAGTGTTTATCCTCGGTAAAATCACGAGGGTTCCAGCTCTGTATCGTCAGTAATGCCTGCTTTACGGCTCGGCCACTAATACCGTGCTCAGTAACCGCCGCCAACATTTCCGGGAACAGCGTGATCACACCTATCTGCATCGAGCTGTACCCTACCCACTCTTTCCAAGCGATTCTTTCCAACAGCGGTATTAAAACTCAGCGTCCCAAGCAACGCGAATCAAACCACCTTCAATATCAACATCTTTAACCACCTGCTGCGGCAACCAGGGAATTAACCGTTCCCGCTTGTCGATACTACCCGGACTCTTGCGCACCACCAGCACTGCATTGGCACCGGTTTCCATCATCTGGTGTACCTTGCCTAACAGCAGCTCTTTTTGGTCGGGCCCGGTAGTATAAACCTCCAAACCCTCCAGCTGATACCAATAAACTTCTTCTTCCTCTAACGCCGGCAACTCTGCTGCCGGTATCGCTATATTGCACTGGTTGTAACACTGCGCCTGTTCGCGATCAGTTACACCCACGATCAAGGCAACTAAACCCTTGCCATGGGGTTTTGCCGCCTCGAAGGCTAACGGTTCCCATTGACCATTACGCTCCAGGTAGAGTGGCTGATAACCCAGAATGTTCTCCATGGGCTCGGTATAAGAATGAATCTTGACCCAGCCTTTGACGCCGTAAACGGTGGTAATCTTACCGATTACCACCCAGTCGGATGAGTCCGCCATCATCCCGCATGCCCTAATAAAGTAAAGTGCAGTGCTGTCCTTAAACAAGCAACTACTGTTTCCAGAACCAGTGGTTAAGCGGCTTTAGCCTCAGCAACCAATTTAGTAACGCGTGCAGACAGTTGCGCGCCCTGACCTACCCAGTACGCAACACGGTCTTGGTCAACACGCAGACGCTCTTCACCACCACAAGCAGCAGGGTTAAAGAAGCCAACACGCTCAATAAAACGGCCATCGCGTGACGTGCGGCTGTCGCTGACATTCAGGTGATAAAAAGGGCGCTTTTTGGAGCCACCACGAGATAAACGAATAATTACCATTACGCTATATTTCCCAACAATGATTGTGAGGCCATTGGCCAGCACACGATAAAGTCAATCCTACAAGCTCCCAGCTGCAGCTCCGGACACAGGTTCCCAGGAAAGGCGCCGTATTTTACGGGAAAGCCTTCCGATATGGAACCATTTGTGGAATTTTTATGGCCTTTTCAGTGGCTTAGCCACTAGATAGAGTGCCATCGATAAAGAAACACCATTACATTCCCGGAAAACCACCACCAACGGGGGATATCATACCACCAAGGCCCAGCATCCTATTGG
>JAZFYA010000450.1:0-3798 GCA_036443315.1 Pseudomonadales bacterium
AGCGGGTAAATATCGGTAGGTCATTATTTCAGGAATCAGTACCCGGATCTACACCGGCCTTGTGTAATAATTCCCGTAAACGTTCCTTCTCCTTGCGCTCTTTTTTAAGCGCTTTGTCTTTCAGCGCCTCCCGCTCCAGGCCTTCTTCTTTTGCTTTGCGTTCTGCCTCTTCCCTTCTCTCAGCGTTCTTAGCCCTCACTATCGGTAGCTCTGTAGTTTTCACCTGTACTGGATCTAGATAAGCCCCTGGCGGCTCACAGCTTTTAGAATACGCTTTTTCCGGCCAGATATTGTCAATCTTGGCTAAGCACTCGGGAATTACCCAGCGGTGAAACTCTGCCACCCATTCCATCATCACGTCAATCTTTTCTGGTTCGATGTGATAGTTTGGCTCATATCGAGCGTCCACATAGGCACGATTGAGCAATACAAACAGCTTGAAGTCCTCTTCCCCTTTTTGTGGGAAAATGTTTTTTATTTGTGTATCGATGACCCCCATACGCCTGGTCAAATCGATTAAGTCATGGGTACGGGGTAGATAATTGGTAAAAACCAATAAATAGATTGAAGTTAAGCGTTCTGTAAGCTGGTGTAGGGTATGAATGGCTGCTGGGTATTCTTCTGATTGGTAATAAAAGCCAAAGCCATTCTTGGCACTAGTGACATGGTTTGCGTGCTTCTCATAATGGAAAACCGCTTCATTCCACTGCTCATCCTGAGTCAATGGACTAGATTTTTCAAACTGTTGATTGTTCTCGTTTAGCAAGACAATGCCCTCCCGCAAAATATCGGCGTACCAGTATCGTTGCAGGCGTAAAGACTCTTTAAAGTGCTTAAGACCCTCTATCAATACGTGAACACTGCGTTTTATTAAGGGGCTTTTCCTAAACTTGTTATCCAGACCATTCCGTGTGTGACGCCTTGCTGAATTATGTTTGTTTTTGAGAATAACCAAAATGTCTAAATCGGATTGGTACTCAGTCATCACACCATCGTGACGTATATTAACATCGTTAATCTCTTCTCCTCTGGCATAACTTCCAAAGAGCCATATCATCAATATCTTTTCGCAATAGTGCTCGTTTTGTTTGCAGATTCGCACAATCTCCGCCAGTTCCTCACGGATATACTGAGGCAGATTCTCTTGTGAAGTATTTAAGGGGATAAATTCGTCCATAAGGTTACCCTATCATGACTTGGCCTAATCATTAAGCAATAGGCCAGTCAACATGACTCTAAACTCGTTTCAAGCGATCTTTCCATCGAGGTGGATATTGAGTCCGCCTAGAATTTTACGGAGCGTGCTAGAATTAGTATTCTGATAGTTTTCCCTTTCATATCGGGCAATCTGACGTGCACTCACACCCACTTTACGGCTAAATGCATCAACGCTCATATGAGCCGCTATTCTATAGCGGATGGGGATAACCATTAGATCGTCCAATGAATGTATTTCAATATCTGAAGGCTTACAGTTTTGCAGCTCTTTGTACTCTTTCATTATCAATTGAATTTCATTGATTAGCTCTTGTAGTTGCGCTTTGCCGGCTTTTTCTATGGCATCAGGCACATTTTTTTTCATTGGAGACGAAAGCGATTTAGTTAACATGGCAAGTTGTTTTTTCGCCGCTGTGTATTGTTTATCACTTGTGATCATGCTGAACCTCCCAACGTCACAACTATAATCCCTTTGGGATCGCTGTTACGGTTGACCTGGAAAAATTTAGGGAACGGTACACCGCTACCCGTTTCAATAATGTTTGCTATAAAAAAATCCAATCCATACTTTTTTTTCATGGTATCTCTGGGGCCTAGAAAAGTAGGGTCTAATATTTTTATATCAACTGTTGGTGTATATTCCCAACAACCATCGATATCATTTGGTTCTTCCTTGTCAGTGATAAAACTACCGTTAATCCACAGCGTTTTAACGCCCGACAACTCAAAGTTACTAGCCGCTTCTCGCAATCCTCGCATTAATAATTTTCTACGATCAGTAGAACAACCGTATACCTCCTCCACTTCATCCAAAGTGGCTTTATGCTCACCGGGTGGTAGCTCCCCATTGTTCTGTAATGCCGGAATGCTCATGGATAAATATCGTTAATTATATTTTATATACTTATTATATAATGACTAAATAGTCATGTCTATATAGGTGTAATAATTTTTCCCTGAGCCGAGTCCGGCATTGGGTTCTACTTGGCTCAGTGACCACGAAGCTGTGCAAAACGGCAAGATTTCATCAGGATAAAATCGTATTTTGGTTTTTGGCTCAACAATCCTCCATTAAAATACTGTTTCAAATTTCCGTCCCACATTCATGGCTTCTTGTTGATCTATGCCTAAATAGGCAGAGGTTGAGGCGATGCTTTTTTGCCCGAGCAATTGCCGGATAGCTTCAATGTTTTTTGTTTTTGCATAGATGTAGGCGGCTTTGGTGCGCCGTAGGCTGTGCGTACCGTACCCTTGCGGGTCAAGGTTCAGCAGTACCACCCACGCGTTAATTAAATTTAAGTACGCTGTGGTGCTGATAGGCTCGCTTGTTTTGGCACGGGTACGGGTGAAAAGGTAATCACGTTCTAGCTTGTGCGTTTTATCAATCCATCTTGCCACTGTTGCCCTTGTTTCTGGCGTGAGGGCGAGTGTGTTGCCCTGCCCTGTTTTCTTCTGCTGTAACGTAAACTCATGGATTACTTGCCCTTCGTGGTCGGTGATATCGTCCACCGTGAGCTTTACGAGGTCACAGCCCCTTAACATGGTATCCACTGCCACAGACAACAGGGTTAAATCACGCAAGCCTTGCAATGAGTTGTCATTACCTAGTATGTGCTTGATGGATTTAATTTCATTGGGTGAAAGGGGCTTTTTCTGCCCTACTGACTTTTCTTTGTTCCATGCTGTTCTAGTCGCCATATAGCCGCCCTTCTCACTTTAGCTTTTGGCCATATTAACATATTAGCTAAAGTGAGAACATAAAAAAGTGAAGAGATTTTTTATAAGTGGCTGATTGTTGGGGAATTGTTGTTTTAATTTCACTTTTGCTTTTTACAATAGCTAAAGTGAGATTATTTCAGGATACGGGTGTAATCTAAAGCCGCATGAATAACGCGCACGACCTCAACACCCCTGTTTTTTAAGGTATCATAAATGATGAGGTAATCTTGAACAGGGAAAAAACGGATATCGTGGTCAAGCCATTCATGCTCAAGCCCTGTTATCTCTCTTCCTATCTTGGGAGAATTACCAAGCTTGGTAAAATGACTTTCGAACCGATCTAACATCTTATCAGCGGCTTGGGGGTTATCACGGGCGATATAAAGCCATATATCAATTAAATCCTCCTTGGCTTGAGCGGTTTTTTTAACTAAGCCCATTTTTGTTCTTGTGCGAGCCTTACCTTTGCCTCTTGTTTGATTTGGTGAATATCCATATCACCGTCAGAGCCGCTATCTATGCCCTTTTGTATTTCTGCTCTCAGCTTTTCAAGGTGCAATTGCTTTTCTTGCTGTTGTTCTTCTAAAAGCCGCAATCCATCGCGTATAACCTCACTTGTCGTGTTATACCGCCCTGTTTCTAAAAGCCTCTGCACGTATGTTTCATAGTGCTTGCCCAGTGATACATTCGCCATTTGTCTGCCCTTTATATTTCAGCCTATATACTCTTGTATCACACAATAACAGTTTTTGTTATTGAAAACCAACGCCATTGTTTTACACCCGTATCCTGCCATAAATAAACTAATAATTGTGACTCAGTGACTCGCTAGCTTAGTGAGTCACTATACTACTAGCTCAA
>JAZFYA010000451.1:0-5460 GCA_036443315.1 Pseudomonadales bacterium
GTCCATGGCTGCGTTGTTTGAACTTGACAGTTTGAACTTGAAATATTGACAGTTTCCTGCGTTCAAACGCCTTGCCATGAACAACTTGCCATAGACAACTTTCCATAAATAACTTTCCATAGATAAACAAGGGACGCACTCTAAAACCTAAATTTCAATCGCTTTGGGTATATTTATTGCTAGCCTGCTGGTGTTGGCTTTCATTGCAGTAGTTGAGTTACAACTGTTGCAGCGCTTCGTTTAGTGATTGTTCGAGTTTTTGTTTGTAACGCAGATAGTGGATGGTTTGAATTGATTGCCCAGGGGTGCTAGTCACACAGCGGCTTAAATCCAGATCGGTAATATAGCAGGGATAGCGCTCTTGGGACTTGCGGCGGCCAAGAATAAATTTTGCAGTGGTGTTGAATAAATCTTTGCCCAGTTCCATCTCAGTGAACTCCTGTTGATCGCAATAGATATTAAATAAAATATTGCCATCGAAATCCTGGTCGCCAATCGCTTGCACGTTGAAAAATTTCCCGCCGCTAACGTCACTGATAATGTTGCGACGGATTAGTTGTACAGAGCCTGTGCTTTCAATAATTTCATAATATTCGAGTTCATACGTTCTAAGATCAAACTCGTTTGGTGTTTCGGTAGTTAGATTAGTGGTTTCACTGGTACGGCGAAACAGCATGGATTGTATAAACTGATCCAGTGGCGATAATAGGGTATGCTCATTCATAAAGGGTGTACTAAAGGTGTACAGTGATCCCATTTCATCGAGAATATAAATATCAGCAATGTTTTCTTGGCGCTGGTAAAAAACCTGAATTTGATCCTCCTGTCCGCATCGGCTAATAGCTTCCAATACCGAGTTCTTTAGACAATACCGATCCAACACAATCGGGCTGTGGCTATCTTGAACGTTGCTCAAATGTTTTAGCAGGGCAGAATACTTGCCGGCCAGTTCAATATGAGGGCGGTTATCAGAAAATTGCAGTACATAGTATTCGCGTTGGATTTCAATAATGTAGCGGCTGTTGGCGGGGCGGGTGCCGCTGTAGTAGCAGGCGGCAATATCACGGAACAGTTCTTCTACTCGACTAGCAATGGCGGTAGCGCGGGTAGGGCAAAAACAACGAATGTCCAGTTCAGGTAATGCTCTGTTGCTGCCTGGTGGAAGCATCTGTAAATAATCGCGCAGGCAGCGAATTAAAGCGTGTTCTCCATCGTAACGCCGACTGCTAACTTCACCCCAGCTGTTAACTAAAACCTGCTCTATATTTAACACCAGATTTTCCCGCAGGCCACTATAACCCAAGCTGTCAGTATGGGAGCTCAGACGCTCGATGCCGTGACTGCGCATTTGGGCCAGGGGATCTATGCCGACATTGATAAATAATTGCAATTGGGTTGGTCGCATGGATTGGCTAAAGCGGTCGTGTTTTTCTTGTCCTTCATCGCTGTACTGCTTGGCTACCGGTAATTTTTGCCGCAGGCTTCGAATCATACTGTGCAGCTCAAATGCGTTGATGCCATGATCTCCTTCCACAATATTGACACGGGTGGAGTTGTCTAACAGATTGTTAAAATGGCACCAGGCGAGCAGGGTGATGATTTCGTCAGCGCGTTTAAGCGGTTTAGCTCTTTCAATATCTTTTATCCCCAGAGGCTTTGGGATTAATTCATCAGCGGCAACAGCCCATAGTGGTTTATCTTCATTGCTGCTTAACGTTTGATAAAAGGTTAAATTCTCTTCTGTCAGGTTATTGGAAATGCCGGGGTTGATCCATTCGATTTTACCTGCTTTGCGCTCAAAGGCGGCGTAGAGTTTTCGGCCAAGAATGGTCATTTCTTGCGAATTAATCATTGCTGAAGCGCGGGTGCGGCGAGCAAACTCCAGGACAAACCGATAGCTATTGGTCAGTTCGCGCACCAGCTCTTTTTGTTCGGCTATAACACGACCC
This sequence comes from Pseudomonadales bacterium, assembly GCA_036443315.1. GTDB lineage: Bacteria > Pseudomonadota > Gammaproteobacteria > Pseudomonadales > Dasaniaceae > Oceanicoccus. Next base: position 1,950 of record JAZFYA010000451.1, read on the forward strand.
ACTCTCCATTGGTTGCGGGCGTCGAGATTGTAGAGCTGTTCCTTGGGCCACTTCCACTCGTTCACTAGTTTTTCCATTAACTGTCGTTGCCAGGACTTGCTGGAGGTTCGGCTGGGTCTGGTGAGCGCTTTGCCTACTTTAAAATAAAAACAGCGGCGTACAAGTTCCAGTCGTTTTGGTTCATTTCGGCCTAATAAATAGTTTTCCAGTTTTCGATAAACCACCACATAGGGGTCTAGCTCATCAATGTCCAGTTGGTTGTTATAGATGGCGCGTTTAAATGTTGTGCTGAGTGGTTCAACGTCGGGAAACTCGGCAGCGTAGACTTCGGTAAGTAAAATCTTTAACACCGACTTATAAGGGGAATCGATGGCTTTATACAATTGCCAAACACCTGCGCCAATAAATTCACCGGCGGGAATATGACCAACACCGCCAAAGTCGAGGGTGGCATCTTTGCGTACAAACCGTTTTGTTCTCAGGGTGTTAGCGTAATAATCGTATTGTTTTTCTTCTTCAGGGGGAATCAGCCACCAGATTGGAATACGCCCGGCAATTAATAGACCCGTGCGGTAAAATTCGTCCAGCAACAAATAATGTTGGCTGCTGCCGCAATCTTCCGTGGAAAGGGATTCTCGCTCGCCGCTACGAAATTTTTCGTCTTCCATCAAAAAGAAGTGGGCCTCTAAACCGATCGACAATGCCCAGCGAGTAATCGCATCGGTTTTTTGTCGTAGTAGTAACACAGCATCTGTATTTAAGTTAGAGGAATGGCATATCCATATATCCAGGTCAGAGCTTTCCGATTGTGCCACGCTTCCGCAGGAGCCCATCAGAAAAATTCCGGTGATTCGCCGCCGCATAGTGGGTTGGCGTCGGTAGGTAAAGCTGCGAGCCAGTCGCTGGGTTTTCTGCACGTCGCGCTTGCTAGGGTTGTAATCAGCCAATCCAGCAGGGGTTTGGTGGGACACATAACCCGGCAACATCGGGTGATTGACATGAATCATCATTGGCAGCAATTCGAGGAAAATTTGATGCCGCGCAGCCAGTGCTGACTTGGTCCGAGCCAAACGGGCATTGTTGACCTGGAGAAAGCGTTGTTTGATTGTTGTTAAGGTCTTGCGATCAACACCCTGGTTGATCGAAGAATGGATTAATTCTGACGGCGACTCTGACGGCGACATAGGTTCCAGTATAGGCCCCATCGGCGCTTTTATGCATGGTTTCTAATGGATTGAGTGAGCTGAAGCACAAAGACTGCACAAAGATTGATCGTTAGCTCTGATGTGAATGGCACTGACTGAAGGCTGAATAACTAAGCAGCCTTGAACCCCTGTTCTACGCTGAGCCCACTATCGGTTGGAACCCCACGCCCTTTAGCGGGCCCAGTGTAGAACAGCTACTGCAGTGGTGCCAAGAGCCATGTGTCTGGGTAAAATTCAATTAAATCATATACTTGATATTTGATATCTGCGCCACTTTTACTATGCTAAGTGAAGAAAAAGAGGTTGATAAGCAACGCTGAAGTCTTTGTTTGAAAAAAGTGGAGATATAAATTTCCGCTTATCTATGAGGTCGTTATGTATCACCAGTGTATAAGACAGGTTTTTACTGTAACTCTAGCAACAGTATATTTGATGTGTGCTAGTAGTATTCGGGCGGATGAAGAAGACTTTTCTAAGATGGACCTAGTGGATTTGGTTGAAGTGAATATCTATGTGGCCAGCGTGCTCTTTGCACATATTCATAACGAAGGGGAATGGATGTTCGATTATTCCCATGTGACGATGAAGATGGACGGTAACTTGGATGGGACTCGTAGTGTGTCTGCATCTGAAGTCCTTGCATCATACAGGGTGACCCCTCTGGATATGACGATGGACATGGATATGTTTATGGTCATGTACGCGCCTAGCGATGAATTAACCTTAATGATGATGCTTCAGTGGGTCGAAAAGGAGATGAAGCATCAAACCCAAATGGGTACTCAGTTTACTACCCGATCGTCGGGTATGGGGGATACCACGCTGAGTGCTAACTATGTGGTCATGAAAGAAAACACCGATTTCGGGGAGCAGGAATACACCCTGACAGTGGGCATCTCTTTGCCAACGGGTTCTACGGATGAAGAGGACTTCCTTCCACCGATGGGCAACGTTACCAAATTGCCTTACCCAATGCAGTTGGGTTCCGGTACCTATGACGCCATTGTCGGGGGGGCTTATTTGGGGTTTTCAGACAAATGGTATTGGGGGGCTCAGGGCTTAGCCACTATAAGAAGTGCTGAAAATGACGAAGGCTATCGATTAGGTAATCGCATTGACCTAAAACTCTGGCTAACCAGGGCCTTCAATGATTCTCTTAGTGGCTATGTTCGTGTAGATGCTCATAAGCAGGAGAATATAAAAGGTGCAGATCCCGATCTTAACCCGATGATGGTGCCCACCGCTGATCCTGATCTGCGGGCTCAAAAAATGCTTAGCTTGACCTTTGGGGTTGATGCATACGCGTCCAAGGGTATGTTGGAAGGACATCGTGTGGGCTTGGCTGTCGGCAAACCGATCTTTCAACGTTTAGATGGACCCCAGTTAGAAACGGACTTGACGGTGCGGTTTGATTGGCAGCTCGTATTTTAATAATGGATTCATCGACTGAAGAAAAAATGATGATAAAGCACAAACGAATCATTACCTATTTATTGAGTTTACTGCCAATTTTTATGTTGCTGGCTTTTACTGCAGGTGCTAATGCGGCGACTAAAGAATACCGATTCAAGGCAGCTTTCTTGATCCAATTTGTAAAATATACCCAGTGGCCAAAGATTAACGGCGATCAAATTGTTGTTGGTATTATAGGAGACGATTCCTTTGGTGATGCCCTTGACAAATACCAAGACAAAAACGTGCAAGGAAAAAACCTGGTTTTCATAAACATCGATGACATTAATGAAGCAAAAACCTGCTGTCAGTTGCTCTTTATCAGCGTTTCTGAGAAGGACCGGATCGATGGAATTATCAATGCGCTTGCGGGTAAGCCAATATTGACAGTCAGTGAAATCGATGATTTTACCCAAAAGGGGGGCATGATTTATTTAGTGCGCAAAGGTACCAAGCAAAAGTTTATGGTCAGCGTAAAAAATGCTGATAAAGGCAGTCTTAAGTTTAGTCCGCATATGCTTAAAGTTGCATCGTCGGTGGATAAGTAAGTATGACCTATTGCCGAATATGGGCCGCTTTGAATAAAGCCCAGCACGCATCCAATCTTCCTGCGACAATTTATGTAAAAAAACATGCCGTTGTTTAAAAAAATTGAACGTATAAAGCGTAATTTACTAGGTTACTTGCTATTGGGCGTCTTGAGCATTTATGTCTGTTTATTGCCTCTCATGACAATCGGTATCTTCTCCGTTATTGAGAGTAACAGCCAAGATATGTTTGTTAAAAATTCCCATACTGTTTTCCAGACATTTTCAGAGTTGTTAGACGGCTCGAGTATTTTAAGTGACGAAAAT
>JAZFYA010000452.1:0-16626 GCA_036443315.1 Pseudomonadales bacterium
CTTGTCCTTTGCTGCGGACGTTATGCTCAATCAAGACGAATAAATTACTGTACACTGTATCCTGCGTAACAAATGAAGACAAAAAAAGACGCTTTGTAGAGGAAAATTGTGGTGGTTCTCTAGAATAAACTGTCTTTCTTCCTGGTTAAACTCCCACAAAATACGTTGTCAGGATCATACTTTGCTTTGACTTGCCTGAGTCGATCGACATGTTCGCCGTAATAACATTGTGGTTCTTCTAGTTCAAAGTCTTCATAATTTTGATAGGCGAGTCCATTGAAAAACGGACTCATTGTCTGGTAAGTTTGGCGAACCCAATCTTTGATCCGCTCCGGCATAAAACGTCCGGAATACAATCCTGTAATACTGCAAATATACTCAGAGTCGCGATGAATAAATGCTGTGGCAGATTTATCGACACGGTTAACCGCTCCCCCTAAAGGATCCAGCATAATGCCGCCACCATTATCGGGACAACGATGAAAGGACTCTATAAAAATATCAATAAGCTCATCGGTCAGTTGGCCAGAAATAAAACCATGCTTCCAGTACACAGCTAACTCTTCTTCATAGTGCGCCGACTGTAGATCCAGGTAGGGCCGAAAACCTAAGTCCGTATGAATAGGGGGAGACCAATCTTGTATTTCATTAAAGAGTCGCTCACTCTCCTTGCTGTCGGCAAGATAGAATCCAAACAGTGAAACCACTGCGTCGGACCTGGGGGAATGAGGAATAAATGCATACATCGATAAATCATCCGAGGCATCAGCCAGTAAATCACGATAGCGCTGAAAAATGTCTTTAGCCACCTTAATCGGCCAGCTAATCGTGCCGCCGTAGATTATTGTAGGGATGCGGTGAATGCGATAATCAATTTGCGTGATGACGCCATATTGATTGGCTCCTGCCCCGCGCAATGCCCAAAACAGTTCAGCGTGCTGCTGGTGATCAATTTGCATAAATTCGCCAGCGGCATTAAGCATCGTAATCCGTTCAACGTTATCAGCTATCAAACCGTATTGTCTGGACAACAGGCCAATGCCGCCGCCCAATGTCGATCCTACGACGCCCACTGTGCGGCAAGTGCCCTGGGGCAGGGCAAGGTTGTGCCCATGGGTCGCTTTATCTACCTCATGGAGTAATGCACCCGCACTCACCCGCGCTTGCTTTTTCTGCGCTGAAACCGCAACGCCGTTGAGCTCGCGCATATCGATAGTCATGCCATCGGTGACCAAGCAGCTGCCACAGGCGCTGTGACCGCCGCCGCGAACGTTGACTGGAAGCCCATGCTTGCGCGCATACTCCAATGCGTGGCGAATATCACTTGCTTGCCGTACTTTGACAAACATCGCGGGGGTTTGGTGGACAGCACGATTAAAGAGTTGGCAGCTCTGTTGATACTGCTGGTGAGTAGGTAGGACTATCTTGCCCTTGATCCGGCGCTTTAGTTTGGTAATATCGGCTAGCATTTCTTTCCCTGGCACCGGTCACCTGTAGCGCTATAGTTGGCTAATGAATAGGCAATATCTTTGGAAAAATAATACTGTCATCAAACCTGCCCGGTGGGTATCCAGCTAGATTGATGAAACGCTTCGTCGATGTCCCAGATATTACGGCTAAAATCTTCTTGCTTCACTGTCAGTAGCAACCACGTTACGAATCTCGCCACAGTGTCAGCGGTTAATAGTTTATTCTCATTATAAAGCTGGGATATTGCGGTAACGGCTGGCAATTCTCGGGGATCCGCCTGTCGAATCACTGCTTGCATCGGCGTATCCACCAGCCCAGGCGATACCATGCCAAAAGACGCATGCTGCGGAGAAACTTCGGCTTTAAAACATTCATAAACCATTTGCTGCGCTACTTTGCTAACGCAATAACTACTGGCGCCATGGACCGGTTGAACGGTGGCTTCGCTAGTAAAAAACAACACCCGACTATGGTCAAATTTTTCTAGCAACAATTGCGTTAAAAATAACGGGCCTTCCACATTGGTATGCAGTGAATTCCGCCAATCTGTCAGCGAGAGGTGTTTAATCGTACACAGTGGTTGTACCGTTGCAGCAGCATGTACTAGATAATCAATATGGGCGTAGTTAGATAGCTTTTGTACGATACTATTGCGCCCTTCAGGTGTAGCCACATCAGCCGCTATGGCCAAGACTTGTTGCGGATAAGATAAACGTAAGGCGCGCAATGGTTCACTGCGCCGACCGATCGTGATTATCTGGATATCAATGTTGCTTGCGAGTAATGCGAGTGACAGATGATAACCGATACCGGTACCTGCTCCGGTAATAACGGCTGTTTTAGTCATAAGGGCACCTGGATATAAACGTTATTTCAATCCCGCCACAGACATAACATCAGCCGGATTGTCGAGTTGGCGCATGTAGTGACGGTAAAAATTTATCGTGCCTCTGCAATTGACGGCTCCGGCATTGGCAGCGCAGGTAACCCATCGGTGGCTAACATTAGTCCCTTCTGAAAGTAAGCAGTGCTTTTTTTATGTTCACCCAGATGAGCCAACAAGCGACCTAACTCGGCACATACTTCACCGCTACTTTCCAGTTTCAAGCTGCTTTCAAAGTACTCGCGGGCCTTACCCCACAGCGAATTACGAAGGGATAAACGCCCTAAGCACAATAGCAACGCAGCATCGTTGTTTCTTTCTTTCAACCAATTTTCCGCATGGATAAGCTGCTCATCCCTATCATCACCCTCAAGCTTTCCGTAAAGTGATATTAACTTTTTATTCCAATCCTTTTTTAATTGTTTACGAAGCAGTGTTTCAGCTTCCTGCATACCACCTTGAGTCATCATACATTCAACATAACAAGCAACAACGTCACTGTTTTTAGTAACAGATGTTGGGAATGCCTTCCACAGCTTATCCAACTCGGCAAGGGTATCGTCACAGACCTTTGCCGCTTCAATAATGCTCTCTTTACTGGCTGTCAGCTCTAGCTCATCCAGCTGCCCCGGTGGAAATACTTTATTTTTTTTCAATTCTGGCAACAACGCAGTGATTTCCTGCCAATCGTTAAGACCAACATAGACCGATTTTAATAAATACAGAGCATAGGGGTGCTTAGCTGCATTGCGCCGAACACGCGTTAATGTCGCCAGACTTTGCTCGTAATGGCCGCTGCGAAGCTGCAATTCTGCCTGGGTTAATCCCACTGCAATATTGGCGCCTTGGGTACTTTCTTCCGCCTTTTTCAACAACGCTTTCATTTGCTTGTTATCATCCAGTGCATGGCTGGCACGGGCAGCAATTAGATAATTTAGTAAAGGGGTTTCTGACTTGGCAGCAGCGCGGGATAAAGTACGGCGGGCGTTTTGCCAATTACCTTCGATAAAAGCAATTAAGCCCTTAGTCGTTTGTTCCTGACTGCGGCGATAACCACGCCTGGAAATCCAAGCACCCCAGGCATTGCTACTATTGATGGTACGACGCAATAAACTGAAGACACCGTAAACCAAAATAAACAGGGCAATAAAAGCCATAAGCCCTACCCAGACGCTACTTTCAAGGGTGTAGTAGCCGTAGCTAATTAATAAATAGCCAGGGTCGTATTCAATAGCAGCCACCAGCGCAACTGAAGCAATTAATACCAGTAAGCTAGCGATAAAAAAACCTTTCATTGGGCTGGTTCCTCAGCCGCAGCACTTTGTTTATTGACTAATGATTTTGCTTTATCACTCGCTAATGGCTTTGCTTTATCACTCGTTAATGGTTTTATATTATGACTCGCCAGTGGTTTTACATTATGAATAGTGTCCAGATAATTTTTTAATGCCCGCAGCGAACCAGAAATATCTGGCAGCGAAACCTCTACCTGCTGTTCGGCAAGCTCATCAATCATGGCAATAACGACCGCTGTCGCTTCCTGGTCAAGGGTATAATAGTGACTCAACCCGCTTTTTGCTTTTGCCAAACTGGCCTCGTATACACGCTGCCGGCCGGACAAACTGCCCATCTGCGCCTGCTCGAACATCAAGCGTATATTTTGTCGCACCGCCGCTGCATAGTCGGGCGCTAACTGCGGCTGATAAATGGTATCGCGGCGTTTAATCTGAATATAATGACTGAGTTTTTTCCAGGCGACATGTAAACCGAATTCCAAACGCTGCTGCCAACTTTCAGGCTGCTGCGGCTCCATTGAGGCGATTTCTAACTGTGGCATTTCTATTAAGCGCAATTGATCCGCCTGATTTGCAGCGGCACCCAATTGTAAATAAATACCCTCCAAATCAAAACGGCCCGCCGCCCGTAGCGCTGCTATATTCTCGGCCAATGCTTGGCGCACAGAATACAAACCGCTGCCATCCAATTCCAGTAGAATATTATCCGCTGCTTTTAATAACTGTCTCGCGCCTTTGATTTCCTTACCCATTAATAAGCGCTGGTTGGCCAGACGCATTAAGTATTCCGCTTCAGCCAGCAACCAATCATCGCGGTCTGTTGTCGATAAAGATAACAAGCGTTTTTGCTGACTGGCCAATTGCTGTTGCAGGTTTTCGATTTGTTTCTCTAGCTGTTGCTGCTGTTGGCGAGCCATATTGGCTTGACGATCCAGTTGTCGCTGCAGTGCTCGACTTTCCGTCGCCCGCGCACCAACCCGCTGGATGGCACCGGCTACATTTGCCTGCGTTTTTTGTAGTCCCTGTTGTTGTAGCTGTAGCTGTTGCGTACCGACCTGCCATAAATACCCACTAGAGGCTGCAGCCGTTATAGCAATGAGTAAAGCAGCAAGCCCCAACCTTTTTCCAGGCACGGATGACGGGACGGTATTTTTTTCTGGTTGATTTAATGCCTGCTGAACTATCACAGGTTTTGCTGTTGTTTTTGGTTCCGCTTGATTATCCAATTGTTTATCCAACGTTACTTTTCATACGCCGCCAATAGCGCAGCTACTATAGATTTATCGCTGGCATTATCGGCAACCGTTATTTTTTTAAACCCTTCTTCTCGTGCCATCATCGCCACTCGCGCGCTAGGCACAACTAATAACATCCTTTTCACAGCGTCAATATGGCCACGACCTATTAACACACATAGATTTTGCAAACTTTCACCACTATTCACGCATAGCGCGTTAATAGCCTGCCGCTCCATGACAATGTTGATATCACCAACCGGTTTCTCTACCAAGGTGCGCTGATAACATTCGGCGTAACTGACTGTCGCTCCGCGCTGGGATAATTGCTGCGCTAAATATTCCCTGCCATCCACACCACGGATAATTAATGCTTTTTGCCGACTTAATTGTTGCAAACTTTTATGTTGCAGTAGTGCCTCACTATTCATCGCCCCATCATCAGCACTGGTTGCAGGTACTCCAGCGGCTATTAGTTGCTCTATAGTACGGTTACCAATCCCGTGCCAATGAATCCCCGTCGGCAATTGTGGCCAGTATTGGTTTATCCATTCCATGCCAAAGTTTACCGCATTAGTACTGATGAAAATGATCTGCTGGAATTGATCCAGTTCCATAATGAGTTGTTTACAACGCTGTACCCGCTCAGGCTCGACGACTGAATTTAGCGCGGTAATCAACATCACCGGATAATGGCTGGCCTCACCTCCCTCTCGCTGTATCGCTGCCACTAAACCTTCGCCCTGCCCCTGCGGTCTGGTAACCAGAACTTTAGCACCGACTAGCGACTTAGTGACTGACATAGCTACTGGTCGTACACCGCGCGTAAAATCTTATCGGCCCCTTGGGCCAATAAGTCTTCGGCGACTACAACACCTAATGCCGCTGCTGAATCGTGATCGCCACGACTTTCGCTGGTCAGAATTTGACTGCCATCAGGGCTGCCCACTAAACCACGCAACCACAGCTGACCAAGCTGTTCCGGGTCGGCAACGGCAAAGCAGGCAATGGGGACTTGGCAGCCGCCTTGTAAACGTAAATTCATTGCCCGCTCGGCCTGCACACATTCCGCTGTCGCCCGATGATGCAGGGGGGCTAATAACCGTTTGAGGCGCGCATCGTTGCAACGGGCTTCCACCCCCACCGCGCCCTGGCCGCCAGCAGGCAGGCTCTGCTCAACACTAATCCGCTGGGCGATGCGGTCTTCCATGCCTAAGCGAATCAAGCCAGCACTGGCCAGGATAATCGCGTCGTAGTCACCCTGGTCTAATTTACGCAGCCGCGTATTCACATTGCCACGCAAATCGATAATCTGCAGATCGGGACGCCGGGCTCGCAATTGGCACTGACGGCGGAGGCTAGACGTGCCAACTCGACTGCCTTCGGGCAATGCGGCAATGGATTTAAAGTGATTGGAAACAAAAGCATCCCGAGGATCTTCCCGCTGGCAAATAATCGACAGCCCTAAACCCGATGGAAACTCCATAGGCACATCCTTCAGAGAATGCACGGCGATATCCGCACGATCCTCCAGTAAGGCGGTTTCCAGTTCTTTTACAAACAGCCCTTTACCTCCAACTTTTGCCAGGGGAGCGTCGATAATTTTATCGCCACGGGTGGTCATCCCCAACAGCTCCACAACCAAGCCGGGGTGGGCGGCCTGCAGTTCAGCTTTAATAAATTCAGCCTGCCATAACGCTAAAGGGCTTTCACGAGTAGCAATACGGACACGTTGCTCGGACATATTGGCGTTTGCTCTTTTAGTAGAGACGGGGGATGGTTGCTAATAAACGGCTATACCCAAAGCGTTTGAAATTTAGGTTTTAGAGTGCGTCCCCTTTTGTTTATGGAAAGTTGTTTATGGCAAGGCGTTTGAATGCAGGAATAGGTCAATATTTCAAGTTCAAGTTAATATTTCAAGTTCAAACAGTGCAGCCATGGACAAAAAGGGGGTGTGACGTGCATGGATGCACTAATGCCGCAGGCGCATGGATGTGCAGGAGCGGCCTATAACACCTAAATTTCAAACGCTTTGGGTATATAATAAGTGACTAGCGCAGATGTTGCACCCGTTGCCTGAAAGTCGCGCCGAGATAGTTCATTGTTGGGGAATGCAACAGATTAACATACAGTAGATTCAACGGCTTTTTCTAGGTTAAAAGGTCACAACTGTTGAAGCAATTTGCGTATAGTCGCAATATGACGCCGACTCACCTGCGGGCCCCGCTCTATCCCCGCCAGTTTTAGGTAGGACAGTTGCTCGCGTTTATCTAGCCCCTGAATATGAGCCACCGCCACCAGTGCATTGCGGTGGATGCGCGCAAACTTATCACCCAACTCCTGCTCCAGCTCTTTAAGCGGATCGTCAATCAACACTTCTTTTAACTCACCTTCGGTGACATAGTAGACAGTGACATACTTTTGATCGGCAAGAAAATAGCGCACATTATCCAGCGATATCAGCTCGATACCACGACTGGATTTGGCGGATATATGACTACGATAGGAGCTGCCCCGCAGATTGTCGCTAGGCGAGTCGCGGCTATCTTTTTCCACATGTTCAACCAAAGCGGTCAGCTGTACCCGATTCAGCTTTTGTGCCTTGACCAGAGCCTGGGCCAGTTTTTCCCGATTAACCGGTTTCATTAGGTAATCAACCGCATTGGCATCAAAAGCTTCAAGAGCGTAATCATTATATGCCGTACAGAAGATAACGGCTGGAGGTTCATCACCTTTGGCCAGATGCCGAGCGGCCTGTAAGCCATCCATCACCGGCATGCGGATATCCATCAGGATAACATCGGGGTTGTGCTGGTTGCAGAGCTCAATCGCATGCTCACCGTTTTCTGCTTCCGCCACCACCTGATAGCCCTCTTGCCCATCCAGCAAGCGAGCCAGACGCAGTCGGGCCAGTGGTTCATCATCGACAATTAATACGTTCAAACCTTCTACTCTTCTTCACTCACCGGATAGCGAATCACTGCCCGGTATTCCTTACCCGTCAATTCAGTCTCCAAACCCGCCTTGGAACCATACAATGCCTGCAGGCGGTGGTGGATATTATCCTGAGCCAGGCGATTGCCTTCAACCGGGTTGCTCACAACATGGCTAGTCTGGTTTACCAGCACCGGATTAAGCACCGTCAAACTCAACTCACCCTGCTGGTATTCGGCTTTTATGGTGACTGTACCGCCCTCGGGCAACTGCTGGATACCGTGGTAAATGGCATTTTCCAGCAACGGCTGCAAACACAAACTGGGGATACTTAAGCCCTGCGGCGCCTTATCTACCTGCCAATCCATCTGCAAGCGCCGACCTAAACGCAGCTGCTCAATACGCGCATAGCGTCGACAGAGTTCCAATTCTTCCGCCAGTGTCACTTCGGTTGCCACCTCCACCAGGCTGGCACGGAACAGACTCGCTAAATCCTCCACCGCTGTTTCCGCCGCCTCCTGATCCACAGCGATCAAACTGGCAATAATATTCATACTATTAAATAAAAAATGTGGCCGGATTCTCGATTGCAGGGCCTGAATCCGTGCCTGTAACTCGGCACGCTGGCGTAGCCGCAGTTGTTGGGTCAGATAAAAATAGCGTAGGACGATCCCCGCCAACACGGCACAAATCAATACATGAGTGGACAGTACCCATCCATCTACCGAGTGGGTCCCCCCCCCATTCATCCCCGCCAATATCCACTGGCCAACGCTACTGGTCAACGCCACTACGGCCAGAATCAATACATAACATACGCTGGACGCCCACGACAGTGGCCAGTCACTGAAGCGCGGTCGCAACTGACACAAGAGAGCCGCACTTAATAAAAAACACCACTGCACTAGCAATGAGGTGATGGAAAAAGACTGCCAACTAAAACCCCGCAGGCCACTCGCCGCCAGCTCCAGTACTATCGCCAACAACTCTGCCACCAACACCAGAAATAGCACCGCCTGCACATTACACAAGTCGGGGATAAAAAATTCCTGCGGCTGTCTGGATGACCGGGGTGAGGTCTGCCGGGGGCTTTCAATCTGTTTATCGTTATTATCCATCAGTTTCGCGCCATCCTGAGTGGGTCGCACAACTATAGCAGACAGCAATAAAACCGCGCCCATCACTGCTCACGTAAACTGTATGCCGTTATGGTCGGATTGCTGTTGTCGATTGCTGTTCCTGAGGGTGTCGTTAAAGGCTTAGAAATGAGCCCCCCGGTCCAGTGGGGGCGGGCTAAAAAGCGCGGGCATAACGGATTACAACACACCCTTCTGCGTTACTCTAGCAAGCCTCTGAATACCGTTATGGCACGTTGCCGTCGCATACTTCGGAAAATATAAGCCAGCCAGACCCTCAGCTCTACAACTCAGCGCTACACTTTAAACTGTCCGGTAGACTCGCCCAGCTTTTCAATAAGTTGCAACAGGTTTTGACTGATTTGCTGACTCTCTACTGCCTGCTGATTGGTGTTATCTGCCAGCGTCTGAATATTAATCGCATTGCGATTAATTTCTTCGCTGACTGCTGTCTGTTCTTCAGCGGCACTGGCAATTTGCAAATTCATGCTGTTGATATCGTCCACTGATTGATTAATTACCTGCAAAGCCTCCCCCGCACTATTAGCATTATCCATCACTTGTTTAGCCTTGTACTGGCTATTGGTCATTTCATCCAGAGTGGTCTGTGCCTGTCCTTGAAGTTTGCTAATCATTTCTTCAATTTCAGAGGTGGAATCCTGGGTGCGCTGGGCAAGGGTACGGACTTCATCCGCAACCACTGCGAAACCGCGACCCTGCTCACCAGCCCGAGCAGCTTCAATAGCAGCGTTTAAGGCTAATAAATTGGTTTGTTCCGCAATGGACTTAATAACATCCAGTACACTGCCGATATTTTTGCTGTCTTCATGGAGCAGCTCTACAACACCGGTACTGGTATTAATGGTGGCTTCGAGCTCCTTCATAGAAGAGACTGTATTGCCGACTATCGTCTGACCTTCATTGCTTTTGGTGTTGGCCTCCTGACTTGCCTGAGCAGCGGATTCTGCATTGCGAGCGACCTCCGAGGCCGTTGTCGTCATTTGATTAATGGCTGCACTTACCTGTTGGACTTCATCGAACTGCTTTTTAGTATTGTTGGAGGTATTACTAATGGCGCGCTCTAAAGAAGCGGTCTCACCAACCAATTGCTCTTTAACATGAGTCACATTGGTGATCAGAGCCAGCAGCTTGCTAATAAACCGATTAACCGCTTGTGCCAACTCCCCCAACTCATCTTGGCTGTGAACGGACAATTGTACGGTCAAGTCACCACTGCCCTCTGATAGTTCTTTCAGAACTTTAACTATTTGCCTGATTGGGTTGGTAAGCACCCGCTGACTAACTACATACCCGGCCGCCGAAACGATCAGCCCCAACAGCAGAGACAACAATAAAACCTGATAAGAACCCCTGATTTCATCAGCAATATTAGCCGCCTCACCTTCAATAATTGAATCACCAGTCTCTTCTTGTTCGGCAATAAAATCGAGTAATTGCGCTATAGCTTGTTCCAACGCGATCATATTAGCGGATACATCGCCACCACCCTTGTAAGTTGTCAACAGGGCATCGCGAGCTCGACTATAGCTATCGAGACGGACCTCCAGAGTATGCCTATTTTTAGTCGCTATCAGGCCGCTACTGACCATACGCTGCAGGGCCTTTTCAGCACTGGCACGAGCCTTAAGCATCTCTGCCTCAACTTGCCCTGCAGGCAGTCGTCTAGCCAGCATGCGATATAACGCCAGAATCTCAGCTTCAATCTCGATGGTGCCTTCCTTTGCTCCATCCGCTACGTCCCAGGCCGGACCGGTAATAAACTCCAGCCGTTGAGATAACGAAGAGATACCGCTATACCCCGAAAAAGTACTGACCAGTATCAGCAATGTTAACAACACAAAGCCCAAACACACTTTCAAGCCAATCTTCATTTTGATTCCTTCCCCCTTCTCAAGATATAAAAAGTCAAGATATAAAAAGTTAAGATATAAACAATGTTACCTTCCACCTTTACCGGCAACTGATGAGTTACCCATTGTATATCTGACAATTATCACTTTACTTAAGCAAGGGCACCAGTCTTAATCAAGGCGTGGTAAAACTATTTGCGGCCGACAATGAAGGTGTTGCTTGCCACAGCCTCCTAACTATAGGGGTAAAAGCTTGTTATAATCCTAAAAACCGCAGTTGGATCACAACAGTCCACGCAGTCTATTGGCGCACCCAACTGCAGTTTCTAGGATAATGCGCGCCGTTGCCAGCTAGCCTTTTTCTGCCACACCGTTAACCCGCTCAATCCTTTACCCATAGTAAAACCAATAGTAAAACCATAGGAATATTCGGAATGACCGATCAGCAACCAGCCATTAAGCCTTGGGGAGGACGTTTTTCTGAGCCCACCGATGCCTTCGTTGAGCGCTTCACCGCCTCCGTCACATTCGACCAACGATTGTATCACCACGATATCAATGGCTCGCTGGCCCACTCACAGATGCTAACCAAGGTCGGCATACTGACTGAAGACGAGTATCAGCAAATCCAAACCGGACTGGAAGAGATTCGCAGCGAAGTGGAAGCGGGACAATTCCACTGGTCGGTAACCCTGGAAGACGTGCATATGAATATTGAGGCACGCCTCACTGCCAAGATCGGCATTACGGGTAAAAAGCTACATACCGGTCGCTCCCGCAATGATCAAGTGGCTACCGATATTCGCTTGTATTTGCGAGATGAAATCGACAGCATTGCCACGGAATTGTCGCGTCTGCAGCAAGGCTTGATCGCGCTGGCCAGCAATGAAGCCAATACCATTATGCCCGGCTTTACCCATCTGCAAACTGCGCAACCGGTCACGTTTGGTCATCATCTACTGGCCTGGAATGAAATGCTAGAACGCGACTACAGCCGCCTCATTGACTGCCGCAAACGGGTAAACCAGTGCCCCCTCGGAGCCGCTGCGCTGGCGGGTACCACCTACCCCATTGACCGGGCTATGACGGCGCAACTGTTAGGCTTCGAGGCAGCGACCGAAAACTCGCTGGATTCTGTCAGTGACCGAGACTTCGCCATAGAGTTTACAGCCTTTGCCAGCTTAGTAATGACTCACTTATCACGCTTCAGCGAAGAGCTAATACTGTGGACCTCGAGCCAGTTTAACTTTATCGAACTCCCCGACCGTTTCTGCACCGGCTCCTCCATCATGCCGCAGAAGAAAAACCCTGACGTACCGGAATTGGTACGGGGTAAAGTGGGCCGGGTTAATGGCCATTTGATTGCGCTACTGACCTTAATGAAGGGACAGCCGCTGGCCTATAACAAGGACAATCAGGAAGATAAAGAGCCGCTCTTCGATACCATCGACACAGTAAAAGATTGCCTCAAAGCCTATGCCGATATGGTGCCGGCGATTAAAGCCAAAAAAGACTTTATGAAAGAAGCGGCCCGGCGCGGTTTCTCCACCGCCACCGATCTGGCCGATTATCTAGTACGCAAAGGGGTAGCCTTCCGGGATGCCCATAACATTGTCGGCACATCCGTCGCCTATGGTATTGAACATGAAAAAGACCTGTCGGACATGACGCTGGCTGAACTGCAGCAATTTAGCGATATCATCAGCGACGATGTATTTGACGTGCTAACGCTTGAAGGTTCGGTGGCGGCTCGCAATCATATTGGCGGCACCGCTCCAGCACAAGTTGTCGCGGCGGCCCAACGAGCCGAAGATAGGCTAAAACGACGTTGACCCTAAGAGGTTGACCGACTTCCCACGATGAGTATGTCCTAATATGAACCTGTTATTAGGGGTCGACACCGGTGGTACATTCACCGATTTTGTGCTGCTCTCCGTTGAGGGCAATTCACAAGCTATCCGCATCCATAAGCTACTTTCCACTCCCGCCGCCCCCGAACAGGCGATTCTGCAGGGTATCGATGAGCTGGGGCTAACGGAATCGGCCCAAGCGGGTAAACTGGTCGTCATCCACGGCTCCACGATAGCCACCAATGCCGCGCTGGAAGGGAAAGGAGTCCGCACCCTGTTTATCACCAATCGCGGTTTTAGCGATATGCTAACCCTGGGTCGACAAACCCGCCGCGAACTCTATAACCTGCAACCGCCCCTGGTCACCCCCCCAGTACCCAAGGCACTCTGCCTGGAAACCGGGGGACGTTTAACAGCCGATGGCGAAGTGCTTGAAGACTTAAGTCAGCAGGATCTGGAAGCGATCAAAACCGCAATGATTGAACTGAAACCTGAGGCGGTAGCGATTAATCTACTGTTCTCTTTTCTCGATGATCGCTTTGAAAAAGCCATTGAGGACATTATTCCTGAAGACATTTTCACTGCCCGTTCTTCCTTTGTACTCCCCGAATATAAAGAGTACGAACGGGGTATGGCTACGTGGCTAAATGCCTGGTTGGGACCCTTGGTGGAGCGCTATCTACAGAACCTGCAACAGTCCCTATCACCCAGCCCGGTGGCGGTCATGCAATCCTCCGGAGGCACACCCAAGCCGCTGCGCGAGCGGTCAATATGCTGCTCTCTGGCCCTGCTGGCGGTTTAGCTGCCGCCAAGTATATAAGTGATATTATTGATAGTAAGCAGCTACTTACATTCGATATGGGCGGAACCTCCACCGATGTCGCCCTCATTGATGGCGATATCAAACTAACCAGCGAAGGCCATATTGGCGACTACCCGGTGGCCGTACCTATGGTGGATATGCATACCATTGGTGCCGGAGGAGGTTCCATTGCCACTATCAACCAGGGCGGCATGCTATTGGTTGGCCCCGAATCTGCCGGCGCTGATCCCGGCCCCGCCTGTTATGGTCGCGGCGGCCTACGACCAACCGTTACTGATGCCAACGCGGTACTGGGACGACTGCGACCTGATGCCTTTCTCGGTGGTGCGATGACTCTGGATGTTGATGCCGCCCGCAGAGCGGTGGCCACCGTTGCCGACGTCATGGACATGACGATTGAACAGGCCGCTCAGGGCATTCTGGACATTGCCAATGAACACATGATCCGGGCCCTGAGGGTGATCTCGGTGCAACGGGGTTTTGATCCTACCGAATTTCAACTTTGCTGCTTCGGTGGCGCCGGTGGCCTGCATGTCTGCGCATTAGCCGATAGCCTGCAAATGACCCGGGCACTGGTGCCCATCCACGGCGGTGTACTGTCTGCTTTAGGGATGTTGGTGGCGCCACGGGAGCGGCAACTTTCCCGCAGCCAGCCCGGCCTGCTGGATGATACGGGAAACCTGCACATCCAGCAAAAACTGGAGATTCTAGCCGCAACGGGACTAGCCGAGCTCAAGCGGGAAGGGGTAGACGAGAAAATAATTCAACAAACCCCAAGTCTCGACCTACGCTATCAAGGCCAGTCTTTTAGCCTCAACATTCCTTGGACTAACAACCTGCAAGCCGAACGGGATTTCCATCAGGCCCACCAACAACGCTATGGACACCGCTTAGATGTTGCCGTAGAGCTGGTCAATATCCGGCTGGCACTGAAGGCTTATAACTCACCGCTTAAACTGCCCACCGAACAAACCAGTGATCATCCCCCGTGTCCACGCAGCAACACCGATTTATTTGGATTCGAGCAGCCGGTGCCAGTGTATGACCGAGACACTATTCATTCCGGTATTAGCATTGCAGGGCCTGCACTGATCACCGAGCAGGTTGCTACGACGTTGGTGGGTTTACATTGGCAAGTTGAAGTCGATCAATACGGCAATCTACTACTGGAAAAGCAACATTAGGGCTGAAAGGCGCTTACTTAAGGAAGGGCGGCACTGTTAATGGCTTGCGAGTTCTGAGTACCATTCGAGACGGATTTATTGATAGTGAACGATGACTTGGGTGGAGGTTTACAAAAAATAGAGCTGTCCTGAAGAAAAGCACAAGCACACTGCAAAGGTCTGTGTAAATTGCCAATTGCGGCATAATCCTAGACATCATGTATTGACCTGCTCATCCTCAACCAACATCCCCAAGACTCAGAATGCTATCAACCCACCGAATTGAATGACTCCAATAAACTGACAACCTGATCAGCGGGAATGGGTCGGCTAAAGAAATATCCTTGCCCCCAATCACAGTGATTAGACTTGAGAAATAGTAAAGCCTTTTCTGTCTCAACACCCTCTGCAACCACTTTCAGCCCGATGTTATGCGCCATTTCTATACTCGCTTTAACGATTTCCGCGTTATCACCATCCTGCTCCATTTCCATCACGAAGGATCTATCGATTTTTAAGGCTGATATGGGTAGCTTTTTTAAGTACGTTAAGGATGAATAGCCAGTGCCGAAATCATCGACGACAATTTGTACCTGTTGTTGATGGAGTTGTTCTAAAATTCTAATGGCTTGGACTGGCTCATCCAAAATGTCATTTTCCGTCAATTCCAGTTCCACATACTCAGGTGACAAACCAGTGTCCTCAAGGATATCCAATACCTCTTGACTGAACTCAATTCTAGCAAGATTTTTAGGCGCGATATTAACGGCAATATTGACATCATAACCCTGGTTGCGCCAACCAATCGTATCGATAGCAGCTTGCCGCAGCACATAAAATGTTAGTTCATTAATCAGACCCGATTGCTCGGCAATCGGCAGGAAAGCATCCGGCGAAATAAGTCCTTCTTGCGGATGAAGCCAACGAACAAGCGCTTCAAATCCTGTTATCTGCCCATTGTTTAAATTCACTTTGGATTGATAATATACCTGTAATTCTTGACGGGGTATCGCATTTTGAAAATCCGACCTTAATTGCATCTGACGCAAAGCATTTTTATCCTGCTGCTCCGCAAACACACTGAAGCCTAAGCCATTTTTTTTGGCATGGTACATCGCTATATCCGCACGACGCAGTAAATCCTCCGCATCATCTCCATGCTGTGGATAACACGCAACACCAATGCTTGCCCCGATATGCACCAACTGGCCTTCAATTTGGTAAGGGGTCTTGACAAGCTCGATCACTTTATTACAAATAGTACCGACGTGTTCTTCAGTAGTGCCATTTAGCAGAATGGCAAATTCATCGCCGGCAAGCCGCGCCACGGTATCAGAGACTCGTATGACACCTAACATTCGTAAAGAAATTTCCTGTAACAATAAATCGCCGGCGTGATGCCCTAACGCATCGTTAACCTCCTTAAATCGATTGAGATCGATTATTAATAAGGCAAAAGAACGCTTACTTCCATGCCTTATGACTACGGCTTGTTGTAGTCGCTCATTCAGCACCAGACGATTGGGTAGTCGAGTTAATTCATCGCGGTAAGAGAGCCTTTCCAAAACTTGAGTCTGTTTAACCATCTCACAACGCATTGCCTCCAGATCATGCACAAGCCCGTTGATCTCATCAAAATCGGAATCAATGTCGATACGCTTTTCCATATGGCCTGATGCTATATGTTGGGAAAATACTCGCAAGCGTTTTATTGGTAGAGTAACTTTACGCACAATAATGACCAGCAATAAAAGCGTGGCGACAATATAAACAGCAAAAAATATCCCTGCACGGTAATAGGAACTCATAATGAATTGTTCAACAACCCGCTCATCAAACCCAAAATGAATTTCAATTTGTGCATCGTCACCCGCCGATCGTAAGGCTGAAGACAAGAAGTATATGTGATCGCCACCCTCGCCAAAGCTTGCATCTTCGCGAAACGCTCCCTCACCCAGCTCATCTA
>JAZFYA010000453.1:0-3721 GCA_036443315.1 Pseudomonadales bacterium
ATTGATTATTTTAAAATGTACAACGATCATTACGGCCACCAGGCTGGTGACAACGCACTGTTTACTGTGGCTGAAGCATTCCGCACCAGTGTAAGCCGAAAATCGGATTTAGCTGCCCGTTACGGCGGCGAAGAATTTGCATTGGTACTACCCGATACCAATCTAGCAGGCGCACAGCTTGCAGCTGAAAGGTTACAACAGAAAATCAAACGGGCCGCCATTCCCCACCAATACTCAGAGGTCGACTCCGTCATAACAATCAGTATCGGTATCGCCACACTAATACCCAGCGCAGAGAACGACCCCGCATTTCTTATTCGCAATTCTGATATTGCTCTCTATAAGGCTAAGGACGAGGGAAGAAACCGTGTGGTATGTTATGACCCCTCTATGCGCTAATGTTTAATGACAGCAACTTAAAACTGCCATTGTTAGCTAATACAGAGACTTCCGAAAACAACCCTAGTGCTTTTTTTTCTAAAGGAATAAAGCTATTAACCACAAACAGTGCAGAGCCGCCTTTCACCAACAATCGCTTAGCCCCTTCAAGAAATTTCAAGCCAAGATCAGTATCTACATCAAAACCCTGATGAAACGGTGGATTACACAGCACTATATCAAACTTGCCTTCGATTTCTGATCCACAGTCTGTCAACACAGCCTGTCCTTTCAGCTGATGCGAGACAAAGTTTTTATTACACAATGTCACGGCGGCGACATTATTATCGGTAGCAATATATTCGGCCTGTAATTGTTGATTTGCCATCACAGATAGATAGCCGTAACCACAACCAAGATCGGCAATCCTCTCGGGATGAAGGTCCAAAGCTTGCGTAAAACTACCTAAGTGTTCGATCAAAAAAGCACTGCCCTTATCGATTTTATTCCAGCCATAAACACCGGGCTTGCTAACAAAGCTAGTATTATCATCACTAACGGACACCAACTGACGATAGTTTTTATCATCCAGAGGTCGATCATCGATGGCAGAAGGACGAATAGCTGCCAGCATTGATGCATTACCACCCCGTTCTTTTTCAACTAACTCGCCCAGATATTTAGCGGCTTTATTAATGTAGGTTTTGGTGCCCTCATTTTTATACCCAGCCAAATAAAACAACCCATCAGGCTTTAAATAAATAGCGGCTGAATTGATAATATGATGAACCACCGCCTTTTCCTTGGAGATGCGATAATAAATAGCATCCAGACTATGCGGTTCCAATCCGGAGAAATCAAAATCCACCAGCAAAGTCTTAAAGCCTTTTTTACTAAGTACCGCAGAAACATCACAACGATTTGTCATTGCCAATAAATCAGTTCCCGAATGCACAGCAACAATATCATTGACACTAAGATTCTCATCAACTATCCATAAACTATTATTATTGGTATTAGCATGGTTTTTATTAGTATTGTTATTCAGCTGCTGCCGTAATAACTGGAACGCGAGATCACTCATAGACTTGCGTCCTGGACAGAACACTAACAACCTCGTCCTCTGTAAGACTGCGATATTCTCCTGGCATTAAATCTTCATCCAAAACAATTTCTCCGATACGTTCACGATGCAGCTTATCCACTTTATTACCCACCGCGGCTAGCATACGCTTCACCTGATGATATCTCCCTTCACAAATGGTTAAACGAGCACAGTGCTCATCAATTAATTCTATTGTCGCGGGCAAGGTGGGTCGCTTTTCATTATCAAGATGAATCCCCTGCTCAATTTTTTTAATTGCTGCAGAGCTAATGGGGTCTGCAGTTTCTAACAGATAGGTTTTATTGCAATCATTATGGGGAGAAGTTACTCGATGGGACCAGCCCCCATCGTCAGTAATCAATACCAAACCGGTGGTATCGATATCCAGCCTGCCAGCGATATGCAATTGCTCGAGATTATCCTCATCCAGCAAGTCCAACACCGTCAAATGCTCACGGTCCTTGGTAGCAGAAACATAGCCCTCCGGCTTATGCAACATAAAATAGCGAGCGGTTGCCTTGCGTAGTAATTCCCCATCCAGTGCAACCGCTGCTGTTGCCAATACATGGGTGCGCGGATCAGTGATTACTTTTTCTGCCACCGTCACCCGGGATGCTTTCAGTAGTTTTTTGGCATCCGCTCTGGAAAGATCGGTAACAGTGGCTAAGTATTTATCGAGGCGCATAACTTAGTTAAATCGTAACGTGGTTGAATCATGATAGTTAAACCTAAAAAAAGCAGTTGAACCTAGGGCCTGCCCTGTGAGTACAACGAGTGCTTTGGGTATCAACTGCTTTTTCTAGATTAAAGGAAATATTTTAGCTGCGAATAAAATCCATAATCCAACCCGCCACCAACTGTTGATCGATGGGCAAGTTCAATGATTTCACACCCTCCTTATACAGTTCCTTGCCATAAGTCTCCCTACGCAAATCCAGTAACGCCTGGGAATAGTCTGGTGTAAATTCCGGGTGGCCCTGAAAGCTCAACATATAGTCATCCAACTGACACATTGCCATTGGACAAAATTCACTGCTCGCTAATATCTGCGCCCCTACAGCGGGCGCTGTTACCTGATCCTGATGGCTGACCAGAATACTAAAGGGCGTACCAACCTCAGCCAGATGCCCGGCGTTATCAGTTAACGCCACAGTATGGCGAGCAACACCCCAACCTTTCGCAGATTTTTCCGTTTTGCCTCCCAAAGCGTGGGCAATCAACTGGTGGCCAAAACAAATGCCTACCATTTTTTTTCGAGCGCTGCTTAATTGACGAACAAACTCAGCCAGCTGATGTATCCAGTCTTTATCTTCATAAACACTGGCTTTACTCCCGGTTATTAAATAGGCGTCCACTTCATCAATAGTTTTAGGATACTGACCTAGTTGTACTTCATAGACCTGAATCTTCAAATCAGGATCAACCTGTCGCAATAAAGTCGCAAACATGTCCGGGTATTCACCAAACTTTTCAACCCACTCGGGACGTACATCATCGGTTTTTAAAATGCCTAGTTTCATCATGCTAATGTTAAAAGATCGTCAGCTGACTTTCACCCTTTATTGTTTTGGCCAGCGGCTGCCAGCCGGGGATACCGACCAGCAACTGGTGGAACATTGCCGCCTGTTCAGGTGCGGCAATATTATCCGGAGTATGGATAAACACCGTTGGCCTAAGCCCCTGTTGTTGCCATTCCGTCAATTTCTTCACCCAAGCTAGTAAATACGGCTGATTATGATGAAAATCGGCACAACCAATAAATCTCACTATGGGCTGCTCACCCGTAGCAATAGCGTGTACGGGCAAGCGGGGCTTTTTTCGATGGGCATCTTGTTCCTGTTCATTAGTGGCCGGACGACTGAACAGCGCACGGCTGTCAAAGCAGACTCGATCAACATGGTTAGCATGTAGTAAACAGTTTAATGCCTGTTCCTCATCGCCGCAGTTAAAAAAATCCAGATGCCTGACCTCAACGGAAAATTGATAATCTTCAGGAAGCTCGGTTAAAAACCGTTGTAAATCCTTCAGCTGTTTTGGCTTAAAGCTGTCTGGCAGCTGAATCATAAAAGTACCTAGATGATCAGCTAACGGCTCCAAGCATTTAAAAAACGCCGATAACTCAACCCCGCAATAACGCAGATAATTCTCGTGGGTCACTTTGCGGGGCAATTTAAAACAGAATCGAAAACCTACTTGAGCCTGTTCCTTCCAACTGGCGACAGTATCCACACTAGGGAG
>JAZFYA010000454.1:0-8492 GCA_036443315.1 Pseudomonadales bacterium
TGATCTTATTCGGTTCTTTACTCTCTCACCCCCTGACAGACAACTTATCAATAAAAGCAGAAGTGATCATAATCGATTGGGCTTTGCATTACAGCTCTGCACGTTACGTTATCAGGGGTATTGTCCAAATTCTATTACGACCCCGAGGTGTGCGACGGTAGTATCCCGCCGCTACCCTCGATAGTGGGCCTTGCATTGCGAACAGCGGGTTCAAAGCTCCTCAGTTATAGCCTTAAGTCAGTGCCATTCGGGTCAGAGCAGAATAGCATTGACTTAAGGGCAGCGTTGCTAATTGTTTGCGCCCTCTGACGTTGGTGTGGAAGGCCTTATGAATTGTTCTTCACTAAATCCAAAATGTATCAATTTTTCTCCTAGTGTCTAGTGTAAAGCACACATAGCAGCTGAAATGCTCTCCCGTTTGTGGTTTAATCGCGTGGTTTGTCTGGCCCCTTTTGGTCAAGATGCGTGGAACCATAAAGAGAGTATTAAGCACTCCGAAAAATTTGCTGATAGCTGCTGTATATTTATCGTTTTGGGTATAGTGATGTAGTAGCTTTACTATTAGGTGGATAGTTTTGAAACCAACAGATATTAAAGACCCTGAATACTTTCACAAGGTCGTAGATTGCCAGTATGCCTGTCCAGCGCATACACCTGTACCTGAATATATTCGCTTGATCGCAGCGGGCCGTTATACCGATGCTTATATGGTGAACTGGGAATCCAATGTGTTTCCCGGCGTGCTAGGCAGAACCTGTGACCGGCCCTGCGAGCCAGCCTGTCGTCGTGGCAGGATAGAAGACCAGCCAGTGGCGATCTGTCGCCTGAAGCGGGTGGCTGCGGACAACAAGAACGATGCTGACGTCGATGCCCTGATGCCGAAAATCCCCGTTCACAAAAACGGCCGGCGAGTTGCGCTAATTGGTGGTGGTCCTGCTTCCCTGACGGTAGCAAGGGATTTAATGCCGCTGGGTTACTGCATAGATCTCTACGATGACCAACCCGCCGGTGGTGGTTTTATGCGTAGTCAGATTCCTGCCTTCCGATTACCGGAAACGGTTTTAAATCAGGAAGTCAATTACATACTTGATATGGGCGTGTTGACCCAATTCAATACCTATATCGACAGCTTAAAACGTATTCTTGACAAAAACTACGCTGCAGTATTTGTCGGCACTGGTGCGCCCCGTGGTCGCGACCTGAACATTTCGGGACGGGAAGAGGGCGACAAAAATATTCATATTGGTATCGATTGGTTGTCCAGCGTTGCCTTCGAACATACCCAAAAAATTGGCAATAAAGTCATTGTGCTGGGTGGTGGTAACACCGCAATGGATTGTTGTCGTACTTCGATGCGCTTAGGCGCTCAAACGGTTAACGTTATCGTTCGTAGCCCCCGCACTGAAATGAAAGCCTCTCCCTGGGAAATTGCCGATGCCGAGCGCGAAGGCATCCCCATGTTTGAAAACCATGTGCCCCTGGAATTTGTAGTGGAAGAGGGCAAATTAGTCGGTATGACGTTTGATAAAGTGCGTGCGGAATATGCTGCCAATGGCAAGCGCTCGTTGATTTCACTAGGTGAGGAGCCAGTATTGGTTGAATGTGATGATGTGTGTATTGCCATTGGTCAGGACAATTCCTTTCCCTGGATCGAACGTGATGTAGGTCTGGAATTCGGCAAGTGGGATATGCCCGTGGTGGATACAGTAACGTTCCAGTCCACTAATCCAAAGGTGTTTTTCGGTGGCGACGCCGCCTTTGGTCCAGAAAACATTATTACTGCCGTCGCCCATGGCCACCAAGCGGCGGTCTCAATTGATCTATACCTGAAGGGTAAAAGTGTTGCCGATCGATTGGCTCCGGGGACTACTCTGGTCAGTCAGAAAATGGGTATTCACGAATGGAGTTATGACAGCAGTGTTGTTGACGATGTTCGTTATAGTGTCCCTCATGCTGAAGTACAGTTGACTCTGCAAGATCGTAAAATGGAGGTGGAGCTAGGTTTCGATACAAATACCGGTTTTGCTGAAGCACAGCGGTGTTTAAACTGTGACGCGCAAACCGTATTTACTGAGGTCAAATGTATTGAGTGTGATGCCTGTGTTGATATTTGTCCGACCGACTGTATCACCTTCACTGCACCCGCAGAGGAACAAGAGCTGCGTACCCGCTTAACTGCGCCAGCCAATAACCTCGCGCAAGATCTTTATATTTCTTCTGATAATCTACCGACCCAACGCGTTATGGTAAAAGACGAAGACGTCTGTTTGCACTGCGGTTTGTGTGCTGAGCGTTGCCCTACCGCCGCGTGGGATATGCAGAAGTTTATATACCATGTCTCTAGAGCTGGAGAGGGCGATAGCGCGATAGTAAAGGCAGAGCAGTAATGATGACTACAGTTAACAACATTAGTGCTATTAACGACTTGGTGATCAAATTCGCCAACGTTAACGGTACGGGTTCCGCTAGTGCTAACAATATGTTCGCCAAGGCAATTTTCCGTATGGGTTTATCGGTTAGCCCGAAAAATATTTTCCCCTCTAATATCCAGGGTTTGCCAACCTGGTACGAAGTGCGTGTCAGTGACAAGGGTTATATCGGTCGTCGTGGTGGCGTCGATTTGATGGTCTGTGTGAACCCGCAGAGCATGGTTCAGGATATACAGGAAGTTTCCCCAAGCGGTTACTTTGTTTATGACAATACAAAACCCCTGGATCTACGCTTGCTGCGCAAGGATATTGCTTTTATCGGTTTGCCGCTGACCAAGATGTGTCTGGAAGAATACAAGGATGCCCGCCAGCGTCAATTGTTTAAGAACGTTATTTATGTTGGTGCCCTGGCAGCATTGATCAATATTGAATTCGATGTGCTGACTGGTTTGGTTGCCGATCAGTTTAAGGGTAAGGAAAAGCTGATAGCCCCCAACGTTCATGCCTTGGAGTTGGGTTTTCAGTACGCCAAGGACAATTTCCATTGCCCATTAGGCATTACTGTAGAGCGCCGTGACAATCTTGGCGATAAAATCCTTATAGACGGTAACACTGCCTGTGGTTTGGGTGCCGTCTACGGTGGTGCCACTATGGCGGGCTGGTACCCAATTACACCGTCTACTTCTGTAGTTGAAGGCTATGAGAAATACTGTAAGCGCCTGCGGATCGATCCTGGTACCGGCAAGAAAAACTTCGCTATAGTCCAGGCGGAGGACGAGCTGGCCGCTATGGGTATGGTTATCGGCGCTAGCTGGAATGGCGCCCGTGCCTTTACGGCAACCAGTGGCCCGGGCATTTCCCTGATGAGTGAATTTTTGGGGCTGGCGTATTTTGCCGAGATTCCAGTGGTATTGATCGATGTACAGCGTGCGGGTCCATCAACCGGTATGCCGACTCGCACCCAGCAATCGGACATAATAGCGTGTGCTTATGCCTCCCACGGTGACACCAAACATGTGTTGGTGTTTCCATCGACACCTAAAGAGTGTTTTGATATGACCGCGCAGAGTTTCGATCTGGCGGAGCAGCTGCAAACGCCAATCATTATGCTGACTGATTTAGATTTGGGTATGA
The DNA here is from genome assembly GCA_036443315.1 of Pseudomonadales bacterium. Classification (GTDB taxonomy): domain Bacteria; phylum Pseudomonadota; class Gammaproteobacteria; order Pseudomonadales; family Dasaniaceae; genus Oceanicoccus. The sequence continues at coordinate 3,564 of JAZFYA010000454.1, forward strand.
ACGATAATATATCTGATCCATTGGCGTGGGATGATAACCGTGCATACAAGCGCGGAAAGGTATTCAGCGCTGATGATCTGGAGACTATGTCAGAGGAATTTGGTCGTTATCTGGATGTGGATGGTGATGGCATTCCATACCGTACTTATCCCGGTACGCACCCAACCAAGGGTTCGTTCTTTACCCGTGGAACGTCCCGGGACGAATACGCGGTGTATACCGAAGAGGTCACTGCATATGTTAACAATATGCAGCGCTTGTTGAAAAAGTGGCAGACGGCCAAAGACTATGTGCCCGCCCCGGAAATCATTAATAGTGAAGGTGGTAGCAATATCGGTGTGATTCACTTTGGTAGCAGTATGAATGCCACACTGGAAGCGGTCGATTATCTGGCCGCAGACGGTATGAACGTCGATAGCTGTCGTATTCGTGCGTTTCCGTTCAATAAAGACATCGAAGACTTTATTGAAAAACACACCACCGTTTTCGTTGTGGAGCAAAACCGCGATGCGCAGATGCGTTCACTGTTAGTAAACGAGTGTGAAATCAATCCCAAACAGTTAATGCCTGTTTTAAGCTACGACGGTATGCCGATTACGGCCCGTTATATTCAGCAGCAGATTAGCGATAAAATTGACGCTGCAAAGGTTACTCCGCTGCGTCCTAAAGAAATTAAAAAAACTAACGTTAAAACCTAACAGGGTGAATTAAAGTGAGTTATATCAAACCAAATTTCCGTCACCCTGAGTTGCCGGTTAACGACCTGGGTTTCACTAAACAAAACTACGAAGGAGCGATCTCAACCCTGTGTGCGGGCTGTGGTCACGACTCAATAAGTGGGGCGATTGTACAGGCGATTTTCGAATTGTCGATTGCTCCGCACCATGTTGCCAAAATGTCCGGTATTGGCTGTTCCTCTAAAACGCCAACCTATTTCCTGGGTAACTCACACGGATTTAACTCCGTACATGGCCGTATGCCATCGGTCGCTACCGGCGCCAATATAGCTAACCGTGAGATGATTTATATTGGTGTATCCGGCGATGGCGATACTGCCTCGATTGGTATGGGTCAGTATGTTCATGCTGTGCGTCGCAATCTTAATATGATGTATATCGTTGAAAATAACGGTTGTTACGGGCTTACCAAGGGACAGGATTCCGCCACCTCCGATATTGGTTCGAAGAGCAAGAAGGGTGACCCCAATCCCTTTGAGCCGATTGATCTGGTCAGTCTTGCGCTGCAACTGGGTGCAACCTTTGTCGCTAGAAGTTTCTCTGGAGATAGAGAACAGTTAATTCCATTAATCAAAGCGGCCATTACGCATCGGGGTTTTGCCTTTATCGATGTCATTTCTCCCTGTGTTACCTTCAACAACAACCCTGCTTCGAGCAAAGGTTACGAGCATGTTCGCGATCATTTAGCAGCGACCGGTACGGTTGATTTTGTGCCAATGAAAGAAGAGATCACTACCCGTTATCATCCCGGTACGTCCCAGGAAGTCACATTACATGATGGCTCCGTGGTGCATCTGCATAAAACCGCTGCAAAACTGGATATTCACAGCCGCCGCTCAGCGCTGGGTTTGATCAAGGACTACAAAGCCAATGATCAAATTCTCACGGGTCTGTTGTATTTGGATCCGGATTCTCAGGATTTGCATGAGACAATCCAAAGCTCGAACAAGCCCCTGCGTTCATTGACTGAAGCGGATTTATGTCCGGGTAATAACGTACTTAACAATATTAACGAGAGTTTGCGGTAGATTTTTAAACGCTGTGCAGCGGTAGCCGCAAGCCCTTGCGCTCCAGCCGCGGCAACACTTCTTCACAAAAAAACGGCAACTCCTTATTATAATCTACAAAGCCCACTGTCGTGCCAGCGAAGCCTGCCTTATGCAGTTGCTCCAAACCATCGGCTACGGTATCAGCATCACCGATTAATGGAAAACCGCCGTGCCCGGTGGCCATACTGCTGCGCATCTGTTTAATCTTATCTTTAGGGAAGGACTCGGCGTTGGCAAACATAATGTCGATAATGTTATCCACTGCACCCCAGTCAGCTTGTGCCATATAGTAGCGGTGGTATTCCTCGGCTTCCTTTTGTGTGGGGCGACAGACCACAAAGGCGAGGGTCAACACACCAATAGTGCGATTGACTGCAGCGGCCATGTGTTTCAATTGCTGAATATCGTTACGCGATTTTTCCAAATCGATTGCCGTCGCAAACAGAAAATCGGCGTTGCGCACGGCAAACTCGCGGCCCTGTTTAGAGCCGGCCGCATTGAAAATAGGGATGCGCTGTTGTACTGGATGAGGCAGGGAGTAGGTTTGTTTTAGATTGAACCACTCACCCTTGTAGTCGAAGGCGCTATCTTCCTGCCACAGCTTCTGGACAATGTTGATCCACTCTTGACCGAAGCGGTAGCGGGTCTCGTGATCGTCGGGCAACTCCTGGCCCAGGGCCTCGTATTCCGGGCGGTTCCAGCCACAGACGACATTGAGGCCGACGCGCCCGCCACCGATATGGTCCATGGTGGCGACCTGCTTGGCCAGTACTACGGGATGGTTACAGCTGGTGTGGCTGGTAGAAAACACCTGGATATTTTGGGTGTGGGCTAGTAGGCCAGCGGCCCAGGTGATGGTCTCCAACACCTGGCCGTGGAAGTTGGTGTCACCACCGTAGCCGATCCAGCGAGCGATGGGTAGGAGAAAATCCAGACCCGCCTCGTCGGCGATATGCGCCATTTTCAGATTGTTTTCCCAGGAATTATCCCAGCGTTCCGGAATCTTGGTGATCGCCAGTCCGCCGGAACAATTGGAGGAAAAGACGCCCAGTTTGAAGTGGTGCGGATTAAATAGTGATTTTACGGATCTTGGCATGGTATTTCTCCATTGATACGAATGAGTTTAAATTACACTTTAAAGTGTAAATCAAATATTAAAATAAACTTAAAAATATTATATGTCAATACCAAGAATTGTTACTTTGTGGGATAGGAGAGCTCGCCTTACGAGCGATGCGCTGTCGCGCAGCAAACATTTGACACTGGACAGGTAAAGAGATAAGGGAAGGATGTCGACATTATTTGCAATAAAATCAATGGTTTATTTTATGTTTGCTGCGAGACAGGGGGTTGATAGCAGAATTACAGAATCCAACGTAATAGCAGGAGGGTGTTTCTAGTGCGAAAATACACTGGCTTTTTTTGTCTGGGTAAAGCAATCTGCAAAAGAGGGATAGATCCACTGCAAATTCTTGACAGCTGTGTGGGTTATTTGTTATTAGTAGTAAGCGTAACAATAAGCTTTATTTTTATTCTCAGCGAAGATTTTAATGGCCTTCAAATAGGCGTTTTAAGGAGAAAACATGGGTAGTAATAAAACCGAAATTTTGAACAAAAGCGATTCGGGGTTTTGGCATCTGGGTCGCGACGAGTTTGAGCGTAGCGTCAGTCGCCTGGAATTGGCAATATTTCATGTGTATGAGTCTATAGAGCGTTGGGAGAAGGAGTGTATCTCAGCCGTAGAGCCAGGGCAGAGCATCGCCGGGCATGACAGTACTCTTTTACACTCCATTCGCAGCTATGATCGCCCTAAAGGTGTGTCTGAGCTGGCGCAGTTTTTGAATCGTGATGATATTGCCAATATTCAGTACTCTCTCCGCAAAATGCAGAAGAGTGGTTTGATTCAAAAGTCTAAGGAGAGTGGCAGCCGTAAAGATATGACCTACGAAGTGACCGAGTACGGTCGTCAATTGACCGATGGTTTTGGCGATGTGCGTACCAAGGTGTTGATAAATTCCTTCCGCCAGGCGAGCTTTGACAAAGAGCGTATCGACGAGTTGGCTGATTTAGTAATTTTGCTGGTGGGGCTTTACGAAAGTTCGGGTCGCAGTGCCATGATGGAGCGTTTGCGGTAGTCGGTCGTTATGCTTTGATTGGCAATGTACAGAGTAGAGCGTTGTATGATTTTAGGTCATTTGTTATTTCTACGGAGGTTGTCATCACCAAAATCCGCTGGTAGATCCCCTTTTTTCTAAAACAAAAAAAGGGTCGCCAAAAAGCAACCCTTTTCACCGCCTCAGCAAACAAGGCAGTTTAGCAAGCTTGGTACATTAAGCGCGACGCTTACGACCAATACCCGCTAAGCCCAACAATGCAGAACCGAACAACCAAGCAGCTGCAGGGACAGGTATCGCTGCCACGCCAAATCGCTCCATAATAACACCGTCTATCGGGTCTATGTCGTATATGTAGACGTTATCAGCCGCAAAGAAGAAATCGCCAACGGGAGAACTGAGAGCACCACACTCGTTACCTGCATCAGTTGCATTAGTAAACGGATCAGCACAGAATTCCGGGATACCATCATTCAGTGTTCCTGTGCCGAGTTCAATTTGGCCGCTACTATTTAATCCAAGGATAGGAGAAGGCGCTGAATTTGACTTAGCGAACATGCCCACTAGCCCATTCCCACCCCTCCAGTCAACGTCTAGAAGGATCACACCATTACCAACCCCACTCTTGAAGGTCCACACGGGATTGTCGATATCGCCTCCTGTCATTTCATAAAGCGCCATATCACGATCACGATTACCAGAAGCATTAAATTCAGCTAGAGTGAGATGGTCGTCATCGAAGGCTGCGTCGTCCTCGTATAGTGTATATGCCACAGCTAGAATGGCTTCACCGGCAGGTACAGTACATTGGAACATTTTGCAAACCTCGAATGCACCGGTTGTAGAGCTCAGACCTGCAATGATGATGCTCTTGGCTGAAACAGTAGTAGAAGCTGCTGCTAAAGCAACAGCAGAAGCTAAAAGTAGTTTTTTCATTATTGAATACCTCTAAAATATTTGATTTTATTTGACTGATTCGACAACCCGACTATCTTCCATTGGTTAATCACACTACCATCCTTGTTCGCT
>JAZFYA010000455.1:0-13134 GCA_036443315.1 Pseudomonadales bacterium
TTTTGCCCATGGCTGCGTTGTTTGAACTTGATAGTTTGAACTTGAAATATTGACAGTTTCCTGCGTTCAAACGCCTTGCTATGAACAACTTGCCTAGAAAGGAAGTGATAGAACCGAAAAACAAGGGGCCGGTCACTGCGTATACAGTGGAACCTTTGTGATCGTCGCGGGCCTCCACCAGAATGTGTTTGGCGTGCTTCCAGGCAAACACCAATGCTGACACAATCACGCCAACTATCACTGCGATAGCCAAGCCAGTAACTACAGTAACGGTGGATACCATCACCAGTATTAGTGCGTCGCTGCGGGGTACCTTGCGGATAATGCGAAAGCTACTCCACTCAAAGGTGCCGATGACCATACAAGCTATTAGTTTCGCAGCGTTTTGATAGAAAGGAGGCATTTAATTTAGGCTTTATAGTGAAACTGATACACCAATAACCTTAATTTAATGTACAATGGGTAACCAAATTTAACTATTAAAGGCCCATCATGGCAATAAAACCCAAAAGAGCAGCGGCAAAAAAGAAACAGCCGGTAGCCGTTGAAACCTCTCTATCTATCGAAGCACAAACAAAAGCTTTCCTCGAAGCTGGTGGTGCGATCGAGCGGATTAATTCTGGTGTGAGTGGCCAGCAGAGCATGGCGGGTCCGAAGCATATTACTCTCGGTAACAGCAACCGCCCCAGCAAGCCCCAGAATAATTAATAACATCCTGCTAATGATTTTATCGAAAATACTTCAGCGTTAAGTACGACAGCCGTTGAGTAGGACCATTCTCTCCCTTACTGCTTTTACACCTTTTAGTTTGTGTGCAGGGACAATAAAAACCCAGGTGGAAGAATCAAGATCTGTGTCGAAGTGATCAGATAAGCGCACATGACACAGAGCAAACTACTGGTGAGTGTGTACAGGCAATAGCGGCTGTCTTGCCCAAAAGACTCGACAGCCACCGCCGCTTTGGGTATAGATTATCGATAGTGGATGCATAGAAAATTCGCTTGCGACGATCAGCTGCAATACCTCACCCCAATACGATATCCAGGATGAAATCCATCCCTGTGGTAGCTTGCGTGTAGAACAGTTCGGTTATCAATCATTGATAACTCACCTATGCCCTCAGGCTCATCCCAGCGGTGTTCTACAATGATATTAGAAATAACTTCGCTCATATCCTCATCCTGAAATAAATCGTAATTAGAGCGCATTCCATTATCCGATATGCGATTAACTTTTTTTTCTTTCAGCGATTGTAAATAGGCTACCAAGTTAGGTGCAAATAAGGTGGAGGCAATTCGAGGTTTTTTTTGTTCTTCATCGAAAGGATTTCTGGAATACAGGGAATAAACAGTTGACTGTAATTCCGTACGATCATAATGAAACTTTAGATGAGGGAACTTGTTTCGGTGGCCAAGATTCCTAACTTCGCTATGCAGGTAGGCGTTTTTAATAATGACTACACCAAATTGTTTAATTAGCTGTTTAATAATAGGCGCAAAATCCATCTCTGAATCATGCAGCTGCAGCTCCATAGGCTGATTGAAGTGAATTTTTAAGCCAAAGTGTAGATGCTCATAAGGAATCCCTGACTCTTGCTGGGCAATATCGATATTGCTAAGGATGCCTGGATGATAAAAGGCTTCAAGATGTTTAAGGTGAGAGGGAATAATGATGTTGATAGAGCATTGCTTGCCCAAAATGGTACTTATAAACACCTCGCCAGGATGGCTAAGTAGTTGCGATAAGGTATGGGGTTGCAGCAAGAATTCAGCGCGGGTCATGTTTTCCTCCCTAAAAAATATAGCCGATCTGATCGGGTTACTTGCTATTGAAAGGAGTTAGAGAACCACGATCAATATAGGCCATTGCCTGCTTAAAAACTTCCGGCCTCAAATGATCAGCTATTGTGATTAAGTCAGTTCGCAGCGTTGACAATGATTCCCGTTCGCTCTTTTGTTTGGCTAGAGTAAAAGGTTCAAGGCTATAGGTAATGGTGTACATGGATTGGGAAAACGGTAATATTTTCACCATCCAGCTGTTAGTAAGTCGTTTTTCGGCCTCCATCTGGCTTAATGACTGAGAGATCAACTTTGGGTAGAAACTCGAGGTTGAGTAGAACCACACTTTTGGCCTTTTATTTATTCTGTCCAGTCCATCCAGGTGTCCCTCACAGGACCAACAGGGCATTAGCTTTCTAAGCGTATAAAAGGCATAGGTTATAGGCACTACACCCGCCTCAATGGGGTATTGAAGGGGGTCGCTGGACATTTGTTTAGGTGCTGCTGGGCAACTGTAGGAACAAAACTGGGTGGCTTTTCTGTCAGTTCTTCCATCCGGGGTGGCAAATCGGCATCCGGGGCAGGGGCGTTCCTTCTGATCAGAAGGTTGAGCAAGGAGGTCTTCCAATTGAACAATGGTGGTTTTCTTGGCTTCTACATTAAAAGCGTTGTCTTTGATCTTCATACTTCATACTTCATACTTTGGAATCCATGATGCTACTATCATTATTGAGTGTAGATCAATACCAAGTTGTGACTAAAAAATAACTGGGCCAACAGTTTTGGACGGGCTTGGGGTGCTTGCTAAACAATCAATAACCTCTTAACTGCCTTCTTATATAATCTCCAGCGATAAGCGATAAATACACTCTACACAGGAATAACAATAATTCTAGAAAAAGCAGTATTTTCACATTAAAAAGTCATTGATAAGAAATCAATGCATTAGGCGTCCGCAGTACCCAAAACACGTCGCGAAAAACGCGTCGCGGGGCAGGCCCTAGATTCAACTGCTTTTTCTAGGATAATGTTAGGCAATTGGCTGTGAAGCATAGCACCCTATTTTGGACTTTTTGGGGATAATATCTTTGTACAAGCAGTGGTTGTTATCGCCTGCTTCGATCATGTAACAGACAAACCAAAACAGATTCAATGACCAAGTACCACGGCATAACTTTTTTATAATAAAGGTTAAAACCCCACTCAGCTTGTGGCACACTGTGCGTATGTAGAATTAATCAGGGAGTCAGGTTTATGAAACACTTCATCTTCATTAATATACTGATCGCCACCGCTTTGGGCCTCGGTGCCTGTAGCAGTAACACCACGATAGAAAGCGATCTCGGTATAGACGGTGCCCCTGACTGGGTAAACGAAGGTACCCAGGCTATCGACAATGATAAAGGTCAGCTGCTGCATGGTGTTGGTGTGGCTCCGACTATGGGTGACACTTCGCTGCAAAAAAACACTGCCGATAACCGTGCCCGAGCGGAAATCGCCAGCATCCTGAAAACCTATATAGACAGCACTCTGATCGATTACACCGCCAGCGTCGGTGACAATGCCGATATGAATATTGAGCGAGAAATCCGTACCACCACCCAGCTTGCCCTTAGCGGTTCCCGTATCTTGGGTTATTGGAAAGATCAGAATAACGGTGATATTTATGCTTTTGCCGAATTAAGCCTTGATGCCATAGACGACCTGATTGCTACAGCAGATAACCTTAGTGGCACTTTTAAACAGTTTTATAGGCAAAAAAGTAATGCAAACTTTGAGCGTTTTATGCAACGTAATACCGCAAAAAAATGATCAGGGAACCAGGCCCTGGTTTCATTGGTCAGAATATAAGTAGTCAGAATCAAGTGGCCAGATTTGAGTATTACTGAACAGTAGCCAAGAGATCTATATAGAGGATTGAAGAATGAACCCCAGCATTATCAAGCATTGGTTTTTAATGGTGACTGCAGCTATGTTGCTCAGCGCCTGCGGCACTTCGGTACAGCGTATCGACGTCAACGAGACGGTTGACCTGAGCGGTGCCTGGAACGACAGTGACTCCCGTATGGTAGCGGATGAAATGATCCGGGACGCGCTGTCCCGGCCATGGATTTCGCAATTTGCCGCCAAATCCGGCCGCAGCCCTGCAGTGATTGTAGGCACTGTACGCAATCTCAGTCATGAACATATCAACGTCAATACTTTCGTCGCTGATATGAGCCGCTCCTTGGTAAACTCGGGTATGGTAGAGTTCGTTGCTTCCAGTCAGGAACGTGGTGAACTTCGCGAGGAGCGTATGGACCAGGATCTGCACGCCAGTGAAGATAGTCGTAATGCTGCCGGCCGGGAGCGGGGCGCCGACTTTATGCTTAAAGGCCAGATCAATACCATTATTGATGCCGAAGGCAAGGAGCAGGTACGCTACTACCAGATCGACCTCACCATGATCAGCATGGCAGATAATCGCAAAGTGTGGTTGGGCCAGAAGAAAATCAAGAAGCTGGTGAAAAACAGCAAGCTCCGCTACTAGCGGGCTTCAGACTAGATTGCTACAGACTTGACCATGTACCCTGCAGCAGCGTTAAGGCTGACAGTACTGATATGCCTATTGGCTCTTTCCGCCTGCACCGTACAGCAGCGGCAGATAAACGCATTGGCGGACAGCCTGCACATTATCGGCGCTAAGCAGACCCTGCAAGCCCTGGAAAAAATTGACCCCAAGCTCCGGGATAGAGCTCAGTACCTGCTTAATCGCGGTACTCTCAAACGCCTTACCGGTGATCTCGAGGCCAGCACTATCGATTTGCGGTCCGCCAAGAACATCATGGTGTCTCTGCAGGCAACTAGTGTCACGGAAAATGTCGCCGCAGTCACCGTTAACGAAACGCTGCGCAGTTATACGGGGACCCCCAGTGAGCGGGTGTTGCTTCATCAGCTACTGGCCTATAACCATTTACAGCAAGACGACCTCGATGGTGCTCGGGTGGAGATGTTACAGGCGGATGTCACCATGCGGGAAGTCGCCAAGGCCGACAATCTGCGCGGACAGTTGGCCAGCGCCCATTATCTTACTGGTATCATCTATGAATTGAATGGTGAGTGGGACGACGCTATGATCAGTTACCGGCGTGTGGTGGAGATTATGGACGAGCACCACCAGAGTATCCCCGCTGCCCTGCAGGACAGTCTACTGCAAACGAGTTACCGCCAGGGCTTTGCCGAGGAATATAAGCGCTATGTAAAGCGTTTTTCACGGCAAGCGCAAACCTTTAAGAACGGAGATAGGGAGCTGTTGGTGCTTTATGCTGATGGTATCGTCAGTAATAAGCAGCAACATTTTGTTTCGGTGTATAGTATTGAGCGGCTACAGAATGTGTCACTGGCTATACCTTATTACCCCCCTTCTAATTATCGGCCGCAATATTTTACGCTTCACGTAGCAGGTAAATACCATCGCACTCAAATATTGGAAAATATTGAAGACCTGGCTCGACAGGATCTTGCCGACGAGCTGCCCCGTATAACAGCGACCACACTGCTACGGGTTGTTGCTAAGTACCAGGCAGCGAAAAAAACCCGGGAAAAGCAGGGTGACTTGGCCGGTGTGCTGGTGAATATAGCTGCTACGTTTGTCGAGCAGGCAGATCTGCGCAGCTGGAATATGTTGCCATCTTCCCTGCAGGTCGCGAGAATACGCATTCCCGCGGGAATGGATGCCGAGGGTGCTGACCTGCCTGGAGGACTAAGTTCTAGTAAGGTACACAGCTTTAACCACGGAAATACCTTGTTGCTGATTGCTGATAGTGTTGATCGCTAACGAATTATATAGTTGTCGTACAGCATGGTACTGCCGGCAAGGTCGAAATACGTAACGTAACGCTGTTAGGTCTGATAAACCCGTTAAAAAATTAACAGAAAGGCAAGCTGCCATGTATACCGCGGTTTCACTTAAGACAGTTAATTTGTTCATACTCAGTCTTGTGCTCAGTGCCTGCGGCAGTTACGCCAGGCAACCCGACTGGGTGGATAAACCCTCTACCGATTATCCGGCGGATACTTACCTGAGCACCGTTGGTGAAGCGGATAACCGCGAAGCTGCTGACTCGCGCGCTCGTGCCAATCTTGGTCAGATATTCCGGGTGGCGATCAAGGACAGTAGCCAGGACTTTTCTCAAGCCATAGTATCCAACAGTGATGGTCAGCAACAAGTGGCCAACCAACAACGCGCCGCACGTTTTGTGAGTACCGAGGCACGGCAAGTGCTGGAGGGTACAGAAATTGTTGCGTACTGGTCTTCACCATTAGGTAAAGTGTATAGCCTGGCAGTGCTGGAAAAGGCTACAGCCAGCCGACGCTTTCGTGAACATCTGCGCGCCGCTGATCGGCAAACTGTCGACCTGGTTGGCTATGCCAGCGATCAGGCTCCCAACCCGGTGGTCGCGCTACGGGCTCTTGAGAGCGCCCGTCTCAGCCAGGTTGAGCGTGACAACGCGAACCGCAATCTAATGATAACGGCGGGTAAAGGCGTTGCTGGGCGTTATAGTGGAGAAAAAATTGTGGGCCTGATACGACAAGCGCTGGCCACCCTACAGTTCACTGTAAGCGCTGACGACAGGATCATACAAGCAGAGTTAGAAAATGCTGTTGCCAGTCTGGGTATTCAACAAGTAGTGCAATCTAGTTATGTGCTGTCAAGCAAGCTGGATATCGAACCCCTGCAACAAAAACAGGGTTGGTGGTGGCTTCGAGGATCCCTGCAACTGGAGCTTGCAAATAGCGGTGAAACTATTGCCAAACAGCGGTGGCCAATTAAACAATCAAGTACTGAAAAAGGCTTGACTAAACAGCGGTTGCAGGACGCCGTTAATAAAAAGTTAAGTGGTTATCTATATGACATGCTGACAATGACGCCGGTTAAATAATACGTCTGTTTGGGGTCGAAAAAACTCCGTATCGTCGTTGTGGTGTTTTTCAATGGTATCGTCCAGTTATGGGTAGGCAATTCATTCGATATTTCCTCCCCTGACGTTGTCTAGCCATAAATCGTTAATCCATTGGATTGTTATTTTTTGATCAAGACAGTAGAGCGGTAGTAGCGGCTGTGTTGTCCTGGGTAAGGTTGTGATGTGAATAACTATTTAATATACCCAAAGCGGTTGAGGTTTAGGTGTTATAGGACGCCCCTTTTTGCCCATGGCTGCGTTGTTTGAACTTGAAATATTGACAGTTTCCTGCGTTCAAACGCCTTGCCATAAACAACTTGCCATAGACAACTTTCCATAAATAAATAAGGGACGCACTCTAAAACCTAAATTTCAATCGCTTTGGGTATAAATGATAAAAGATCTACATTAAACACTATGTTATTTGATTGACGAGTTGCCTACTGCGTTTTCTATGACAGGTTAAATAGCCAAAAACTTGCTGTATTGCAAGATAAGCTATAATCACTATTCACTAACGGCTTAAGCTTGCCTATAATGCGGTGGCAACCAAAACTGAGTAGATATTGTGCAAATATCTGGTTTTTCCACCCTTCCTGTCGTTCCGTCGCAAAATCAGCGTCCGGATATTGCCGAGCGTCAGCAAAAGGATGTGCAACGGGAAACCAACCGCAATGAAAATAAATCTTCCGCTAGCACTGTGGAACAGCTGCAAACCGACAGCGAAGGTATTCAACAACGAAACGTTGAATCCAGCAATCGAAGCAGTGAGGTTATTTCCCGCCGCCAAGCTGAAGATCAAGATTTACCGCTGAGTACTCGCCGGGCACTGCAAATTTTCGCTGCAAACACTCCGACTCCCGAACAGCAATTGGGTATTGAATTAGCCGGTATAGATACCTTTGCTTGACAGGCATAATGCCGTTAAAGCCCCTACAATTTGCCCTAGAGAATCAATATGTCTGAACAGCAATCCGTAGCTTTTATAGGCTTGGGGGTGATGGGCTATCCCATGGCTGGGCATTTAAACAATGCAGGTTATAGCGTCACTGTCTATAACAGAACAACCACTAAGGCTGTTAGTTGGGTGCAGCGATATGGTGGTTGCTATGCTGAAACGCCTGCACAGGCGGTGAGAGGGGCGAGTATTGTATTTAGCTGTGTGGGCAATGATGATGCTCTCAGGCAAGTCATGCTTGGGGAGGGTGGGGTGAGCAATGGCCTATCTGAGGGCGCAGTGATCGTCGATCACACCACGACTTCTGCTGATGTTGCCAAGGATATGGCACAGTTATTTGCCCGCCAGGGGCACGGTTTTATTGATGCGCCAGTATCCGGTGGCCAGGCGGGCGCGGAAAATGGTCGGCTTACTGTAATGTGTGGTGGAGAAGCTGATGTCTACCGCCAAGTAGAACCCATTATTCAGGTTTATGCTACCTGTGTGAAATTGTTAGGACCGAGTGGAGCCGGGCAATTAACTAAAATGGTGAATCAAATCTGCATAGCTGGCCTTGTGCAGGGTCTGGCTGAGGGACTGCACTTTGCTCGTTCGGCAAAGCTTGATATTGCCGCGGTAGTCGATGTTATTTCCAAGGGGGCTGCCCAATCCTGGCAGATGGAAAATCGCTACCAGACTATGATAGACGGCGATTATGAACATGGCTTTGCGGTGGACTGGATGCGTAAGGATCTTGGGTATGTACTTCAGGAGGCACGCAATAACGACAGCCACTTGCCAGTAACAATGTTGGTGGATCAGTTTTACAGTGAAGTACAGGCGCTGGGTGGTAGTCGGTGGGATACCTCCAGTTTGCTGGCACGGTTGGAAGCTTTACGAAAATAATTAAGAAACGAGAAACGAGAAACGAGAAACGAGAAACGAGAAACGATGGATATAGAAAGTTTTAATAATAATCTACTGGCGTTTTTGCATGCTTCACCCACGCCCTTTCATGCGGTTCAGCAATTAGCTGTTCGTTTAACCGCTGCTGGTTTTCAACAATTACATGAAGCTGATGAGTGGCAATTAACGTCAGGTGATCGTTATTTTGTAATTCGTAATGGTTCTTCCATCGTCGCCTTTACCCAGGGGGAAAAACCTGTGCTTGAACAGGGTTTTAGAATGGTTGGTGCCCATACAGACAGTCCTTGTTTAAAAGTCAAACCGCATCCGGAATTGACTAATAAAGGTTATTTTCAGCTGGGAGTCGAAGTCTATGGCGGCGCCTTGTTGAACCCCTGGTTTGATCGTGATTTATCTCTGGCAGGACGGGTGAGTTTTAAAAACCAGCAAGCTAAAGTGCAGAGCGCCTTAATAGATTACCAGCGAGCCATTGCCACTATCCCCAGTCTGGCCATTCATCTGGATAGAGACGCTAATAAAAAGCGCAGTGTTAATCCCCAGACAGATATACCGCCACTGCTTATGCAGGTGGATGATGAGAGCACGGATTTTCGAGCATTATTATTAGCTCAATTACTGGCAGAGCACCCGGATTGCGGTGCAGAGCAGGTGTTTGATTACGAATTATGTTTCTATGATACCCAGCCGCCGGCTGTTGTGGGTTTGAAGAATGAATTTATCGCCAGTGCTCGATTGGACAATTTGCTCTCTTGTTATATCGGTTTGCAGGCTTTACTGGCCGCAACAGAGCAGCACTGCGTACTAGTCTGTAATGACCATGAAGAAGTGGGAAGTCAATCTGCCGCAGGTGCTCAGGGCCCGATGTTAAAATCGGTATTGCACCGTTTAGTTGCCGATGACAGTAAGCTGACCCGTGCGCTGGATCGATCAATGATGATCTCCGCAGACAATGCTCACGGTGTACATCCCAATTTTTCTGATCGTCATGATAGCAACCACGGACCTCTGTTAAACAAAGGCCCGGTTGTTAAATTAAATGCCAATCAGCGCTATGCAACGAGTAGTGAAACGTCTGCATTATTTCGTCATCTTTGCGAATTGGAGAATGAATCTGTGCAAGCTTTTGTGGTGCGTACGGATATGGCTTGCGGTAGTACCATCGGTCCTATCACTGCCGCAGAGCTCGGCGTAAAAACGCTGGATATCGGTGTTCCAACGTTTGCCATGCATTCGGTTCGTGAACTAGCTGGTACTAGCGATGCCTTTTCTTTGTATAAAGTGCTGATCAGATTTAATCAGTCAGACGATATTTCCGTTATAAGTTAGGGCTGTCAAGTTAGGACCAGTCCGACGAGAAACGAATTGACGGTTTTTACTGTGCAGTTCGTTTCTCTCGATACTCGCTTCTACAAAGGTTCTACATCTTCCGCTTGAGATCCTTTATCGCCATCAACAACAGTGAATTCTACCTTTTGTCCCTCTCGCAACGTGCGCCGCCCTTCACCGCGAATAGAGCGAAAATGAACAAACACATCTTCGCCAGATTGGCGGGTAACGAAGCCGTAGCCCTTGCTCACGTTAAACCATTTTACTTGTCCCTGTTCGCGATCATCCACACTGTGACCGCTGCTAGCGGTGGATGATGACCTTTGGCGGAGAGTTGGGCTAATTAATGCTGCAGAAAAACAGGCTACAAACAGTATTGCCACCACCATTGGGTCAATGGAAGACATGACGCCAGTGGTGGCCAGTTGTAGTAATAGGGTGGAAATAACAGCTAAAATAATGCTAAGAATGAGTTGAAATAATATAGTCATTGTTCTCTACTTATAAAAATGTGTATGTTAATGATTAAAATAGTCAGCCAGAATCAAGGTGTTGTGGCTGCTACTAGCTACTAAGCTACTAGAAGGTTATTGACAACTCCGTTTGTTAACAACCTTCTAGTGTAACACTATTAGCATGGGTAAGTGGCATTATGGACTAGCTATTGCTAAGCTGATTTATGTTTGTGCAGTGTCGCTTTTTAGCAATACCGATTAGCACTCATTAGCAATGTCAGTTAGCGACCCTGGCACCCAGACAAGAATAAATTCGAAGGGAGAACTCGTGCGATACAATACGTGGGATAAAACAAGCTCCAACACAGCTATCGCAAATTGATATGTCCGTATGATTTCCATTATAGGTGCCACTCATCCCGGTCAACGGGGTCACAATGAAGATTGCTTTATTGCTAGTTCAGCACAGGGGGTAGGCTTGGTTGCGGATGGCATGGGAGGCTATGCCTGTGGTGAAGTTGCGAGTGATATGGTTAAGCAAATCATCGAAGAGGCCGTTAGTAATAACGAAGGTTTAACGGAAGCAATTGCCCGGGCTCATGCAGTGGTGAAAGAGGCTGCTGCCGCTGACGAAAAAAAGGCGGGTATGGGATCAACTGCCATTGTTTTCAAAATGCAGGGTATGGACTACGAACTAGCCTGGGTGGGAGATAGTCGAGCTTATTTATGGTCGAAAAACCAGGGAGAACTAAGGCAGATTACCCGCGATCATTCCTATGTTGAGACACTGTTAAGCTCAGGTGCAATCAGTAAACAAGAAGCAATTAATCATCCCAACAGAAACCTGATAACCCAGGCAGTAGGTGTTGCTGGTGAAAATGGGTTGGAAATAGAGGTGATCCATGGTCGCCTGGGCGTTGGGCAGCAGTTGATGATATGTAGTGATGGCCTTGTGGATGAAGTGCTGGATCGTGACATCGCCAGCTTGATGAGCGCGGCGACCAATTCTGAAGAGGCGTTAAACAGTTTGGTAACAGCGGCTGTTGAGGCGGGGGGGCGTGACAATATTACGGTGGTTCTGGCTTCAATCGAGAATGATTTGGCAGTTGATGATCCAGCACTAGAAAGGGAGGCAATCGCACCAGTGGCTGTCCGTACTACTTTCCTTAATGAAGGACCGCAGCCTGCTGCACCGTCAGGATCGCCACCCGTTAAGGATTTTATAGAAACAGCGGTCCATGAAGCTAAAGAGGCTTCAATTGTAAATACTAAGTGGGCAGGAATTATAGACGTTGTAACGCTTAACGCTCATATGATTGTATCTGGAATGGTGGTTGCGATAGTGGTGGTGGGGGTTCTATTTTACTTATCCTAACCAGTGGCGTTTGGTCTGCTATATAAGCGCCATGGCCTTATTATCGTTTCCTCGCTACGGCTCCTATTCTCAGACAGCCATCCTCGATGGATATTGTGTGGATTTTATAAGGTTCTTTAACAGATTATAGGCTGTTATAAATAAACAAAACCCAGACTTTTTCCTTGATGAAGCCGTTATTCCAAATTTTCCATTGCTGGGATAAACCTTTGCTCTGAATCTGTTCCAGCGTTGCGCCAGCATCTTTCATCATTTTTACTTCAGAGATAGTGCCTTCCAGCATTTGCTGATAAGCGACTAAACCCTGTTTATCCGTTAAAGGGCCATGCCCGGGAATAACCACTGTTGTATCATTAATTTGGTTAATGATAGAACTGATATTTTCGGTAAATGCGACAGCATTTCCTCCACTGGCTATATCAATAAACGGAAACATGAGGTTAAACATATGGTCACCCATATGTACGACATTAGCATGTTCCAAAAAGATCACTGAGTCGCCATCGGTATGTCCGCTGGGATAGTGTTGCAGTGTAAATTTTTCATTGTTGAAATAAATAACCATTGACTGCAGATAGGTGAGGCTCGGTAATGCGTGCTTAGGTTGAGGTTCAGAAACCATCTTAAAAAATGGCACTTCTTGGCGAGTGTTTAAACGTTGGCGGACATTGTCATGGGCAACAATACTAACGCCTTGCCCCAGGCTGGCATTGGAGCCGGTATGATCTCCATGCCAATGCGTGTTGAGGATAAATTTTAATTGGCTTTTCCCACCAAATTTTTCAATTTCTCGTTTTAAGGCAGAAGACATCTCGGCGTAATCGTCATCAATAATTAATAGTCCGTCTTCTCCAGTACTTAATGCAATATTTCCCCCTTTTCCCTGAAGGAACATCAAGGCTGGATTAATCTCTGTAACGTTAAAGGTAGGGCTTTGGTGGCTGTTTGCCAGTAGTGTGTTGGAGGTGCTGGAGAGAGTTATGGCCGCTAGGGCAATTAATAAATATATCATTTTCATTGTATCAATCCTTAGAGCAAGCGCTTAATCGGTATGTTATGGATTTTACAGTGTAGTTTTAAGATGTTAGATGTCAGACGTCAAGCTTGATTAGAAAATAATGCAATCTTTAGGAAATCAATTTGATGGTGGGATAAGTATAATAGCAGCTGTCAGGTTGTGGGCAGTGGTTGTGAACAGCGTTTGGGTGGATAGTGAATGTTATACCCAAAGCGATTGAAATTTAGGTGTTATAGGCCGCTCCTGCACATCCATGCGCCTGCGGCATTAGTGCATCCATGCACGTCACACCCCCTTTTTGCCCATGGCTGGGTTGTTTGAACTTGACAGTTTGAACTTGACAGTTTGAACTTGAAATATTGACAGTTTCCTGCG
>JAZFYA010000456.1:0-3825 GCA_036443315.1 Pseudomonadales bacterium
AATTGCCCGCACTTGCAGCAATCGGCAAGCGTTATTAGGCTAGCAGCCGCAGAAAAGACCCTTTTATCGTCCTGAGCCTACTCATCAAATTTGAATCATAATCGGTGGAATTGCCGATTTTACTAGCTGACTATTCAATGCCCGAAGAGTGAGGCATTACAGCCAAACGTGTTTCTGCACTGCAACGAAGCTACCGTTATTGCCTGCGCGGCACTACAATCAGGAGAACACTATAGCAACCCAACCGAAGTATTTATCGTGATTCGGTGCTGACAGCGATCGATTTTTGTTTAACAAGAAGATTTATGCATAAGTTGACCCACCTCAAGCAACGCCCTAGAATAACCCGCGCCCGCAGCTATCCATTTAAAATAAGCAATTCAGAATAAGAAAAGTGTCTAATGATGTCCAATAAGTCAATTTGTTTCAATGCATTAAGATACATAGTTAAACTAATACCTATTCTTCTGTTGCTCACCGCCTGTAGTCGCCTACCCCCGCCTGATACCATTAGGCCAGCGGCCCAAACTATCGATATAAACCACGCTAGTGCCATGCAGATTATCGATGGTAATCCATGGAATTATTTTACTGATTTTGGTGGTCACTATGCCTGCCAATTGGCTGAATTTCAACCAGAGCAACATCGGCCTCTCTGGGTTGAACCGGAAACCATTTGGCAGCGCATCCGGCTAGGCTATCAACTGGATTGGCAAAGCCCCCACAGACGAATCAATGCCGAATTTAACTGGTATCAAAAACATCCGGACTATATGGCCAGGGTCAGCAAACGTGCTGAGCGCTATATTTATTACGTTACCTCTGAGATTGAAAAACGCGGCCTCCCGCTGGAACTGGCTCTGCTGCCTATAGTAGAAAGTGCCTACGATCCCTTCGCCTATTCCCACGGTCGCGCAGCGGGTATGTGGCAATTTATTCCCAGCACCGGTCGAATTTATAAACTGGATATTAACTGGTGGTATGATGGTCGCCGCGATGTTGTTGCCTCTACTCAGGCCGCCATTAACTACCTGGAAAAACTTAGCCAATATTATAAAGGCGACTGGATGCTAGCTCTGGCGGCTTATAATTCCGGACAGGGAAACGTTAACAAGGCCATCCGTAAAAACCTAAAGCGCGGAAAACCCACTGACTTCTGGTCGCTAGATTTACCCAGGGAAACACGTAGCTATGTACCTAAACTACTTGCCCTGGCTAAGCTGGTGGACAATCCACCTCGCTATGCTGTCAAACTGCACCCCGTAGCGAATACGCCTTACTTTGCCCAGATAGACACTCAATCTCAAATTGATCTGGCTCAAGCTGCAACAATGGCAGGGATAGAGATTGACGAAATGTATCGCCTCAATCCAGGTTTTAACCGCTGGGCAACCTCCCCAACAGGCCCCCATAGGTTGTTAATTCCCATTAGCCAGCAAGCCACTTTTGAGTCGGAAGTCATGCAACTCCCCCCTGAACAGCGTCTGCACTGGCAACATTACAAAGTGAAGGTTGGGGATTCTCTGTTATTGCTGGCCAAACGCTTTAATACCGGTGTCGATACGATTAAGCAAATTAATGGCATCCGCGGCAATATGATTCGAGCTGGGCAATCACTGATGATCCCCACTGCCTCGCAACGTGGTGATCATTATTCGCTAAGTGCAGACCAGCGACTGGCTACTATTCATAAAAAGCGCACCGGTGGAGCTAATAGTCAACAGCTCTTTCACCGCATACGCAGCGGCGAAAGTCTTTGGACTATAGCTCGCCGCTACAATGTACGGGTATCACAGCTGGCTCACTGGAATGGCATGGCACCAAAGGATGTGTTGAAACCGGGGCAAAAGCTAAGTGTCTGGACGAAGTCGCCCTCCACCGTTCAAGCTGGGCAACGCGACGCAGTGCTGAGAAAAGTTGGCTATCGAGTACGCAATGGCGACTCATTAGCGAGAATCGCAGGGCGATTTAATCTCCGGGTCACAGATATCGTGAAATGGAATGCCGTTAACCCTAAAAAGTATCTGCAACCGGGCCAGCAACTGACCTTGTATGTCGATATCACTAATGCTGTCAATTGATTGAAGGGGTCAAGAAATCACGCTAACAGACGTATTTCTTCTGGGCAAACGGCAGGGTAGATCTTGATCTATCAAAATAGCCTCTCATTCATCACCCTGCCTTTTTTTAAGGCTAGCAAGAAGGCTAGCGAGATTTAGCAGACTTACGATTAGCCGCTAGCATGGCAAGAGACATACTGGTTTGTTGGGTAAAGTGATCAAAGCTCTCTTGCTGCTCTTGATCGATATCCGGCCCCTTTTTACCGCGATCCGCAACGATAATACCAATTGGGCGACTGCCTGCGTAAATGGACGATACCAAACAATTCTCTGTGTCTAGCAAGCGGACAATTTTTTTATTCAGCAAATGCTGCATATTGTGCCCCTTGTTGCGCTGCAGCCATATGCTTTGTCGGCTGTGCAAAGCGTGGGCAAATAAATTGTCCTGGTCACTTTTCACGGGGAAGTTCATATCACTACGCCACTCATCGGTATCCTCCCCTAATACGTACTTGGCTTGCATGGTGGTCACCTTGGGATCGATTAAGTTCAAGGCTACTCGATCGAGCCCAATACCACGATGAAGGCCTTCCACCACCATCTGAAACAAGGTATTGATATCCACCCCTTGCTCCACCATGGCACCCATCTCTCGCAGGATATCCAATTGTAACTGGGGGTCTGCCCTGAGGATTTGAGGTTCTGGCTGCAGCGCTTTTTCCAAGGTGCTGGGAATTAAGTGGCAGATCTTATTAGCACCGTAGGAAACCGCGACACTGGCCGCTTTTTCCGCCCCGTCTTCAATCATTTTGCGGACATCTTCCAAACCTAGCCCAGAGAATAATGAAGCTTTGACTAGAACATCCCTAAATTCCTGGGAATCCCAGCCCTTTTCAGTAGCCAGACTAATCTCCTCACCTAACAGAACGGCCTCTGTTGCCTGGCTGGGATGAAGACTGGGAGATAAGGCCTCCTGCAAATGACTACCCAGCTGCCACTCTTCAGCCAGCGCTCGGGTGATTTCTTTCATGCTGCTACCCAACAACTCGGTTTCAAGCACGGGCTCACCATCACTTTTTGCAGTCAATTTCTTGTCCAGCTTCTCAGCTGCATCACTCTTACAACTCCAAAACGCCATTTCCCCCACATGTAATAACAGCGATGTAATAAATACCTCCTCTTCTTTTTCATTGCCACCGATTTGCTTTAATAGATTTTCCGCCTGCACCGCCGTATGAAACCCCCGGGCCATCCACTCCAACATACGCTTTTTGGCGTTTTTCTTTAACAAAGAATCCACCATCATCACCGAGAGTGAGATGGCTTTAATCCCCTGAAAACCCAGCTGTACCACGGCACGACTTATAGTGGTAATAGAATTGTTAGCACTGGGATTGTTGTAAGCGCTATTGGCAATCCGTAACACTTTGGTAGTCAGGGCACTGTCCTTAAGAATAATTTCCGATAGCTGAGTTGCGCAACTATCGTCGCTTTTCGTAACAGCATTTAGCTCTTGCATCACACCCGATAATACTGGCAATTGCACATTGCTTAACTCTTTTACCCAATATTCGGTATTGCCTGATATTTGATCGCTCATATGTGTTTACTAGCTATTAAAGATATGAATATACCCAAAGCGATTGAAATTTAGGTTTTTTAGAGTGCGTCCCTTATTTATCTATGGAAAGTTGTTTATGGCAAGGCGTTTGAACGCAGGAAACTGTCAATATTTCAAGTTCAAACAACGCAGCCATGGGCAAAA
>JAZFYA010000457.1:0-4115 GCA_036443315.1 Pseudomonadales bacterium
CAAGTTCAAACAACGCAGCCATGGGCAAAAAGGGGGTGTGACGTGCATGGATGCACTAATGCCGCAGGCGCATGGATGTGCAGGAGCGGCCTATAACACCTAAATTTCAATCGCTTTGGGTATATAATGAGGAACCAGAAAGCAGATCTATTGATAGCGAACCAACTAGAGTAGTTTAATTAACGAATCCCGGTTTTTTGTGGCGATCTCGCCCCTCGCCTTCCTTAATCATCCTTAATAACAATATGGGGAAATCCCCCCCCGTCCCCAACAGTCAAGGATAATTGCGCCGCCATATTACGGGCAATATCACCATACAATTTCGCTTCTTCACAATCGGGCTCGGCAACCACGGTAGGAGAACCCTCATCCGCCTGCTGGCAAATCTTCGCTGAAAGAGGCAATGAACCTAACAGAGGCACAGTGTAGTCTGCGGCAATACGGTCGCCACCACCTCGACCAAAGATATGCTCTTTATAGCCGCACTCACTGCAAATATGAATAGCCATATTTTCAACCACCCCCAGCACCGGCACCTCGACCTTGTTAAACATCTCAATCCCTTTCTGTGCATCCACCAGGGCAATATCCTGTGGGGTCGTCACAATAACCACGCCAGCGACCGTCGCTTTTTGCGACAAGGTGAGTTGAATATCACCCGTGCCTGGCGGCATATCGACAATCAGGTAATCTAACGCACCCCACCAGGTTTGCGCCAGCAGCTGATGCACTGCACTACCCGCCATTGGACCACGCCAAACCATAGGCGTTTTATCAGTCACCATATAACCCATCGACATGGTTTTCAAACCGTGAACTTCAACCGGCATGATGTATTGTTGACCCTGCTGATCGGGTTGCTGATCCTTGGCAACCCCCAACATTATCTGTTGGCTGGGACCATAGATATCGGCATCCAGTAAGCCCACCTTGGCGCCATCAGCTACCAGCGCCAAGGCCAGATTCACCGCCATTGTGGATTTACCAACGCCACCTTTGCCCGAGGCCACCGCGATTATGTTCTTTACGTTGTCCATATTAGGCATCTCACGCTGACTTTTGACGGAGACGATATCCCAACTAATTTCAACACTAACGTTATTAACCCCGGCAATCTGGCTAACTAATTCAATAATGGTCATTTGCATCGACGCTTTAATTGACGCCACAGCAATAGGCAACTCAATCGATACCGTCACTATTCCGCCTTGAATAGCAATATGCTTAATGCTATTGCTGGCTAACAGGGTTTTGTTGAGATGTGGAATAGTGAAAGCTTGTAAGGCTTCTTCTACCTGTACTTGTGTTACTTCAAACATGGGTTCTCCTGAACATGGTTTTTCTTGGGCATGGGCATAGTTTCTCTTAGGTTACCACC
This sequence comes from Pseudomonadales bacterium, assembly GCA_036443315.1. Classification (GTDB taxonomy): domain Bacteria; phylum Pseudomonadota; class Gammaproteobacteria; order Pseudomonadales; family Dasaniaceae; genus Oceanicoccus. The sequence continues at coordinate 1,379 of JAZFYA010000457.1, forward strand.
CGATAGAGATTAGGTGGGGTAAAATCCTAGCATTTTACTCAGATATACCTTGAAACTCAAAAAATAATAACCGAAACAGTTGCTTAGGCGGCTTCAGCTAATGAAATAATTCGCCAAAAACGCTATAGTAACGGCCCGTTGAAGACTGACCAACCCTATACCCATCGTTCATACCTGTGGCTCATACCTATGGCTCAAACATCTCCCGCCAATCCCCGCAAGATGCTGGTAACCAGCGCCCTGCCCTACGCTAATGGCTCGCTGCATTTAGGCCACCTGCTGGAAACCATCCAGACCGATATTTGGGTACGCTTCCAGCGCTTGCGCGGCAATGATTGCCTCTATGTTTGCGCCGACGATGCACATGGTACCGCCATTATGCTCACTGCGGATAAATATGGCATTAGTCCCGAACAACAAATTACTACTATCAAAGCCGAGCACGAAAAAGATTTTGCAGGTTTTTTAATTAATTTTGATAACTACCACTCCACCCACTCAGAGGAGAATAGACAATACTCGGCGTTGATCTACAAGAAACTACGGGATAACGGCCATATCACCACGCGGGCAATCACCCAGCTTTATGACCCAGAAAAGGGGCTATTTCTGGCTGACCGCTATATCAAGGGTACTTGCCCCCGATGTAAAACCAATGACCAGTACGGCGATAACTGTGAGGCATGTGGCGCCACCTACAGCCCGGCAGACTTGATCAACCCCAAGTCCACCATTTCCGGCACTACACCGGTGGAAAAAGCATCCCAGCACTACTTTTTCACCCTGCCTGCCTTTACTGACCTGCTTAAAGAGTGGACGCGCAGCGGTCGCTTGCAACAGCAAATTGCCAATAAACTAGGCGAATGGCTGGATTCCGGTTTACAGGAGTGGGATATCTCCAGGGACGCCCCTTACTTTGGTTTCGAAATCCCCGATGCGCCCGGCAAGTATTTTTATGTATGGCTGGATGCACCCATTGGTTATATGGCCAGCTTCCAGAATTACTGTGATCGTGCTGGTTTAAACTTCGATGATTACTGGAATGAAGATTCTAAGGCCGAGCTCTATCATTTTATTGGCAAGGATATTATCAACTTCCACGGTCTGTTCTGGCCCGCCATGCTGCACTCCGCAGGTTACCGTAAACCCACTGCAATTTATGTGCACGGTTTTGTCACCGTTAACGGCCAAAAGATGTCCAAATCCCGCGGCACCTTTATTAAGGCGTCAACCTATCTTGAGCACCTTGATGCCGAGTATCTGCGCTACTACTACGCGGCAAAATTATCTGCGTCAGTGGACGATATCGACCTGAACCTTGCAGACTTTATCCAGCGGGTAAATTCTGATCTGGTAGGCAAGGTTGTGAATATCGCCTCCCGCTCCGCTAAGTTTATTACCCAGGGCAGCGATGGCGTGATGTCCGCCGCCTTGATCAATGAAGCGTTGTGGCAACAAGCCATTGGCAAAAGCGCTGCCATTGCCCAGTTCTACGAGCAACGGGAATACAGCAAAGCCATCCGCGAGATTATGGCGCTGGCCGATGCCACCAATGCATACTTCGATAGCCAAGAACCCTGGAGACTGGCTAAAGAGGACGGCAAAAAGCAGCAGGCTGTTGAAATCTCATCACTGTGCTTGAATCTATTTCGCCTGATTATGATTTACCTCAAACCGGTACTACCCATAACCGCAGATAAAGCTGCCGCCTTCCTTAACGCTGACCTGAATTGGTCCAGTGATTTACAACCTCTACTTAATCACCCGATCAACACGTTCAAGCCGTTGATGACACGTATAGAAAAAGACAAGGTCGATGCCATGATTGAAGCTAGCAAGGAAACCGCAGCAACCTCCACGTCTAACACTAAAAGCAAAGCCAAAAAGAAAAAATCCGCAGCCGATAAAATGCCAGCAATGATCACCGTTGAAGACTTTGCTAAAATTGACTTGCGCATTGCACAAATCATCCACGCCGAGTATGTCGATGGTGCCGACAAATTACTAAAACTCACCTTGAGTCTTGGTGAAGACGGCAACAAACACGTTTTTGCAGGTATTAAAGCCGCCTACACGCCAGAAGATTTAATGGGTAAGCTGACGGTAATGGTAGCCAACCTGCAACCGCGTAAAATAAAGTTTGGCGTCTCTGAGGGCATGGTACTAGCGGCGGGACCCGGTGGTGAAGATATCTGGTTGCTGGAACCGGACAAGGGTGCCAAGGCGGGGATGAAGATTAACTGATATCCGGTCTGCCCAACAGTTCAACAGCAGCTTCGGATAACATAAATGACAAACCTCAAAGACCGTTTTTGTCAATTCTGTTACTATTTCCTGTGGCAGACTGCAACCCATTAGCCCATACCCGTTCATTCACCCATAGATACTAGTCAATACTATAGGTCTAGGAGCCTGTCCAAGAATAGGAGCCGTAGCGAGGGAAAGCCCCTTTTGTTTTAACAAGAGGTAGTCAGTTTTTGCAATCGATTGAGGCGAATATTGGGTATATTTAACGAACTAGAGTTTAGAGTTTCAGGAAGAGCATTAGATCAGAACATTCAACTCATCGCTCCGGGCCTGCAGGAGGGTTTACATTGTGGCCAAAAACAAAGCTGTATAAGACGCGGATATTTTTCGCCGCTTTCGTCAAGTTTTTTTGCACATTTTTTAAGGTATTATGGGAGGAAGTAATGTCTTCAATGTAGCACGATGCTAGGGCCTGCAGGACAATTGACAC
>JAZFYA010000458.1:0-16128 GCA_036443315.1 Pseudomonadales bacterium
TGTCAAGTTCAAACAACGCAGCCATGGGCAAAAAGGGGGTGTGACGTGCATGGATGCACTAATGCCGCAGGCGCATGGATGCGCAGGAGCGGCCTATAACACCTAAATTTCAAACGCTTTGGGTATATATCGAGCTCGTCCAGTACGACGTTACTCAATAGGGGCCTAGTCGAATGGCACTTACTTAAGGGCAGCGCTGTTAACGGCTTGCGACCGTAGTATCCCGCCGCCACCCTCGGTAGTCTAACCCCTCGCAAGGGCGTGGGGTTCCAACCGATAGTGAGCCCAGCGTAGAACAGCGAATTCAAGGCTCCGGGTTTATGGCTCCTCAACTGTTCAGCCTTAAGTAAGTGCCATTCAAGCTAGTCTTAGTTATTCCTGAACATCATAAGCCCCCGAGCTTGGTACTTTCTTACCAAGCATTTTCAACTTAATGCAGCGACAATATTTTTCACAGTTTGACGTAACAGGTCAAAATGTGACGCAATAGACTCACCAGCTGCGTCCTGGTTACCTGTCTAAAATTTATCCTGTAGTAACATAACACCCACTTCTCAGCATGCTTCTCACATTCGATGACGGACAATATTATGGTGCAACTCTTGAAGAATGATCCCTTGGCTTTGATCAAGCAGTTCACCCCTCTCAAGCAAGTTTCCAGAAAATATCACCAACAGCTGGCAACCCATTTGCGATTGATTACCGTTAAACTGGGAGAAACTATCATCCGAAAATCACGCAACACCAAATTAGTGCATTTCCTGGTTAAAGGTAGTGTTGAAATCAGGGAATCTTTTGAGGTCCGTTATTCACTGAGTCATGACGATACACGCTGCGAAAACCCTCTAGAGACGCGATTGCAAGATCGTAGTAGTGTGAAAGCCCTTGAGGAATGTACTCTGCTGGTCACCCATACGGATCAAGTTGATCAGTACCTGACCTGGAGCCAGGACTACACTATTTTCTACCTCGATGAAGGTGATTTTTCATTGCGAGATGACGATTTAATCGACGATGACTTTCAGGAAGACTGGGATAATGTATTTATCCGCTCACCGTTGGCAGCCAATTTATCCCCTGCCGTTATCTACCAACTGATGTCACGATTGGAAGATGTTCCAGTAAACGCTGGTGACACCATTGTTAAAACCCATAGCCCCGGTGACTATTTCTATATCATCAAACAGGGAACCGTCGAAGTACAAACAGAAGCAACTGGCCCTTTCAAAGGCGAAAGCTTTAAACTTGGAACAGGTAATTATTTTGGCGATGAAGCGCTGGTTGCAGACACCATCCGCAACGCCACTGTAACGATGACCAGCGACGGCATACTTGGGCGCCTGGATATAGAAGCGTTTGAACACCTAATCAAACTACATCTGGTTAGTCCGCTAACTACCGAAATCAACACCCAAACCAAGAATATCAAAGTGTTAGATGTACGCTTTCCTATGGAGTATAAACTGGGACACGAGGCTGAGAGTATTAATATTCCCATCAGTGTTTTACGTAAACAATTAGATAAAATGAAGCAATCGCTACTGTATGTGATTACACCCGCCAATGATAGACGCGCCGAACTCGCTACCTATTTAATGCGACAAGCAGGTTACCAGGCCTATCATCTAGCCGTTGAATAACTAATACATAATCAGCCAATCAACTTGTTATCGTTGTCAATATCATTTAACGTCGACAGACTCACCATACACTTTTTTCACCTCTGCAGTTTTAGGTAAATACTGCCCGGGATAAATACCGCCCTCCTGAATATGCCGAAGAAAGAACATCAACTCAACTTCTGCATCATCACGATCAGAAAAAGGACCAATCTGTAAATTTTCACGGGTGGAAAAAAACCATTCTCCACTAATACCAAAATACCGTCCTGTTCTACAATGTGACGTTGCGACTTCACCACCTCGAGTTTGCATACCCCACTCCTTCACAATCTATTTTCAGGTAAGCTTAAGGGTACCTATCAATGCTTACGGCCTCTGGCTTAACAGGCGAGCAGGCTCCGCATTATGGTGTTTAGAAGAGCATGAGCTCGACGTACAACCAGCATGCCTTCATAACGATGTCTTCTTGTGTTGAAGGGGCAGCTGAACTTGTCTGTGAAGCCAGAGGCCGTAAGCAATTGATAAGCGCCCTTACGTTAAGTGTAGGAAATCTGGCCCCAATAACTATATTCTTTTGATATATCAAGCCTGACTTCTACTTATTACAGTTTGACGATCAAGTTTGCGCGAATTAAGGGTCTTCATTTGCAAAATAGCCATAAAACAAGACTGAAGTTCGCTCTTGAATACTGCCTATGATAGGATTGTTACCGTTCGTCATCTTCGCAAAAGAAGCATAACAACAGTAGATCACCATTAGATAATTTGCCAAAAAAACCTATTAGCTTTGTGAGTAGCTGGCATATGTAGTCACGTTAAGTGAGCATGCTTGTCCGAGTTATGAACAGTATACCTAGTTTATTTATTGCGTCTTTCTACCTAGCAATGATAAAAACTAAAACAAAGATAATAAAGAACTCATTCCAATAAGCATGGGCCACTATGGGCAATCAACCAGTCTCTTATCTCTATTTAAGTAAAGGTAGAATTCTGTTACTTAGCAATACGCTGGATAATGGTGAGCACCATCATCATGCCCTGCAAATATCAATGGCCCTTGAAGACCGCCCCTATCTGATAACACATCCCGGCGGTACTGACTGTGCTGAGCTTTCTATTATTGAACCCAATTATATGCATAAAATCAATGTGGTAGATACTTGGCACTTACTCATTCTTATCGATGCTGAAACCGATGCTGCCAGGCAAATTCAAGAGCGTTATTTACAGCTTACGAATATCGCCACCCCGAAACAAGTGGACATAGATTATTGCAGGCAACGCATGCAGCACTTTGTTCATAACGCCCAACCCATCGAAGAAATCGATAGCGCAATCAATGATGTAGTTACCCGGCTCACAGGCCCAGTTCTGCAGCAACCTTATAAAGATGAGCGCATTGATAAGGTTATTAAACTGATACACCAAGCCGGTGGACAGGTGATTAGAGTTAATTCTTTAGCCCGTGCAGTGGGTCTCTCTCCCAGTAGATTATCACACCTGTTTAAAGATGTGACCGACATACCGATAAAGCGTTATCTATTGTGGTACAAGCTATGCCAAACAGGATTCAAAGTCTGTGCTGGAATGTCGTTCACAACGGCGGCAACAGAAGCTGGCTTTGCCGACGCTGCCCACTATAGTCGTACATTTCGCAAGATGTTTGGTATGAAACCTTCGCAGATATTGCGGGAAAATGCTTCCGTGAAGATCATTTCGGATATTTCTTTATAAGTTATACCCAAAGCGATTGAAATTTAGGTTTTAGAGTGCGTCCCTTTATTGTTTATGGAAAGTTATTTATGGAAAGTTATCTATGGAAAGTTGTTTATGGCAAGGCGTTTGAACGCAGGAAACTGTCAATATTTCAAGTTCAAGCTTTCAAGTTCAAGCTTTCAAGTTCAAACAACGCAGCCATGGGCAAAAAGGGGGTGTGACGTGCATGGATGCACTAATGCCGCAGGCGCATGGATGTGCAGGAGCGGCCTATAATACCTAAATTTCAATCGCTTTGGGTATATATTCATGTGCTCTAATGGACCACCTCCGCCGTCCATAACGACGAATATACTGGCCAGTTTCCTCAAAAACAGGGGCTATAGTGTACAGTTACAGAGGGTTAAGACGGAACAGGCAACGCAATAAATATAACACCCTCTCGAAGATTTCGTTCTCGCTTCTCGCCCACTCTTTGTTCAACTAACAGCACACACAAGGGAATAATATGAGACAAATTAAGCGCTGCAGCTGGTGCGGGGATGATCCTCTCTACCAACAATACCACGATGAAGAATGGGGCGTACCCACCTACAACGATCAAACTTTATTTGAATTGTTAGTCCTAGAAGGCGCTCAGGCTGGTCTGGCATGGATAACTATTCTGCGAAAACGAGAAGGATACCGCAAAGCCTTTGCCAAATTTGAAGTCGCAAAAGTTGCGCACTTTAGCGATAAGAAGCTGGAAAAACTACTGCTTGACCCCGGCATCGTTCGCAACCGTTTAAAAGTCTTTTCAACGCGAAGTAACGCTTTGGCATTTATCAAAGTCCAAAAAGAGTTTGGCAGCTTCTCCAACTACCTATGGGGATTTGTTGACGGCAAGCCTATCCAAAACCGTTGGCAATCCCTCAAGCAGGTTCCCGCGACCACCAGTGTGTCTGACGCCCTTAGCAAGGACCTAAAAAAGCGCGGTTTCAAATTCGTGGGCTCAACCATTATCTATGCCTATATGCAAGCAACAGGCATGGTTAATGACCACACAATCAACTGTTATCGCTACCAGCCCCTCAAAAGGCGTTAATTTAGTCCTAAAACTTAACCCTAAAACTTAACCCTAAAACTTAACCCTAAAACTTAACCCTAAAACACGGCGCCACCAAAAAAATTATCTATTTAAAAACAATTAGTTATAGAAGTCGCTGTGGGCAGCATTATTTACCACCAGGCAATGTTAAAAGTATCGAGCGGAGGCCTCTCTGGAGAGCCGTTTCGCTCTAAACTCTAGTTATAGAATTATCATAATAAAATCTTGTAAACCTTGGTATGTCAACTATTTAAAGCATCAACTATTTACTTGGACGTGATACCAGCTTAGGAAGTAAACTAGCTGAGTATGGCAAGGTAATAGTTAACCTATCCATATTGGTCTTTAGGGTTTAAAACATTTACAGAGGCGTTTATCGCCTCTTTTTTTTGCCCGCAATCTCGATGCCCGCCACCCCAAAATTTGAATACAGCCTATTCGCTATAACAATAAACTGCCAACACCTTACGCTACTACTGCTCGTCAAGAGGAAGTCACCCACTGCTCTCGTTACTTACCAACCAAAAAGGAGAGCCAACAGCTCCCCCCCCCTTTTTTTTAATGATAAAGTGCTAATGATAAAGCACAAACAACCAAAGCTGATAAATTACTCTGAATCAACCTCTGCACCTTCAGCAGAAGCCACTTCTTCCAGCGCTTTCATAGACAGCTTAATACGGCCACGCTGGTCCACGTCCAGAACCTTGACTTTAATTATCTGACCTTCAGACAGATAATCAGTGACCTTTTCAACACGCTCCTGAGAAATCTGCGATATGTGTACCAGACCATCTTTACCCGGCAGGATATTAACAAAAGCGCCGAAATCAACGATACGGGCAACCTTTCCTTCATAGATAGCACCCACTTCAGCTTCAGCGGTAATTTCTTCTACTTTGGCAACAGCAGCATCGCGAGAAGCAGCATCGGTACCATAGATACGAATAGTACCGTCATCGTCGATATCTACGGTAGCACCGGTTTCTTCAGTGATAGAACGAATCGTCGCGCCACCTTTCCCGATAACATCGCGGATTTTGTCCGTATCGATTTTAAAGGTCGCCATGCTTGGCGCATTATCAGATACCGCCTTCCGAGACTCACTAATGACCTGGTTCATCTGACCCAGAATATGTAAGCGCGCTTGCAGAGCTTGCTCTAACGCAATGTCCATAATCTGTTCATTGATACCTTCAATTTTGATATCCATCTGCAGGGCTGTAATACCATCAGCAGTACCCGCTACTTTAAAGTCCATATCACCCAAATGATCTTCATCACCTAGTATGTCGGTCAGCACCGCAAAGCGCTCACCTTCTTTAACCAGACCCATCGCGATACCGGCAACAGCAGCCTTTAAGGGAACACCCGCTTCCATCATCGACATACTCGCGACACAGGCACTGGCCATAGAGCTAGAGCCATTAGACTCAGTAATCTCTGAAACCACGCGGATGGTATAGGGGAAATCTTCAGGATTAGGCAATACTGCGGCAACACCGCGACGAGCCAAACGACCATGGCCAACTTCACGACGGCTGGTAAAACCAATACGACCACACTCACCGACAGAATAAGGAGGAAAGTTGTAGTGCAGCATAAAGTTATCTTCACGCTTACCTTCCAGGGCATCGATCAACTGCGCATCACGGGTAGTACCCAAGGTGGTCACACCAATTGCCTGGGTTTCACCGCGGGTAAACAGTGCAGAACCGTGGGCCTTTTTCAATACGCCCACTTCTGCAGCAATTGGGCGAACAGTGCTGTTATCGCGGCCATCAATACGGGGGTCTCCATTCAGGATACGCTGACGAACGGTCGATTTTTCCAGCTTTTTGAATACGTCCACCACCTCAGCGACATCGTATTCGGCAGCATCACCGGAGGCCAACTGTTCAGTCGCCTGAGTTTTTAATTCACTCAATTTAGCGTAACGATCGGCTTTATCGGTAATCCGATAAGCGTCACCAATACCTTGTTTAAAACCGTTTGCCACAGCGGCCAGCAGCGCAGTATTTTCTTCTTCCAGCTGCCAATCCCAACGGGGCTTGCCAACTTCGGCGGCCAATTCAGCAATCACTTTAATCACGGTCTGCATTTCCTGGTGAGCGTATAACACCGCACCCAGCATTTGGTCTTCGTCGAGCTCTTGCGCTTCTGACTCAACCATCAAAACGGCGTCAGTAGTACCGGCAACTACCATATCCAAAGCGCTTTCTGCCAATTGGCTATAGCTTGGATTCAGAATGTAACCTTTATCCTCTGTATAGCCAACGCGGGCACCACCAATGGGACCATTGAACGGCACACCAGAAATAGCCAAGGCTGCAGAGGTACCAATCATTGCTGCAATATCTGGATCAGTATCATTGTCAGCTGACATAACGGTACAAACAACTTGAACTTCGTTTTTAAAACCATTGGGAAATAATGGGCGAATCGGACGATCGATTAAACGAGATGTCAGAGTTTCTTTCTCGGATGGACGGGCCTCACGCTTGAAAAAGCCACCGGGAATCTTACCTACTGCGTAGGCTTTCTCCTGATAGTGCACGCCAAGAGGGAAAAAATCCATCCCTTCTTTCGCTGATTTAGCAGCCACAACAGTACACAGGACTTGTACATCACCCATGGTGACCATAACGGCACCGATGGCCTGGCGTGCAATACGGCCGGTTTCTAAAGTAACGATGTAATCACCGTATTGAAATGTCTTTTTTACTGGATTCACTGAAGAAATCCTCCCTTTTTGGGATGGTTATAAAAAGTCCCGGAGCCTTTATCTAAACCTACATCACCGGAACTTCACGATTGCTCTAACGATTCTGAGTTCTAACAACTCTAAGCTTTAACAACTTTGAGCTTTAACAACTTTAAATTTTAACGACGCAAACCCAAACGCTTGATCAAACTGGCGTAACGCTCTACATTTTTGCCCTTCAAGTAATCTAGTAATTTACGGCGTTGGTTAACCATACGAATCAAACCACGACGTGAGTGGTGATCGTGCTTGTGATCACCAAAGTGACTCTGCAGTTTTTGGATATTGGCGGTCAACAGCGCAACTTGCACTTCTGGTGAACCCGTATCACCTTCTGCAGTTTGATACTCTTTTACTACTACTGATTTTTCAACGGCTGATAATGCCATTTTCTTTTCCTCTTAATAGTTAATATGCGAAAGCGGAGCTCAACCTGAGAGAAGCCCCACCGTTAAATTCAGCCTGACCGCGCATATTTACAGACAGGCTAGACTTGCTCTTTTCTAACTTCTGACACATCTAACGTCTAAAACAAGTCAATTCGTTGCTATTAAACGCTTAGGCCCTACTCGACCATCATCTAATATTTCTCCAATACCCAAAAAATCTCCAGTATCGGAATACATTCTTACTATTCCCTCTGTCGGCGCACGGGGTACTAACACCGCCTGCCCACGGAGCATATAGAAAACTGACGACTCCGCTAAACATACCTCCGGCAAATGCAACAAGGCACTATCCATCGGCTGTAACAGCTCATCCATCGGCTCAAAATCTTCACACTGCGTCCCTTTACACGGAGAGAGAGATTCCAGTGTTAACAGCGATACCGCCTGCTGCTCCTTAAAGGGGCCCGCTTGCAAACGGCGCAGCATTTTAACATGGGCACCGCAACCTAAGGCCAGACCCAAATCCTCTGCGATTGAACGCACATAGGTGCCTTTACTGCAGTGGATGAACACATCCGCTTCAGGGTGGCCACCCATTTCTTCGCTACTGCGAAAAGCGTCCAAGTGAACGTCAAATACCGTTACCTGACGCGCTTTGCGCGCAACGTCCAAACCTTGCCGAGCTAATTTATACAGCGGCTGGCCCTTGTGTTTCAATGCCGAGAACATCGAGGGTATTTGCTCAATATCACCCACAAACCGCAGCAATTCCTTGATCACATCGGCTTCGCTAATCACCGATGCATCGCGTGTTTCCAGCACGTCACCATCGGCATCACCACTGTCGGTAATCACACCGAACAAAAAGGTGCTGCGGTAAATCTTATCTGAATCCAGTAAAAACTGGGAAAACTTTGTTGCCTCTCCAAAGCACACCAGCAACACACCGGTAGCCAATGGATCCAAACTGCCGGTATGCCCGGCTTTTTGAGCAAAGTATAATCGCTTGGCAATTTGTAGCGATCTATTCGAGCTTTGCTCCGCTGGCTTATCTAGAACCAGAATGCCATTGATCGGCCTGCCGCGGCGATTTTTTGCCACCTTTTTACCACCTTATACAGTTTACTCGCTGTCTCCAACCCCATTTTTAGCCGAAGCAATAGTTTTATCCGACGAGACAGCTTTATCAATCAAATTCGACAGGTACTGACCACGCCCAACACTGCTATCAAAATAAAATTGCAACTTTGGTGTAGTGCGCGCATTGTTAATCTGCGAAATTTTTGAACGAAGGAAACCGGTCGCGTTGTTTAGTACTGTAACGGATTCTTCCGCGTCTTCTTTGGTCTCTTTACCCAGAACCGTCACAAAAACTTTGGCGTGAGACATATCGCGATTCACCTCCACGTCGGTAATACTCACCATACCAATCCGTGGATCGCGGATTTCAAATTGTATCAACGTGGCCAATTCCTGTTTCAAGAAATCGCCCACTCGTTGTGTACGACTGTACTCTCTCGCCATAGCCGCTGCTCACTTGAATCTCTTGAGACTAAAGAAACAACGCGTTCTCTGTTAAATTTAAAGAGCGCGCGCCACCTCTTTGACTTCGTACACTTCGATCTTGTCGCCCGGCTTAACATCATTGTAGTTCTTAACACCGATACCACATTCCATACCGTTGCGAACTTCAGCCACGTCATCTTTGAAGCGACGCAAGGATTCCAACTCACCTTCGTAGATCACCACATCGTCACGCAATACCCGAATCGGGTTACTGCGATACAAGGTGCCTTCAATCACCATACAACCAGCTATCGCACCAAACTTTGGAGACCTGAAGACATCCCGAACCTCAGCAGTACCATTGATCTCTTCACGCAGTTCAGGGCTCAACATACCTGATAATGCTTGTTTCACATCATCGAGTAGATCGTAAATAACACTGTAATAACGCAAGTCTACGCCTTCACCTTCAACCAGTTTACGCGCCGTATTATCAGCACGAACATTGAAACCAAACACCACCGCACCGGACGTCATCGCCAGCGTAATATCGGATCCAGTAATACCACCCACGCCACCACTGATAATATCTACCTGAACCTCGTCATTACCCATCTCCAGCAATGACGACTGGATTGCTTCCAATGATCCACGCACATCGGCCTTGATCACAATATTTAACGATTTGCTGGTTGCCTCACCAATATTGGCGAACATATTTTCCAGTTTGGCCGCCTGCTGACGCTTTTGCTTATCTTCGCGATCCTTGATCTGGCGAAATTCAGCCACTTCACGGGCACGCTTCTCACTTTCCAGCACCACAAATGCGTTGCCTGCATCAGGAGTGCCGTCAAGACCCAAAATCTCTACCGGAATAGAAGGCCCAGCCTCTTTGCTCGGTTTACCGTTTTCATCCATCATAGCGCGGACACGACCGTACTGCTGGCCTGCTAGCACCACATCACCCACGCGTAAAGTACCCGTTTGAACCAATACAGAAGCCACCGAACCACGACCCTTATCTAGACGGGATTCAATCACAACACCTTTGCCAGGAATATCAGCCGGAGCCTGCAACTCAAGTAGCTCAGCCTGTAATAACAACGCCTCCAATAAATTCTCAACACCGTCACCCGTGTGGGCAGAGACATTGATAAACTGAGTTTCTCCACCCCAGTCTTCAGGAATAACGTCTTTTGCGGCCAGCTCGGTGCGAACACGATCAGGATCAGCACCTTCTTTATCCATCTTGTTCACGGCAACCACTAATGGTACGCCAGCGGCACGGGCATGTCGTATCGCTTCTTCGGTTTGCGGCATAACACCATCATCAGCAGCCACCACCAAAACAATAATATCAGTACTTTGGGCGCCGCGTGCACGCATGGCAGTAAATGCTGCGTGACCAGGTGTATCCAGAAAGGTGATCATGCCCTTATCCGTTTCTACATGGTAAGCACCAATATGTTGGGTAATACCACCCGCTTCTCCGCTGGCAACGCGGGACTCACGAATATAATCCAGTAACGAAGTTTTACCGTGGTCAACATGACCCATTACCGTAATAACAGGTGCACGAGGTGCAGGCGTACCTTCACTCTGACTAAGGCTTTCTTCCAACGCATCTTCAACCTCATGACCCGTAACCAACTTAACGGTGTGACCTAGCTCTTCTACAACCAACTGAGCTGTTTCCTGTTCAAGGCTCTGGTTAATAGTCACCATCACTCCCAACTTCATTAACTCTTTAACAACTATCGTGCCTTTCACATTCATTTGCTGAGCCAATTCAGCAACGGCGATTGCTTCAGGGATAGACACTTCGTGAATGACCTTATCAGTAGGACGAGCAAAACTATGCGTCTTGGCACCCTCCGGTAATTTCAACACTTTCAGCCTGCGACGGCCGCGGGCATCATACCCCTCACTATCCATAACGGAAGCGATATTTTTAAGATTGTGGCCGCGATTTTTACCACGGGATTTTGTAGCCAGTGTTTTTGCCTTGAGACCGCGTTTTTTCTTAGCAGGACGTTCTTCTTCAACATCTGACGCCTTAGTCAGTAGCATATGACGGCGACCTTTAACGGCCTTATCATTTTTCTCCACCCCTGAAGTTTTCGCTTGATCTGCCCGTTCTTCTTCGGCACGTTTAGCTGCGAATACAGCTTGCTGAAGCTCACGATCTTTGGTCTCATTATCCTTGCGTTTGACCGCTGCCATTTGGCGCAGAATTTCTGGATCTATTGTCGATTTATCAAGAGACTCTTCAGTAATCAGCGCCGCTTCTGTAGTGTCTACAGAAGCCACTACAACTCCAGCAGAAGTAGCCTCTATTTCTGTAATAACGGTTCCCGCAGCTTCAGCATCAGCTGCTTGTCTTTCAGCTTCTTCAGTCTCCACTTGTAATTTCACAGGGTCGCGTTTTACATAGGTACGTTTTTTGCGTACTTCAACGTTAACTGTTTTTCTACCTTGAGTACCGCTGGTTTTTAAAGTACTGAGGGTTTTGCGTTTTAATGTAATTTTCTTCGGTGCAGCAGTGGACTCACCATGGCTGCTCTTCAGGAAAGTCAGCAAGGTTTGCTTGTCTTCATCAGACACCACTTCTTCAGCTGCGATATGATTCAAGCCAGCCTGTTTCATCTGCGTTAACAGACGATCAACTGACGCACCGACCACATCGGCCAGTTGGCTTACGGTAACTTCTACCATTCAGTATTCTCCCGTACCTTATTTCGATACCAGCTCGTTTCGATACCAGCTCGCTACTGCTGATTCTCTTGTTCTTCAGCTTCAGCGAACCAGGGGGCACGCGCTATCATAATTAATTCACCGGCCCGTTGCTCATCCAAGCCGTCGATATCCAATAAATCATCTACGGCCTGCTCAGCCAGATCCTCCATGGTCACCACACCTTTGCTAGCTAATATAAATGCTAAATGGCGATCCATACCATCCATCGTCAATAGGTCTTCTGCTGGTTCCACTTCGCCCAGCTGCTCTTCACTGGCAATCGCTTGAGTAAGCAGGGCATCCTTAGCCCGGCCACGTAACTCTTCAGCAATTTCTTCATCAAAACCATCAATACCCATCATTTCTTCGAGCGGTACATAAGCGACTTCTTCCAGAGAGGTAAAACCTTCATCCACCAATACTTCGGCTACATCCTGATCCACATCCAGGCTTTCCATAAAAGTATTGATAATCGTTCCAGACTCCTGCTCACGTTTTTCTAATGCATCATCAACGCTCATTACATTGATTGTCCACCCAGTCAAGTCACTAGCTAAACGTACATTTTGACCACTGCGACCAATAGATTGGGCCAAATTATCTGCAGCAACCGCTACATCCATTGAACGAGTATCTTCATCGACAACAATCGACTCGACTTCCGCTGGTGCCATGGCATTAATAACCAACTGAGCGGGATTATCATCCCACAAAATAATATCAACTCGCTCGTTGCCCAATTCTCCTGACACGGCTTGTACCCGAGAACCACGCATACCCACACAGGCACCTACAGGGTCAATACGCCCATCATTGGTTTTCACCGCAATTTTTGCCCGTGAACCAGGATCGCGTGCAGCCGCGCGGATTTCGATCACTTCTTCAGAAATTTCCGGCACTTCGACTTTAAACAACTCAATTAGCATTTCCGAACAGGCGCGACTTAAAAACAGCTGAGGCCCACGAGCTTCTGGACGAACATCCTGGAGAATGACACGCACGCGATCACCCATGCGAAAGACTTCACGACCCACTAATTCTTCACGGGGTAATGAACCTTCCGCATTGCTACCCAAGTCGACAATAATATTGTCACGGGTAACCTTCTTCACCGTGCCGCTGATCAATTCACCAACACGCTTTTCGTATTCTTCAACAACCTGCGCACGCTCAGCTTCACGTACTTTTTGTACGATAACCTGCTTGGCGATTTGTGCGGCAATACGGCCAAAGCCAATGTTTTCAATCTGCTCTTGATAGATATCACCCACCTGCAGCGAGGTATCTTTTTCAGCCGCCTCCTCAGTAGTAAATTGTGTCCCTAGTAAGGCCATCTCATCATCGGACATTACTTCCCAGCGACGGAATGTTTCATAGTCCCCGGTTTCACGATCGATGATAACTGTGATGTCTGCATCTTCGTCATACCGTTTTTTAGTAGCTGTGGCCAAAGCCTGCTCAATAGCTTCAAAAATGATGTCATGTGACACACCTTTTTCATTGGAAACCGCTTCAGCTACCAGCAAAATTTCTTTGTTCATCATTCGCCTCGTTTTAACAAAACTTATACAACATATTCAGCACTATTAACTATTTAAACTATTAATTTTTCTAGCCATCGCATTATTGTTCCCGGTTAAAAACGGTGAACAATATGCGCCTTATCAATCAAGTCAAAAGGCAATAAATATTCGTGCTCATCAACTGTGACCACGACATCACCGTCCTCCACTCCAATCATTTGCCCGGAAAACTTTCTACGTCCTTCGAAGGGAATGCGCAAACGTATTTTTATATTCTCACCAATATAACGGCTAAACTGTTCCAGCGTAAATAACGGCCGTTCCATCCCAGGAGAGGAGACCTCCAGGGTATACTCACCCATTATTGGATCTTCCACATCAAAGACACTGCTCACCTGGCGGCTCAGTTTGGCGCAATCATCCACATCAATGCCATCGGGACTGTCGATATAAATCCGCACCACGGCTTGCTGCCCATGGGATAGATACTCAATGCCCCACAACTCGTAGCCCAGCGCCTCAGTAACAGGGGCAACAAGATCAGCAAGCAGCACTTCTTTACCAGCCATCCAACACTCCGGGGCGGTTCAATCAAACCTGCGCCCCCTCCCCTCTCCCTCTATATTCACCAAAAGAAGCACTAAAAGAAGCACACCAACAAAAAATGGGCACAAGGCCCACTTCTTAAACAGCCATCATCCCCCGCCAGGTTGATAACGCTGCAACTAATAAAAAGCCCCTTAAAAGGGGCTTTTAGATCTCTCACTGCTAAATTTCGTTCTATTATCTAGCCTTCTATCATCTAGACAGTAGATGCCCACAGCAATCTCTTTGGTAGCGGGGGCCAGATTTGAACTGACGACCTTCGGGTTATGAGCCCGACGAGCTACCAAGCTGCTCCACCCCGCATCAATACATAGCATTGGATGAACGACTCACTGAGCTCTGCTCTTCACTACCAACATGCCAATATTCTTCGATATGCCCCTTTTTCGACATATTCCCACAAAACTTTGCCGCAGTTTGGCGCGACAAAATTGAGTGGGCGAATTATAAGGACAAGGTATCTAGGGGTCAACTAGATACTAAGGCTTTTACGATATAGTTTTACCGTATCGCCCCATCATATATACATAAGTTGATATTTGGCCAGCTTGACCAACGCTGGGTTTTACAAAAGCGTATCGAGTGCTTGAAAACATCCAGGACAAACTCCTCTCCCGTGATATTGAACACTACTTTTGGGTTGCTGTGTTTTTCTAAAAATGGCAGGCCAATTTCTACAAATAACTGGTGTAACCCATTTGCAGAACTTAGAGCTTCTTGGGCAGATGAAACAGGGAATCGTGTTTGACCAGCCCCTTCAATATTTCCAAGTTCGGCGCCGATGACACATACCCGCTCTTAACCAGAAAGATATTCTACAGCTACATTTCCTGCCGCATCGAAATCTGAATCATGGTTGATGCAAGAGATATGTAGAAACCACATTATCTCATCACGCTTCAATTTGAAATGACGACGGCTCTTCACAAACTTCCATTCAGGAAGAAACGACTTTAGTTCAGCAATTAATAATTCTTGGAGTTCAGATACTTTCATAGCATGTAACGTCGGCATTGTAGGATTTTGGTTGGTGCTGTTTTTCAAGCACCGACCAAAATCTCGGTAAGATGCCTTTGTTAGCCGATTTTCAGCTTGCACTATGACAGCATATATGCCACCATTTACGGCATGAGCAACACCGTAGTTATCGATACTAACGTACTCGTAAGTGCCTTGATAGGCCCTAAAGGGCCAAACCGGGAGGTTATTCGGGGCTGTCTTACTGGAGCTTATAACCCCTTGATAAGTAACGCTTTATTTCAGGAATACGAGGATGTAACCAGCCGAGATAATATTGTAAAGCTATGCCCTCTTAGCCCGAATGAGGCTCGGGAGCTGCTAAACGCCCTTTACAGCGTATGCCAATGGGTACCAATCTATTATTTATGGCGACCAAACCTTCCCGATGAAGGAGATAATTTTTTGGTGGAACTCGCTGTAGCAGGTAATGCCACCTGCATTGTGACAAATAACGTCAGGGACATTAAAGCCTCAGAGCTTTCCTTCCCTGACCTTCATGTACTTACACCAGAAGAACTTTTGCGAGGGTAATTATGGCCACCTTAACTATTCGGATACCCGATGACAAACACAACCGCCTTAAAGCTTTAGCTCAACACAAAAAGATGAGCATAAATAAATTAATTGAGGAAATGTCTACTCAGACTCTCGCAGAGTTTGATAGTGAAATTCGCTTCCGTGCCTTTGCTGCTACTGGAAATGTTAACCGCGGCTTAGAACTTTTGAATAAACTCGATTCTGTATCTTCGAACGGCTAACGTGTTTGGTAAAAGCTGGTGGAACAAAGTGGAACCAGCTTTTACCAAATCACTGTTGACAAACTTGTTAGAAGGCTTGCTCTATGCAGCTGGATGAACAGACAACTTGAAACCTAAAGCCTTCGTCACTTTTGCTATTGTTGCAAATGTTGGGTTGCCCTCTGGTGATAGTGCTTTATAAAGCCCCTCCCTGGTCAAGCCAGTGTCTCTGGCTAGCTGTCTCATATTTTTGGGGTTTCTAAGGACACACACTCTACAATTGACAACCTACCAGCCCCCCATTAGCATAGCAACCCATCAATCGATCAAAAGGATTTGACGATGACCCGCCCAAGAAAAGAGCTTGTTTGCGTTCAAGATACGCCTTACTACCACGTTGTTTCTCGCTGTGTACGCCGCACCTT
>JAZFYA010000459.1:0-8407 GCA_036443315.1 Pseudomonadales bacterium
TACTACGGTCGCAAGCCGTTAACAGCGCCGCCCTTGAGTAAGCGCCATTCGGGTCAAAGTAAAATGTTGAGTCTGAAATTCGATCTATCTGAGGTCAATCGTCAATAAAGATTTTACTCTCAGCCCATTTTACAAAAATCAGTAGCCAGGAGTTAGTCAGTGGATTTAGCAACCATTATAGGCATGATCGGTTCCATGGCCATCATCATTACCGCGATGATGCTCAGTGGTGGCGTGGGCATGTTTGCCGATATTCCATCGGTGTTGATTGTTATTGTCGGCAGTATTTTTGTGGTGCTGGGCAAGTTTGGTCTGGGGCAATTTCTCGGTGCGGGTAAGATCGCAGGCAAGGCCTTTATGTTTAAGATAGAAGATCCCGCTGAAATGATTGATGAGATTGTTGGTTTGGCTGACGAAGCTCGCAAAGGTGGTTTGTTGTCGCTGGAGGGCAAGGAGGTAGGCAGTGACTTTTTGCAAGGGGGTATTCAATTACTGGTGGATGGCCATGATCCCGAGGTGGTAAAAACCCTGTTGTCGAAAGATAAGGACAAGGCGGTGGAGCGCCACCAGATAGGGTCAGATATTTTTGCCGCGCTGGGTAATGTGGCGCCGGCTATGGGGATGATCGGTACGCTGGTCGGTTTGGTAGCGATGCTGTCAAATATGGATGATCCCAAGTCGATCGGTCCCGCTATGGCTGTTGCGCTGTTAACCACTTTGTACGGCGCGATGTTGGCGAATATGGTAGCCATTCCAATTTCTGATAAGTTAAATCTGCGCCGCGGCGAAGAAGAGATGAACAAAAGTTTGGTGATCGATGCGCTGTTGGCTATTCAGAGTGGACAAAATCCTCGGGTTATTGATTCCATGTTGCGCAATTATCTGCCAGCCAGTCAGCGTGGCAAAGAAGATGAGTAATCACTGCGCAATGATTACCGGCCCGCATTGATGATAGGTGGACTCTATCATGAGTGACGAAGAAGATAATTGTCCCGATTGCCCGCCTCCGGGAGCGCCGGGATGGATGGGTACCTTTGCGGATTTAATGTCGCTGTTGATGTGTTTCTTCGTGTTGCTATTGTCCTTTGCTGAAATGGATGCAATGAAGTTTAAGCGGCTGGCGGGTTCCATGGCGCAGGCCTTTGGTGTGCAGCATAAATTAAAACTGAAAGATCCGCCCAAGGGCACTAGCATCATCGCCCAGGAATTTAGCCCAGGTCGTCCAGATCCCACACCGATCAGTGAGATTTATCAGCATACTGATGACTTAACCGAGTTGTCTTTAGAGGTAAAGGCCGCAGAAGAATTTGATGTTGAGGCGGGTGACGAAGACAAGGATGATAGCGACAAAGAGGATGAGGCCAAGGAAAAAGTTGAAGTCATTGAACAAATTGAACAATTGATTAAGGAAACGCAACAAGATGCGGCGGAGCTGGCCAAGGCTTTAAACGTGCAGATCGTCAAGGGCGAAGTAGAGATTGAAACGCGTGGTCGACAAATTATTGTTCGCATCAAAGAGAAGGGGTCTTTTGCCTCCGGCTCTGCAAACTTGTCGAGTGAGTATGGGCCTTTACTGCAGGAAGTGCGCGATGTGTTGGCTACCAAGGAGGGTACGATTTCAATTCAGGGCCACACTGATGATAGGCCGATTAAAACGTCACGATTCAGGTCCAATTGGGAATTGTCCACTAGTCGTGCCGTGTCGGTAGCGCATGCCTTGTTTGAAGGTGGTGTACTAAATCCTAATAGGGTGCAGGTGAGCGGTTTTGCTGAAACTCGCCCTCTTGCTTCTAACGAGAGCTCAGAGGGGCGAGCTAAGAATCGTCGCGTAGAGCTTGTTATACAACAGGGATTGGGCGGCGAGCAAATTAAGCAAGGCTTGCGGGAGCTAAAACGTGAGGATCCCGAGTTATACCGGTCACTGGAATTGGAACTGGAAGATGACAATGAGCCAGCCTTTAATTTGGAAATTAGGGATATATTTTAAAAAATTGAATAACTTAAGAAAATAGAAGAATAACTATGACAGAAGAGCGCCGCCGTTATTTTCGTATCGATGACTCCATGGGGGTTTCCTACCAGCGGTTGGGCGCAGAAGAAGCAAGAGTGTTTGCACAGCAGTCGCGCGAACAAGGTAGTAACTTCGATTATGCCGCGAATTTTGATAACCGTATTCAAACTTTATTAGATGCTTGCAAAATTCAGGCACCGGTTGCCGCTGAGCTGATCGATTTAATGAATAAAAAACTCAATTTTGTGATCCAACAAATGGATATCGATGCTACGTTGATACAGGGCATCGCGTATACATTAAGGCAGGTTAATGTCAGCGCCTGCGGTATGGCCTTTGCTAATAAGGAGCGACTAGAACGAGGTCAGCAGTTGCAGTTGGATATTTTATTACATCCTTCGGAGCTGCATGTGGTGGCGATGGCCAAAGTGGTGAATTGTGAACCTTTGGATGTGGTAACTGATATAGACGTGAAGGAAGAAGGGGGAGCGTGTTGTTTTGTTCGGTTAAATTTCACTGCAATCAACCCCAGCGACCAAGAGTTATTAATTCAGCATATTGTGAAGCGCCAAGGCGCCCAGTTAAAACAGCAGCGTCGCGAACAACAAAGTTAACTTTGTTGTTGGTTAGGAGTATAGTTACTGGATACACGTTGTCAGTGCAGTTGTTATCAATAGTTTAAATCAAATCATCAAACCAGAGCCACTAAAAGCTTTTGTCATCGATATAAAGGGCCAAGCTCGTGCAGATACTGCGATTAAACAAAGCGGGCCAACCGATCGATTGGCTTCATTGGCAGGATGCTGTCTGTCTTTATTCTCGGGAATTAATTTGCTGGACTCTTGGCGATATTATTTTTCGTGTGCGTGGTGGCTATAACCGTCACAACGGTGAACGGACCATTGTAGATTTGCCCAGTATTATCGCCTGTGGAGGCGACAAAATGGGGCGCGCCAAGGTTAAACCACCACTAACGAACAAAGCTTTATTTGAAAGGGATAATTACCAGTGTTTATATTGCGGAAGATTTCTTGATGGTATTGTGCTGACTCGTGACCATATTGTCCCAAGTTCACAGGGTGGTCGAGATGTGTGGGAAAATGTTGTAGCGGCCTGTCGGCGTTGTAATCAGCACAAGGGAAATCGTACGCTAAATGAAACGAATATAGAATTACTTGCCTTGCCATACCGTCCTAACCCCGCCGAGTATCTGGCGTTGGTAAACAGTCGTCGGATATTGCCTGATCAGGCAGATTTTTTAAGTAAGCAGTTTTCATCAAATTGTCGCTGGCAGATGCCTGCCGCAGTTTGATTTATGCTTAACTTCTAATATTAAAAGTTTGAGGCTGTGTCTCCATGCTCCGTAAATTCCTGGTTCCCATCCTGATTACGTTTATCGGCATCGCTATTACTGTGGCTGTCAGTGTAGAGATTGAGCGCGCCCAGAAACGTCTGGTTACCACTGAGTTAAATGCCAATCTGGAGCGTTGGAATAGTTTGATGGCATTTAGTACCAATAAGGAAATTTCCCTGACCAGGGCGCTGGTATCAATGTTTGAAGATTCTCCGATTATCAGTCAGGGCAGGTTTAAGGAATTGTCCAAAAATGCAATCACCTTATACCCTGATCTTGATGCCTTATTCTGGATTCCCTTAGTGACTGCGGAGCAGAGGCCCTTCTTTGAAACGGTTATGCGTGCTGGCAAACCCAGTTTTTTCTTTAAGGACTATGCTGGCCCTGCGGGTTTTATCCCTGCAAGTCCCAAGCCGTTCTATCACCCGGTTATTTACCTGAATGACAGCGACTCGGCAGCGGACTATCTGGGTTGGGATTTAAGCAGCTTTAGTGAGCTGGATGCAATGTTTGCCAGTTTGAAAATCGCTGATAACAACGTGTCTATGCGATTTATACCGTCAATGCAGGACCTGCTTAATCCTGCCAATGAGCATCCGGTTTTACAGTTGTTGCTGGCTGTACCACTGAACGCTTCCGTTATATTGTCTGATGGGTCGATACATTCCAGTGATAGCTATTTAGTGTTTTTAGTGGATTTCTCGTTGCTTACTCATTATTTCGATGATTTCCCCGGTGGTGACAAACTGCAGATTTCAGTCACCATGGGCCACGGTGCAACTAAACAGATTGTATGGGATGTGCCTCCAAAAAGTGGCGTCCTCGATAAAGATTATGCAGCCAGCACCACATTTTCTAATCGGGCAATCTCCAACCTGGATGTCACATTGATACCTACCGATGAATTCTTTGCCAGCAAGGACACTAGCAATAAATACTGGGTGTTAAGTATGGGTATAAGTAGTGCGCTTATTCTAGCCTTTTACTTATTTATTATGCAGCGTCGTTTTGTGATGGTTCAGAATGTGGTGGAGCAGCGTACCGATGAACTGCAAAAAGCTCACCATGAGCTGGACCGTTTATCTCGCACCGACTACCTAACGGGCGTCGCCAACCGCCGCTATTTTGAAGAAAATTTGCAGCGGGAGTGGTCCCGTGCAACTCGGGGTAAATACCCGATTACCCTGTTGATTATTGATGTCGATTTCTTTAAAGCCTAT
Source organism: Pseudomonadales bacterium (assembly GCA_036443315.1). Classification (GTDB taxonomy): domain Bacteria; phylum Pseudomonadota; class Gammaproteobacteria; order Pseudomonadales; family Dasaniaceae; genus Oceanicoccus. The sequence continues at coordinate 4,586 of JAZFYA010000459.1, forward strand.
AACGATCACTATGGCCATATTGAAGGCGATTATTGTTTGCAGCAGGTTGTAAAAGCGTTAACCCTGTCGATCAATCGTTCGGCAGATCAAGTGGCGAGGTTTGGCGGCAAAGAGTTTGTGGTGTTGCTACCTGACACTAATGCAAATGGCATGGCTCTAGCTGAGCGTTGCCGTAAAAAGGTAGCCGCACTACAGATTGAGCATCTGGATTCAGCAGTCTCTAATTGTGTGACTGTCAGTGTAGGTGTAGCGACATTAACTCCGGTCGGTCGACAGCCTGCAAGGGCCTTGGTGAAAGCGGCGGATGATGCGCTCTATCAGGCCAGGCACGGCGGGCATAATCAGGTTAGTACGGGATAAGCTGATTAAGGGTGGGGCAAGATTCAAGCTATGTTATTACAGGGCTGCTTTGGGTAAAACAGGCGTGCCCCCCCAATCTTAGACAATCTAAATTAATCAATAGGTTGTCAGACTTACGAGCCTCCTACTGAGAAGTCTAGGTTAATTCACTATAAAACCTTATTGTTAAAGCAAATCGGTTTAACGCTCCGTCACTACGGTAGAAATGTTCGGCGTATAGTGAGCAGGTCATTCCCTATTTTGGAGGCGCTGACGATGGCTAGTATTAAATTCCGTTTTGCTACCGAGTGTGAGATGACCTTGCACGGAGCCACCTACGAAGATATCTATCTACAGTTCAAAGATTTTATCCACGGCGATCAGCATGTTGCCAATCGGGCCAATGTAACTGTTTTTCCACCCGAGTCGGTGCAGATCTTTTTTGATCTTGAGTCCGCTGGTCAGCGCCATGAAATTCCGCAGTTTAAAGGCGACTACCAAAAGGACATCGTTAACCGATGCTTGCGAGAAGAGTTGCAGGCGATGCCCATTCCAATGAGGCAGGATACAGCTAAATCGGCTGAAGACGAATTGTTCTGGTATGGGGCATAAGTTATACGGCTGCACACAGTCCGCTAAGTGTTATTAGTAATATTGATACGCTAAAATTCTTTTGGGTGAAACATTTCAATGTGTTCATCAGCAGTAGTGAGTGCCTGTCCCAGAGTGAGCTGCGGTTATTTCTCACCTGACTTTTAAAATGGGCCCTCCAGGCTTACCTGGAGAAACCCGCCTATTTAAATTCTTCTCAATCTCTTGCTTGAACTTAGCGATTTAATAAATCTGATCCTTTCATTTCTTTCCGTTGGTGCCGTTATTTGATTCGTTAGCTCTGTAGGCAACATACAATGCGATAACGGTGAGAAAAAAGTTCAAGACTTGAAAAGTGTTCATGGCGAGTTGGTTATCGATCGCATAATATATAATTATAGCCACACAAACAAACCCGAATATTAAAATGACAGGCGCAGCCATTCGATTTCTAGACGCGTAATCTACTGGTTTTCCACCTTTGCCTTTCATCTCACGCTGGTAGCGCAAGCCAAGGATCTGCAAATCAGTGTCTGCTATCATAACATCAAGTGCTTTAGCTAATATAGTAAAAAAATACATGACTATTGCTGTAAAAGTGATACAAACAAAAATACCACCAAGCTGGGACCATAAATTAACTTGTAGCTGCACAACCATATCGCTTTCTAAAAAACCAGCGAAAAGCAAACCTACCACAGCCCCCCCTGTATGGACTGCGACGGCATCAACCGGGTCATATATATTGGACTTTCTAATCATCTGCGTTCTTATAAAGAACGAAAATAACCCTGCAAAAACGCCCACCAAAAGCGCCTGACTTTTAGTTACACTATCGCAGCATGCAGTTATCGCTACCATACCAGATAGTGATCCCGTAAACGTAGGATATGGATCAAAAAGATAGTAGCTTTTGTCCTTACAATATCCAACAAAACTGGAAACTACAAATGCGGAGATCGCGCCGGAAAATGCTGCAAGTACTGTATACAGTGCATATTTACCAGGATTAAAAATAGGTATGATTACAGCTTTTGAGTCATCATTCAGAATGCTGTCTATTTCTCCGAATTCAATCATTTCTTGGGCAAGGTATACGTTCCCCCCGTTAAAACCAATCCAACCAATAAGAAGTAACAAAACCCCACCAGCAGCAATCTCTGGCGACGGTGACCAAAGCGGATCATCTTCTTCCTTTAGCGGATCACCTTCTTGCACATCTTTAGTCTGTCGCGGGCCAGCGTGGAAACAGGCAACCAATGCTGCAGTACCGCCCAACAGGTGGACCACGCTTGCACCTGCATAGTCATGAATCTTAAAGAAGGCATCGACGTTGTCTTTACTAAAAATTCCTTGTGGGTTCCATATCCAGTGCCCAAAGATCGGGTATATTACACCAGCTATCAGTGCCGCAGCCAACACGTTATATAGTAGCGTTGTTCTACCTGCAATTGCGCCAGAGATAATCGTTGCGGCGACCGCAGCGAAGCCAGTCTGATAGAGCTGAAATGCCGATGACTCAAAATATGCAGCTTTTTCGAAAAGTTTCGAGTCTGGATACGACGACATGTTACCAAAAATACCGCAGAACGAGCCATCCAGAAAGCAAACAGTTTGGGTATACATTAAATCAAAACCAAAGAGGCTATAAACAGCTGATGATATAAAAAAAATACAGACATTCTTGACAGCAATTCCCGACATATGCCTGCCATCAACCAAACCACTTTCCAAAAGAGTAAACCCGAAAATCATTAAGAGCACTAGTGCCGTGCACAACACCCACCAAGCCTGGATAAAAAGGTGATTGAAATTGTCAGCCCCCAGTGAAGATTGAAGAATGAGATTATTGAGAATTTCAGGTTGCATCTATTTTCACTCCTTGAATGGCGCTTAGCTCTTGTTGTACTTCCATCAACGTCGCGGTATATCCAAATTAGAATTTTGATTCAGTTTGAACTATTTACTAAGACAGCCACTTATATTATTTTTTGCCTTTTATAACGCAGCTCCCATAAAAAATTGAAGGCTCGAGAATTCTATTTTTCAAGAAATATCAACCAGTAATTAACTGTTCTTGGAGTATACCAGATTACTTTGGGAAAAAATTCAAGAATATCATTAATTTATTTAAGCTATTCCCACAGGTGCAGAATGACTAATCAATCCACTTAAGTCAATGATTTTATCAGCAATCAGCAATCACAGGGACACACCCTCGACAATTCAGTCGTGAGCGCCATGAAATTCCGCAGTCTAAAGGCACTACCAAAAGGACATCGTTAACCACAGCGAAAACGGCACCGAAAACGGGGACAGATTTATTTTTTCGAGCCCCCGGCTTTGCCGGGAGTCAGTTAACTTGACTCAAAGTACACTTGTTGAAACTGGATAACAGCAGTATCCGATTAGATTAGATACGTTTCACGGCGGCTTTATAAACATTGTTTCGTTCACGCTTACCCACCGCTACAATAGAAACAACGAGTTCACTATCACGCACTTGATACACCAGTCGATAGCCAGCGCTACGCAATTTGATCTTATAGCAGTCCTGCATACCACTTAGCCTAGAGCTTTCAATTCTTGGGTTTTCAATACACTCTGCTAGTTTTTTTTTGAATGACTCGCGTATCGCCGGATCTAATTTTCCCATGCCTTTTTGGCTGCTGTTTTAAATACCAACCTATAGGTCATCTAGTGAAACTTCTATTTCAGGCTGATCTAACCGCTCCCTCACTATTGCTGCAAGCTCAACATCTTCTAGCTTATCCATCAGTGCCTCGTAAGCCTTTGCCGGGACAGCGTAAAAAACAGGCTTATTCCGATTGAGAATTGCAACTGGCGCGCCCTCTCCCTGCTCCATGACGAACATGGGGTTTTTCTTTAATT
>JAZFYA010000460.1:0-8177 GCA_036443315.1 Pseudomonadales bacterium
ATCGGTCGGCTTAGGAGCACTCAAGTCAAATGTCGGGCACATGGAAGCGACTGCGGGTATTGGGGGCGTAATCAAAGTGCTGCTGGCAATGAGAAATAGAATATTGCCGAGTAATTTGAATTTCTCAAAACTTAATCCACGTATAGATTTGGATAGAACTCCATTCTATATAATAGATGATAATAAACCCTGGATCCCACGCAGGGATAAATCTGGAAATGATTTACCGCTTAGAGCGGGTGTTAGTTCGTTTGGTATGGGGGGGGTTAGTAGTCACATTATTCTAGAATACCCTTTGGCTACAGAATTGACTACTAACGATTTAAAAGAAATCCCCGCACAGTATAATCATGAAGAAAACTTATCCTATTTGTTGTCTCTGTCTGCTCAAAGTAGCACGTCATTACAGTCGATAGCCCAGCGCTATGAGTCGTTACTTAGCTCCGCCCCTGGTCGAATAGCTGACATCTGTTATTTGGCAAATACCACTCGCACGCAAATGGAATATCGCTTTGCTGTAACAGCAAACAATGATCATGACCTGCAGCAATCCTTACAAGCCTACGCATCAAATAGGGTTGTCATGGAAGGGGCGAGTTATGGGCGAGTTGTTGAGGGGCGGTTGCCCTTGGTGGGCTTTCTATTTACAGGCCAAGGCGCTCAATATATTGGCATGGGACGTGGGCTATATGAGTCTCAGCCAATTTTCCGCGAAGCCTTAGATCGATGTAACGATTTGGTTGAGCCACAGTTAGGTCGATCTCTACATGATTTATTTTATCAGGCTGGCCCGGAAACACTGAGTCGAACACGTTATACCCAGCCTGCTATTTTTTCAATTGACTATGCACTAGCGCAACTGTGGAAATCCTTTGGCATTACCCCTGATGTAGTGATGGGACACAGTGTTGGTGAAATTGTAGCTGCCTGCATTGCAGGCGTATTTTCGTTAGAAGATGCTTTGCGTCTGGTAGTGAAACGCGGTCATTTAATCGATAGTTTGGAATTTATAGGAGCAATGGTCGCCGTTAGAGCCGGCGTAGATAAAGTCACAGATTTACTAGCAGAAAAAGAGTTAGTGTTTGATATCGCTGCGATAAATGGACCTGAGTCTACAGTCATTTCGGGCGATGAAAGGGTTATAAAAAAGGTCGCTGAAGTTCTTGAAAGTTCGGGTATTGACGTGTCACTGCTGGATGTATCGCAAGGATTTCATTCATCATTGATGGATCCTATTCTAGACGAATTCCTGAAAGAAGTAGAACAACTGAATCTTTGTTTACCGAATATTGATTTAGTTTCAAATGTTACAGGTACCATTGAGAAAGATCTTTTCCAGGACCCACAATATTGGGTCAATCATATTCGTAAACCGGTAATGTTCAAACCAAGCGTGGAAAGAATGCAAAAGCTTGGAGTGGATCTATTTCTAGAACTCGGTCCATCAGCTGTGTTAACCACTATGGCTCGTCACTGTTTATCGTTTCACTCAAACCGAGAGGCTAAAAACCCAGACAGCGCACAGGATATCCTGTGCGTGTCCAGCCTCAAACCAGGAACAGCAGATAATGAACACTTCATGCAGTCCCTGGCTACGCTTTATACTGCAGGGCTACCTGTGGATTTTTCTGCATTAAAACAACGCACATCTTTTCAACCGATCACCTTACCCACCTATCCTTTTCAAAGGCAGCGTCATTGGGTTTCATCGAAAGTTAAACATACTGCCGTTGAATCGTTAATTGAATCAAAGCGCCTACCTTTACTTGGGAAATCGGTCGAGATTGCGCTTGAGGGCATCGATTATGCCTGCTACGAGTCAATAGTGCTCTACGATTTAGGTGAATTTCTTAAAGATCATCAGGTCTGTGGGATTAGTATTATGCCTCTAGCCGGGTATGTTTGTTTAGCCTTTGCAGCAGCGATGAAAGTGGCTGCTGGCGATCAGATTTCACAGAGCCCAACATTGAGTGAACTAGTATTTTTGCGCCCACTTCATCTGACTGACGGTAGTACTCAAGTTCAGATTGTTCTTCAGCGCAATTCGGCTAATGAAGATTGGCAGATACGATTTTCAGCGAAACATTCTGAATCTGAAGAGTGGGCAATTTACGCTAGAGGTCGATTGAACTGGGTATCATTGTCAGAGCAAGAGAGTTCGTCAAGTCAAACAACTATTGACCTTACTACTAACAATCCCCTTTTTGACTCCGCCAATTTCTACCAGCAGTGTACAGCGAAGGGCTTGCAATATGGCACAGAATTTCAGGTTGTAGATGATGTTGTGAGTACCGAAAACGACAGTGTTTTATGCGCCAGGATTAAGCTCCCTAAACCCCTAGCAGCAGCCTGGATGACAAAAAGTGAAGGATCTGAAGATACCCTATCAACGATCCATCCTGCTTTATTGGATGGCGCGCTACAACTGGCGGTAAGCTCAGTTTTTGAGCATGATAGCTCTAACCGCGTACCTTTACCTGTCGCTATAGAACGATTATCAATTTATAGCGCTATTTATGGTGAGTTAACAGCAGAGTGTCGCTTGCGACCACTCGCAGAGGAAAACCAAGCGCATCGAATAGCTGATATTTTATTGTACAATGAGCGAGGAAAATTTGTTGTTGACATAGAGGGCATCAAGATTGTTTGGGTTAATGCAAAAAGTATTGCCGACACTGATGACACGAAAAATAAAAGCAACGCTGAACATCCTACTCTTTCGTATACGCCTCAATGGATTGAAGATAAAACAACCGCTTCTGCACTAACACCTTTAGAGAGGGTTGTTCCAAGAGGGGGCGTGCTGATAGTCTATACAACTGCCGCGGCACTACTCAAAGACAAGATTCTCGATCACTATGATATGTCATGCCAAGAGATACTATTAGGGCCCACTACATCAGTAGGCACACCACAACAGTGGTGCTTTGATCCTTTAAACCCCGCATCTTTGACGACCATAGTCCAGAATATTTCCCCCTTTGATGCCCTTTATTTTCTGGGGGGAATTCAATCGTTGAATGTTAGTAATCTACTGAGTTCACAAGCAGGGCACGAAAATCGATCTGAATTTATTAGTCACCAAGAAAATATCCTTGAACACTGCCTGACAGACAGTGTAATCACTTTGTTTAATTTGTTGAAAGCTTTTCGTTCCAATGGATTAATCAATGAAGATAGCCCCTTGAATATAACGACGGTGACCAATGGCCTCTACCAAGTGTCATCGGAGGAAAATACACAGCCAAACGGTGGGCCAGTGGCGGGATTCGTAAAATCCATTGGCAAGGAATACCCACGGTGGACGGTCAATCAAGTTGATATTGCTCTGGCTGATCCACAAAGATCTTCTGAAACACTGAGTGGAATTGCAGGCATAATTATCCGCGAGACTGACCGGCCTGAGAATTCAGAAGTCGCACTTAGGGTCGGGCGCAGCTTTAGGCGAGTCCTGAAGCCCTTTACACCGGTTTTGGGAAATCAACAAAGTCCCTATATAGACAATGGGTGTTATTTGATTGCAGGTGGAGTAGGTGGGATAGGTTTCGCTCTTGCCTGCTACCTAGCCGAGCATTTTAGTGCACGATTAGTTTTGCTCGGCCGTTCTGAGTTGGGTGAACACCAACAGGAACAAATTCGCCAGATTGAATCTTTGGGAGGGGAAGCCCTCTATTTACAGGCTGATATTGCGGATTCACTTGAATTTTCAACGGCAGTAAAAATTGCCAAAAAACGATTTGGCACGTTCAACGGAGCCATACATTCCGCAGGTTTAATCCAAGACAGCACATTAGAAAATATGGAAGAATCCAGTTTGCGAGCTGTAATGACCCCGAAGGTGTCTGGCTCCCTGAGTTTTTATCAGGCACTAGCAGATGAGTCTTTAGATTTTATGTTGTTCTTCTCGTCAATGGTTTCGTTGCTTGCACCAAGAGGACAGTCAAATTATGTGGCCGCAAATGCTTTTGAGGATTCCTTTGCACGGGCTATTGACAAGTTGGCTAACTTTCCTGTTAGAACAATCAATTGGGGGTTTTGGGCCGAGGTTGGCATGGCATCCGACGACAACTATCGCCGTCATATTGCTCGACAAGGCTTTAAGCCTTTATCGGTCACCGAAGGTATTCAGGCTATTGAGCGTGTTCTAAAGTCTGCTGAACCGCAAGTAGTGGTATTAAAGGCTGAGTTATCAGTGCTTGCCGAACTCGGTGTTGACCCCTTGCCTAAGTCGATTGAGGGGCCAGCTGAGCCTATTTATGGTACCGCAGAGCTTCCCACGATGGAGCAATTAATGGCATTAAGTGATGCCGATGCTTCACTCTCCATTTTGAATAGCCTAGAAGAATTGATTGCTAAAGTCCTCCAGATCGATATGCAGCGAGAGTTGGAGGGTAAAGGTTCGCTTGCGGATATGCGTTTAACCTCTCTTGGCATTGACTCACTTACCGCAACAGATCTGCGTAGTCAGATCCGTAATTGGGTTCAAGTGGATCTACCCCCAGAGATAGTGATTGGAGGCGGTCGTATTTCTGAAATAATAACAGTCATTCGACAAAAAGTGTTAATTCAGCGTATGAGTCAACGTAACAACGAAACCTCTACAGAAGACGAAAATGTTGAGGTGTTTGTACTATGAGCTTAACTAATTTACTTGAGGAACTCGATAAATCCGGCGTTGTGTTATTTGCCGATGGTGAATCCTTAAAAGTGGAAGGTAAAAAAGGAGCCCTTACCCCAGAGCTTCGCTCATCGTTAAAGGAGTATCGTTCGGATATTATGAAATGGTTGCAGGCATCTGCAAACGAGCTGGGGCTTCCTACTTGCCAGCCAGATCCAGAAAATTATCATCTGCCTTTTCCACTATCAGATTTACAGCGAGGCTTTTATATTGCTGAAGATCCTTTCATGGAATTTCATGTTCGTCCACATTATTATCTAGAAAAGAATTTTGATAATTTGGATATCGTTCGCTATCAAACTGCATGGGATAAAGTCATACATCGTCACAAAAATGAAATTGTTCTGGTAAATTCTGACGCCAACCTGGAGATGGTCAAGACTCTTGATATGCTTAATTGTCAGGTCGTTGATTTGCGTAATAAAAGTGATGAGACGGTCAAAGTAGCATTATCTAATACTCGAAAAAGCATGATGCGCTCAGAGCTTCCTTTGGATAGCTGGCCATGGTTGGAGTTAAAAGTCTCGGTGTGGAACGAGAACGGAACTCAAAAAGCGCGCATGCATTACAACCACAATAATTTTTTCTCCGATGGCATGGGTTTGACAACACTCTTGGGTGAAGTCGATCAATTTTATCAAGACCCTTCGTTAACTCTGCCCCCGCTGACATTAGGCATTAGAGATGCGGTCAAGGTCATTGATCAATTGGCAAATAGTGAGAAAGGGCTAGCCGACAAACGTTATTGGGAAGACCGTTTGCCCAGTTTGCCGGGGCCGCCAGAGTTACCGGTTATTTCCACCGCAAACCGACGTATTCGTTCATGTTTGAATCGTCGTGAATGTTTTTTAAGTGCCGAGAGGTGGAGCCGGTTCAAGGCGACTGCCAGTGAGCTTGGTTTGACACCTTCAGGCGCAGTGTTTTCCGTTTACGCTGAGATACTATCCGCGTGGAGCAACCAACGCCACTTTGTGCTCAGCAACATGGTAACACGGCGTTTGGATATTCATCCCGACATAATGAAAATAGTGGGAAACTTTGCATCGCTATATCCCCTAGAAATCGATTTTCGTGAAGGTAAAAGCTTTGTGGAGCGTGCACACACCCTACAAAAACAAGTTATACGAGATACCGAACATCTGTACTGGGGGGGGATGCAGGTAATGCAATCCCTCAATCGAAAGATGGGTGAATTCGGTCGTGCTCCGATACCTTTTGTAGTGGGCAGTGGCCTGTTCATGGAGGGCTTCAATCGCTATGACTTTAGCTGTCTTGAAACCTCTCAAGTCATGTTAGATCATCAGTTTTGGGAGTTGCCCGATGGTCGCTATTACTACGTTTGGGATTTGCTGGAAGAGTTTTTTCCTGAAGGACTCATTGATGACATGTTGGAAGCCTATGGCAACCTGCTTGAGCACCTTGCAGATTACCCACAATCCTGGCAGGAAGAAAGTTTTCAGGTTGTACCTGAACGACAAATTGCAGAAAGGCTTAATACCTCTTCTGCTCCCAGGGATATACCAGACAGGCGCTTAGAGGACTTACTAGCAGCAACAGCGGCGAATAACCAAGGCTCATTGGCATTGCAAATGTCAGGTTTCAAATTGACCTACCGTGAGCTATTGGAAGCCAGTGATCGTGTCGCAACGCAATTGATTGAATTAGGGGTTGTGCGTGGACAACGAGTGGCTGTGGTTGCTGACAGAAGCACCGAAATACTCCAAGCTGTCTACGGCATTCTCAAAGCAGGAGCCGCCTATGTTCCCATTGACCCTCGACTACCGCAGGAGCGGCTCGCCTATTTATTGAAAAATTGTGGGGCAGCGTTAGTTATCACCCAGCGATATTATAAAGAATCCTTGGCCTGGCCAAGTGATATTTTAGTGGCATCGATTAATACCCATGATTCATCGGTAAAACCTTTCCAGATACCCGCATTGCCAGTGGTGAAACTGGCTGACGAAGGAGAATTACGCACCGGGCCAGGCCAGATAACTGACCTTGCTTATATTATTTATACCTCTGGTTCTACCGGTCATCCCAAAGGCGTTATGATTGATCATCGCGGCCCTGTTAATACCGTATTGGATTTAAACAACCGCTATCAGGTTGGCGACGGGGATCGAATATTTGGCGTGTCGTCCTTTGGGTTTGACCTCTCAGTTTACGATATTTTCGGTGCGGCAGCCTCCGGCGCCACGATAGTCTACCCAGACCCAGAGAACATGCTAAACCCCTCCCACTGGCTAGATTCTTTGATTGAGCAGAAAGTAACGATTTGGAACTCAGTCCCGCCTTTGGCTGTTTTGTTAGTCGAATTGGCAGAATTACGCGGAATACTATTACCCGAAATGAGGTTGTTCTTTTTAAGTGGTGATTGGATTCCCATAGACCTGCCAGATCGCCTCAGAAAAGTTGCACCGAATGCAAGGGTCGTGAGTCTAGGTGGTGCAACAGAAGCCTCCATTTGGTCCATTTTGTACGAAATTGGTCAGGTAGACCCCACCTGGAACAGTATTCCCTACGGCTATCCAATGTCGAATCAACCCTGGTTTATTTTAGATGCGGTAGGTCGCCCCGCTCCCGAGTGGACAGAGGGTGAGTTATATATTGGCGGGACTGGTCTGGCGCTTGGCTACTGGAATGATAAAGAAAAAACTTCAGCGAGTTTTATTGAACACCCTACAACCGGGGAGCGAATTTATCGCACGGGTGATATGGGTCGGTACGTGAAAGATGGGTTAATCGAGTTTAGGGGACGTCGAGACTCACAAGTGAAAATACAAGGCCATCGTATCGAGTTGGGTGAAATCGAAGCTCTAATGTTGACCTATCCCGGTATTAGTCGTGTGATTGCTGCCGTGCAGCGTTCTGAAAGCTCTGAAAGTAAAGCAGCTCAATTGGTCGCCTATGTCGTGTTGGACGTGGATGCATCCATTCAGAACGAAGCGTTAAAAGATTACCTTAAACCTAAATTACCTGACTATATGATTCCACGTTTGATTAAACAGGTAACCGATCTACCGTTAAACAGCAATGGTAAAGTAGATCGCAATGCATTACCGCCGATCGCTGCTTGCCCAAAGGCGGTCGATAAAGTGGTCAGTCGGGAGCCAAAGAATGAAACCGAGAGCCAGGTTCTCGATATCTGGCAAAAAGTGTTGGGTTATGAACAATTAACGGTTATCGATAATTTCTTCGACCTGGGAGGGCAATCCTTTGAAGGGGTTCAAATACTTGGGAGGGTGCGCGAAATTTTTGGCATCTCTTTATCTCTTGGCTCTATATGGGAAAAACCAACGGTTGAACTTCTTGCAGAATTTTTAGAAAAAGGCACACAGGAATCTTCCTTTTCACGGATTGTTGAAATTAATATGGCAGGCTCAGGCACCCCACTTGTTATGGTCCATCCTGCTGGCGGGAATGTCTTGTGTTATCGATCGTTAGGAGAACATCTTTCACAACCCGTTTATGCTTTTCAAGCGCCCGGAGTAGATGG
>JAZFYA010000461.1:0-3752 GCA_036443315.1 Pseudomonadales bacterium
AAGGGTCCAAATTTAAATTTTGCACCTCTACAACCCGCATGAAACGGGAGGTGCGTTTTACGGGAAGCCCCTTTTGCGACACCCTCCTACGCGGGAATGACAGCAGTTTATGGATGGACACTAGCTATGTACAATCAAGCTATCAGTACAATCGAGCCATCCAACAGGCTGGCTCACCACTAAAGCAATACATTTGGAACAACTATGAGAAAGCTATTAATCAGTTTTTTGATGCTTACCGGCTGCGCCAGTTTAGCGCAGGCCGACGGTGATGCCATTGCCGGTAAAACCAAAGCGGCAGCCTGTGCGGTCTGTCATGGGGAGGGTGGTCACAGCATAGCGCCGTCCTTTCCCAAACTGGCGGGACAGAATGAGCGCTATCTAATTAAGCAGATGAAGGATATTCAATGCGGCGCACTATCAGAAGCTGATCAAAAAGCGCAGAAATGCAGTGGTCGCAGTGTGGCTATGATGGCAGGGCAGTTAGAGGCTATGAGTGATACAGATATCGCCAATATCGCCGCTTACTATGCAAGCCAGCCAGCATCGGGTGGCCAGGCCAAGGCCGAATTGGCCGCTAAAGGAGAAGAGATCTACCGTGCAGGTATTCGCGCCAAGGGCGTTGCTGCCTGCACGGCGTGTCATTCACCTACCGGTAGCGGCAATGCGCCCGCGGGTTTCCCTGCTTTAAGTGGTCAACATGCGGATTATATAGCGGCACAGCTAGAGGCTTTCCGCGCGGCGGCAGATGGTTTGGAGGGTCGTGACAATGATGGCGATACCCAAGTGATGCGCGATGTGGCTTACCGCTTGAGTGATAGTGAAATTGCAGCGGTGGCCAGCTATATTGCCGGCCTGCATTAAAAAGGGGGGCTTTTGTAAGAGCCCCTTATCAAAACTTGTTTAACGGAGCAGCTATGAGCCAACCGAGCCGACCACTTATAAGCCGACTAACGTGGATTTACACCTTAACCCTGACCAGTTTGCTGGTCTTATTAGTCCCTTTAATGGCCCATGCCCAACCTGAAAAGTTTATTGCGGGTAAAAATTACCATGTACTGGATAGTCCGGTACGCACCCGCGACAGCGCTAAGATCGAAGTCGTGGAAGTGTTCTGGTATGGCTGCTCACATTGTTACCACTTTGAGCCACTGATTAAACAGTGGAAAAAGCGCCAGACTGCGGATGTGGATTTTTGGCAATCTCCCGCCATGTGGAATGCCGCAATGAAAACCCATGCTAAGGCGTTCTTCACCGCCAAGGCACTAGGCGTGTTGGACAAGCTGCATACCCCTCTATTTACCACATTAGTTGTTGAACGTAAGCATCTCAACAGTCAGCAGGAAATAGGCGACCTGTTTGCTGATTACGGTGTCGATCGCGATAAATTTAACAAAACCTTTAAATCCTTTAGTGTGAATAGCAAGGTTAAGCAGGCGGATGCCCGTGCTCGTAGCTACAAGATCAGTGGTACGCCAGAAGTGGTGGTTAACGGCAAATATCGAGTAACCGCAAAACTGGCCGGCGGCCAAGCAGAAATGTTGGATGTACTGGACTTTCTTATTAATAAAGAACGCAGCCCGTTAACTGCAGTAACAAAGTAAGCTCAAGGGAGACATGCTATATCTCTATAATATGTCTCCCTAACTTCCCAAGCGGTATTCTCCGCCTTTTCCTCCTTCTATTTCTCCGGCGACTATACTGGGGTTCAGTAGCCTACAACCAGCAGAGCTAGGCCCAGGGAGTCTAACGCCAATGAGTCACAGTGATAGCAACTGGAAGCGTAAATACTTCACCGCGCTGGACGAACAGGAACGGCGCGAGCACAAGCAGCAACAATTAATGTCTTTGCTGATGCGGGCGGTGGTGCGTATCAGTCTGGTGGCCGATGGTGTCGATCAAAAGCTAGACAAGCAGCTAGCGGGTCTGCGTCAAATGTTAAGGGATGGCAGTCCTTCGGGCCGCGATTTAAATACCGTGGTCGATGCGCTGGAAGGTCAGGTTAAACGTTTGGACACCGTAAAAAGCGAGCGTGCCAAAGTGATTGCTAGCGCCTATCAATCCTTGGTGGCGCAATTGCAAAAACTTAAACCCAAAGCCGAAACCAAAAAACGGCTCAAGCGGCTGAATAATAACTTGAAACAGCGCAGTGGCCTGATTCAGGAATACTCCGCGTTGGTCAATGAACTGGCTACTGTACAGCAGGCGGTTTTACAGGACGGCGGTGACCTTCGTATCAGCAAACCCTTTTGGCACACCTGGGTTGTTAAGGATTCAGCGGCAAAGGCGTTGGCTAACCAACAAGTTGATAAGACGGTCAGTCAGCCCATTGAAAAAGAAACGATAATCAAACAGCAATCTTCACCACAGCGTGTTGAAGGGGCTGAGCGTGTTGGGCTGGATTTATCGGATGATGTGGATGAACCACGGGAGCCGCTTAGTGCTGATGCAGTGGGCGAGGAGCCGCCTTTTTCTCGCTTAAATACAGCCATCTGTGAAATCCTGTCGGAATTGCTGGAGCAAATAGAACCGCCAGAGATGGCCAAAGACAACTACAAGGTTGCTTCCCAGCGGCTAGCAATGGGCCTCAACTGGTATGAGTTGGTGCCAACCCTAGAAGATATCAGCATTGTGGTCATCTCTGCCTTTGACAGCCACCAAAAAGACTTTGAAGGCTTTTTAACCCAGCTCAATAAACGTCTGTCGGAGGCCTACCACTTTATAGGTGCATCAGAAAAAGCCCATGATGATGGTCGAGAAGCCAGTCTTCGCTTGAATGAGTCAATGCGCGAACACGTTAGCGCGATGCAGCAAAGTGTGGATGGCGCGGCAGAACTGGAGCAGTTGAAAATAGAAGTCAGCACCCGGCTGGATGGCATTGTCGCCGCGATGGATCACTACCAATCTAGTGAGCAGCAGCGGGGAAGCACGTTGTCGGAGCAGCTAGACGCCCTAGTGAACCAGGTAAAAACGATGGAAACAGCCTCCGAAGATGCAGAGCAGCGTATCGAAGAGCAACGGCAAAAAGCGCTACGCGATGTACTCACCCAGCTGCCCAACCGGGAAGCCTACCAACAGCGACTGGAGCAGGAGTTTGAGCGTTGGCAGCGTTATGACCGCCCCCTGACAATGGTGATGTGTGATATCGACCACTTCAAGCGTATCAATGATACCTACGGTCATCTAGCCGGTGACAAGGTACTGCGTATTATCGCCAAGAGCCTGCGCAAGCGACTGCGTAAAACCGATTTTATTGCCCGCTATGGGGGAGAAGAGTTCGTGGTGCTTATGCCGGAAACTGGGCAGGAACCGGCATTAAACGTTGTAGAGGGAGTCAGAGAGGCCATCGCCAGCTGTCCTTTTCACTTTAAAGAGCAACCGGTCTCTATCACCCTGTCCTTTGGTATTGCCGAATTTATACAGGGGGATCAGGCCGAACAGGTCTTTGCACGGTCTGATAAAGCGTTGTACCAGGCCAAGGAGCAGGGGCGTAACCGCTGTATTTTAGCAGAACCACCGAACCAAACTCCGTAGAGGGTGTCGTTAAACCTATGTATTTACTTGCCAACAGAACAATATATTGAGATTAACAAAACGTTGGCAAGTTAATACATGATGTCTAGGTTAAAGGGTTATAAATTGAGTCCCCCGGTCCAGTGGCGCGTTGCCTGTTATGCCCGAACGCCCGCTTGCCAATCTGCCCGACGGCTGCGCAACTCGCTAAAAAGCGCTCAAACAGTGCTCGCTCAACA